>CAZBSE010000016.1:0-8115 GCA_964494385.1 uncultured Actinomycetota bacterium | reverse complement strand
TGTTATTCAGTCCTGTATAATATAAAAAAAATATGATAATATTTTTTACTTGCAGTATCTGTTAATATAGTGTTTCTGTCAGATACTTTTTTTAATTATAAACATATTGATAGATTAAAAGGTTTTTAAATTGTGTCCAGATTAAGAAAAAAACATAAAGCTAAAAAACCCTCCAGGATAATAATAGCCATAATAGCTGTCATTGTTATTTCCCAGTTATTATTTGTGATTGTTCTTTCAGGTGTCCTGATATCAGCCCTCCAGATTGTGGCCTCCTTATTTTCGGACCTGCCGAGTTTGGGAGACTACTCTCCTGCAGAGAATGCCCTGACATCAAAAATATATGCTGCCGACGGAACACTTATTAAAACTTTTCACGGCGAGGAAAACAGGGAGCTTGTAACCTATGAGCAGATACCCAAAAATCTTATAAACGCGGTCGTTGCCATTGAAGATGAGAGATTTTATCAGCATAAAGGATTTGATATCGAGGGTATAGTCCGCTCATTTATTATCAATCTCGTCTCCGGAGATATAGAGCAGGGCGCCACTACCATTACGCAGGGCTATGTTAAAAATGTATATATTCCCGAAGAAAAATACGATATAACCTACGAGAGAAAAATAAGAGAAGCTGCCCTCGCGTATCAGCTGGAGCAAATTTATTCCAAACAGGAAATACTGGAAATGTACCTGAACACCGTATATTTCGGGGAGGGTGCATACGGGGTTCAGGCAGCGGCAAAAATATATTTTAACAAAGATGTGGAATATCTAAACCTGTCGGAGTGTGCCATGATTGCCGGTCTCCTCCAATCCTACCTTCGCTCGCCTTACATTGACAAGAAGGCGGCCCTGGAAAGAAGGAACGTAGTTCTGGCCAAAATGCTGGAGCTTAATTATATTACCCGGGATGAATACGAACAAACCAAAAAAATGCCCATAATCACCCAGAGACCCAGGGAGGAAACCGAAAAAGGCTTTGCTCCTTATTTTGTGGAATATGTAAAGCAGATACTGATTGAAAAGTATGGAGTGGAAAGAGTATTCAAAGGCGGATTTGAAATTTATACCACTCTTGATCCTGAAATGCAGATTGCTGCTGAAAATGCAATAAATGAAATTCTTCCCGATCCCGAAGATCCCTCGGCCGCTCTGGTGGCCATGGACCCCGGAAACGGATATATAAAAGCCATGGTTGGAGGAAAAGATTTTACAGAGATGAAATTTAATCTTGCCACCCAGGCCAAAAGACAGCCGGGCTCTACCTTTAAAGTATTTGCTCTGCTATCTGCCCTGGAGCAGGGTGTAAGCCCATATCTCACCTTTAATCCCAACGGAAATGTCATATTTGACATCGAAGGCAGCGAACCGTGGGAGGTGGGTAACTATAATAATGAAAGATATGAAGAAACCGAGCTGCCGGTCCTGGAAGCAACCGTAAAATCCATAAATGTAGTATATTCCCAGCTGATCATGAGAATAGGAGCATACGGTATTGCCAATCTTGCCAGGGATATGGGGATCGAGACTTACCTGGACCCTTATCCTTCAATAGGGCTGGGAGGGCTCACCACAGGAGTATCTGCTCTTGAGGTATGCACAGCATTTTCAACCATTGCTAATTACGGGGTGAAGCACGATCCGGTAGCCATACTCAAGGTCACCGATAGGGAAGGAAATGTTTTTGAAGAATACCAGGAAGAAAGCAGTCAGGTGCTTACTCCTATAAATGCTTACCGGGCCATAGAGATCATGCAGCAGGTTATGCTGAGGGGAACAGGCACCAGAGCCAGATTGGATGACAGGCCCTGCGCCGGCAAAACCGGTACCACCGACGAAGCTGAAAATGCCTGGTTTACTGGATTTACCACCAACCTCGCGGCCTGCGTATGGATGGGATATCCTGAAGTTAATATAAAAATGGGAACCATCCATGATCTAAGGGTTCAGGGAGGTGCGCATCCGGCCATGATCTGGAACCTGTTTATGTCCGAGGCTACTAAAAATCTTCCTGCCGAGAATTTCATAAGACCGCAGGATGACATGATAAATGTCCAGGTTGTAATCAACCCGGAGACAGGAGAGATGATGCTCCCCAACCGGTTCACACCGCTGGACCAGATAATAGTAAAAGAGTTCCATTACGGGCAGGAACCTACGGTGCAGATGCCCATCTCTCCCGATGATATACCCATCATGCCAATGGTGGTACTGATGGATATAAATGAAGCAAATCACATATTAATCGAATCCGGGTATACACATATAGTTTATAAAAATGAACCTTACTCAGAAGTTCCCCCGGGATATACGCACCGCCAGGACCCCATTTGGGGCCAGCCGGTGGAGACCATCAGGAAAATTACGGTATGGGTAAATCCTTAAACTAACTTAGCATGAACAATAAACACAATGAGGTAAGAGTCAGATTTGCTCCCAGTCCTACCGGCTATCTTCATATAGGAAGCGCTAGAACCGCTTTCTTCAACTGGGTATATGCCGCCAAAACCGGCGGCAGGTTCATCCTAAGAATTGAAGATACTGATATAGCCAGACATCAGGAAAAAACAATAGACCTCATAATAAACTCGCTCAGGTGGCTTGGCATAAATTGGGATGAGGGCCCGGACTGCGGGGGCAAATATGGTCCCTACAGGCAATCCCTGAGAACCGAAATATACAGTGAATATGTCCGGAAACTGGTAGGAGAGAGGAAAGCTTACTATTGTTTCTGCAGCCCCCGCCAGTTAAAAGAAAGAAAAAGCAAAACAGAAGAAGGGAAACCCTACAGATATGACAGGAGATGCCTGAAACTGACACCTGACGCCGTTAAAAAAAATCTGGAAGATGGAAGGCCCTATGCCGTAAGGTTTCTGGTTCCCCGGAATAAACCGGTCAGCTTCAAAGATACGGTATACGGGAATATAGCAGTTGACACTTCAAGCATCGAAGATTTTATAATAGTAAGGTCAAACGGCCTTCCAACCTATAATTACTCCGTGGTGATAGATGACGCGCTGATGAAAATAACTCATGTCATAAGAGGCGAGGACCACCTTTCAAACACTCCTAAGCAGATTCTTATTTACAACGCTTTTGGCTTCAGCATCCCCTGTTTTACTCACCTGCCAATGATTCTGGGACAGGACGGCCAGAAGCTGAGTAAAAGGCACGGCTCCATCTCCATTGAAAGGTACATTGAAGAAGGATTCTTAAGAGAAGCGATACTGAATTATCTGGCCCTGCTGGGCTGGGCATACGACGAAAAAACTACCGTTTTCTCGGTTGAAAAACTTACCAAAAAATTCAATCTTGATTCCATAAATAAAAAGCCGGCTAAATTTGACTACAGCAAGCTGCTGTGGATAAACGGATATTATATGAGAAATATGGAAGACCACCGCTTAAAACAGCTGCTTGAAAAACAGATAAAAGATTATCTGGCCCGCAAAAAAACAGTTGAACTGGAAAGTGGAGCAAAACAGCCGGAGCAGAAAATCGATAAAATAATTCCGCTCATAAAAGAGCGGATCAGGACCTTAAAAGAGAGCATAAGCCTGGTGGAACCCTTTTTTGTAAAAGTAAAATACACTAGCGAACTGGAAGTCTATTTTAAAAATAAAAATATTGATGCTGCCCATGTATTGAACAGGACTTACCGGCTGCTGGAGGAAGTGGACAATAAGTTTTCCGCGGCCGATACAGAAAAGAATTTGAGATTAATTTCAGAAAAAATGAATTTAAGTCTTCGGAAAATAGCGGAGGTCATAAGAATAGCCATATGGGGCAGTAAAATAAGCCCTCCCCTGTTTGAAACCATGGAAATACTGGGAAAAGAATTGACATTGGCCAGGATAAGTAAATACTTAAAGCTCATATCATAGCCTGAAGGTCATCTCTTCCGGCGGCAGGTCCTTGCCTTTTTCAATCACCTTTTTAGTAAAATAAGCCATTACCATATCTCCGTTCACAGGGACTATATATATTTTTGTTTTTGAAACCACCGAATAGTCGGATGAGATAAGGCTGAGCGCATTATTTAACTCTTTATTTCTGGCAAGATCCAGCCTTATGCCCATATAGTCCATATTTTCCAGACACTTTTCTCTTATGTAAGCACTGCTTTCACCAATTTCCCCGCCAAAAACTATACAGTCAATATTTCCCAGAATAGTTGAAAATGCTCCTATATATTTCCTTACTGTATCAATATATAAATCTACCGTAAGCTTTGCCCTCTTGCTTCCCTTCCTGGCCGCGCTCAGGATATTTTTAAAATTACCCTTTCTTATTCCGGCAGTGGCCAGCAGGCCGGCATTTTTAGTTATCTCGTTCTGTGCCTCTTCTACAGAAAGGTTCAGCTCATCCATGGCAAAAAGCAGTGCGGTACCATCAATATCACCTATCGCATTTTTCTGAAGCAATCCCGAACTGGGTGAAAAAACCATACTGGTATCAATCGATCTTTTGTTTTTTATGGCGCAGATAGAGCTGCTTTCTCCCAGATAAATCGTAATTAAATTCATCTTCTCGGCCTTTTCTATCTTGCGGGTTATCGCGGCCATATACTGGTGCGAAAATCCGTCATAACCCCTCTTCTTTATCCCCAGTTTTTTATACCAGTTCCAGGGAAAACCTGAAAGTCTCCTGAACTCAGGAATTGAATAATGAAAAGATGAATCAAACATAACAGCCACGGGTACATCAAACATTGACTTTATAATTTCAATAACTTCGATATTTAACTGATTGCAGGCCCGTGAAGCAGATGTGGATTGCTTTAGCTCATCAAGAAGTTTTTTGGTAAGGATGCAGGCACCGCTTTTATCTTTAAAAATACACTTAAGACCCACTGCCCCTATATCCCCGTATCCACTTATAATGCCGCTTTTGATATACCAATCAAAAACAAGCTTTACTGCCGCTTCCAGCCCTTTTAATCTTACTGATTCCCTGGCAGCTCTTTTGATGCCTACTCTATGTAAAAAATTTGAATTCCCTCTTACCTTTATTTCATCTATATCAGCCCTGCCCAGGACTGCCATCTCATTTTTATTTTTAATACTGAAGATTTTACTTTTAAGCGAATGGCCCCCTGCACTTATAACTGCAATAATCATTCGATCCCCTTTCGAGTATTCAGATATATCCAGCTTACGGGTAATCTGAAACAAGATTTTTATAACACGTTAAATTAATTTTAGCAGATTTAAAATAATTTCATAATGCCGGCACTGACGGACATAAAAAACAGGGTCAAAAATACCCTTTTGTCCGAGGTTATTCCTGATATGATTTTAAAAATTCAGTTATTTTTTACTTTTTAGCAGGCTTTTTAAATCAGTTCTTAAATTCTTTATCTCCGTGACTATTTCATGCAGAAACTTAATCCTGTCGTCCTCGGTCGCCAGAAAAATTCTGTTTCTTTTTTTTATTTTCTCTTTTACAAGACAGGTTATAAAAAAAGATAATGATACATCCATTCCTTTAGCTATGCCTTTTGCCTTATCCATCAAACTTTTGTTTAATCTGAAACTATACATTCTCTTTATCATAATATGTAAATACTAAGCAAATGTGACTGACTTGTCAACATATTTATCCTATAAATTTGAAATACTTATAACTCGCAGCTTAATTTGATTTTTAAAATAATTTATGAAATAATACTAATACTATAATAATAATAGTAATTATGATAGAACACGGAAGTGACTGTAATGGCCGAAGAAAAAATCTTTTTTGATAACGCTTCTACCACCAGAATAGATGATAGGGTACTTAAGGAAATGGAGCCGTATTTAAAGCAGCAGTACGGCAATCCTTCAAGTCTTCATGACTACAGCGAAAAACCAAAAAAAGCAATAGAAGAAGCAAGAGAACAGGCGGCCGGACTTGTCGGAGCAGATGCAGAGGAAATATATTTTACATCCTGCGGAACCGAATCAAATAATTTTGCCCTGTGGGGACTGGCCAGAGCTTACAGGGACAAGGGGAACCATATAATATCTTCCGCTACAGAACACCTTTCCATACTCAATCCCCTAAAAGAACTCCAGAAAGAGGGCTGGAAAGTAAGTCTTGTCCCCGTGGATAAGTACGGCTTTATAAACCCGGAAGATATAAAAAAAGAAATCACCGGCAAAACGGTGCTGGTATCGGTTATGCATGCTAATAACGAAGTGGGGACCATTCAAAAAATAAAAGAAATCTCAAAAATTACAAGAGAAAAAAACATTCTGCTTCACTGTGACGGCATGGCCGCAGCAGGCATTATACCGGTTGATGTCAGCCAACTGGGAACAGATTCATACAGCTTTTCCTCCCAGCAGATGTACGGGCCCAAGGGTGCGGCTGCCCTGTATGTGAGAAAAAGGGTAAGGATAAAGCCCCTGCTTCTGGGAGGCACCCAGGAAAAAGGCAGAAGGGCAGGAACCGAAAATGTAGCCGCTATTGCCGGTTTCGGCAGGGCATGCGAATTAGCCGTAAATGAAATGGACAGCAATATCAAAGCCATATCAAAACTAAGGGATAATCTTATGGAAGGAATCAGCAGCAAGATCAAAAACGTAAAATTAAACGGGCATCCGGTAAAAAGGACTCCAGGAAATGTTCATATAAGTTTTAAGTTCATAGAGGGAGAATCAATACTGCTTATGTTAAACCTGGAGGGGATTGCTGCGGCCAGCGGATCTTCATGCACCTCACAGGCGCTTAAAAGTTCTCATGTCCTTCTTGCTATGGGGCTTTCCCCTACTATGGCCCAGGGATCAATACTGTTTTCACTGGGAAAATATAATACTCAAAAAGAGGTAGACAGAGTCCTTAAGGTCCTCCCTCCCATTATAGACAGGCTGAGAAAAATGTCGCCTTTATATAAGGAGCAGAAAAAAACTTGAAAGTAGCGGTTAAAAATAATATATTGATTAGGTCTTGAGGTACAGGTAAAAAATACCGGGCAATCTGGATATTTAAAAAAGAGGTAATTATGGTTATGTATGGCAAAAAAGTAATGGATCACTTTATGTCTCCCAGAAACGTGGGGGAAATAAAAAAAGCAGACGGCATAGGTGAAGTTGGAAATCCGGTTTGTGGAGACATGATGACTTTCTATATAAAAGTTAAGGATAATAAGCTTGAAGATGTAAAATTCAAGACTTTCGGATGCGGTGCAGCAATAGCTGTATCCAGCATGGTCAGCGAGATAGCCAAGGGTAAAACTATTGACCAGGCATTAAAGATTACAAATAAAGATGTGGCCGATAAGCTTGGCGGTCTCCCCAAGAACAAACTTCATTGTTCTAATCTGGGTGCGGATGCACTGCATAAAGCTATTGAGAACTACATTGAAAAGCAAAAAAATAAAAAATAGCATAGACTGGGGTTAATATGACCGGAAAAGAATTGCAGGATAAATGTAAAAAGACACCAATTAAATGTCCTTATTGCGATAGAGAACTCCAGGACAGCGAAGCAGAACAGTGCATTTTTTGCAGGTTTAAGATAGATCACTGCCCAATATGCAGCTACCCTGTTTCAGATAAAATGGAAAAATGTCCCAACTGCGGAGCAAAATTATAGAGAACCGCAGAAAACTTCCAAATCATGGAAAATAATAATAAAGAAAATAAAATTACCGCCGATCAGGATCTGGACTGTATAGGTTTATACTGCCCCGTTCCCATATTTGAGACCAAAAAAAAAATAGACAGCATGAAAAAGGGTGAGATACTTAAACTTACCGCAGATGATCCCGGCTCGGAACCGGATATTATAAGCTGGACCAGGACAACAGGAAATAAGCTGCTGAAAATAAAAAAAGATAAGGATATCTTTACCTTCTATATAAAGAAAACCGAATGATCCAAGTTCCGGTTATCTTCTTTTCATATAGCTTCTTTAAACAGTATTACTTGAAGTTTTAATCCATTCTCTATTCCCGGTCCGTCAAAAGATTATACTTTGCCACATCATAAAATTTCTGATAGCATTATGTTGCTCATAACGCTGGGGAGTCGTCTAGAGGTAGGACATGCGGCTCTGGACCGTAGAGCGGGGGTTCGAATCCTCCCTCCCCAGCCAGGATTTGAGCGTTATTATTTTCCTCGGTAA
>CAZBSE010000015.1:0-43868 GCA_964494385.1 uncultured Actinomycetota bacterium | reverse complement strand
CACGGCAAAGTCAACCAGTTCCTTCTGACGGAGTAACTGTGATTTTGCCTGGCCGATGTGATTGATCCTCACACCAGATCCTTTATCTTTTATAAAATCGGAGCCGATCTTTTCAAAGTCATCAGTAATAGGTTTGATGTCCCTTATATCTACCCATTTCCTTTTCCCTGAAACCATTAACGGAGTACCGCTGACTTCTTCCTTTTTAGAAGGATAATCTGCTCTGTATTCTGCAAGATGGATTGAAGTATTGTTAATTTGTCCAACTCCTATTAAAAGCACATAACCGTCAAGCTTATATATCTTTGCCAGGGGTGATTTTTCACCAAAAGCATATTCTAGACTGTGGTCCCTGGTAATATATTCTGCGAATTTACCCCTTGCAGTAAATGACACCTGGGGGTGATTACTTCTAAGCACCCCTCTCTGTTTTCTAAAAACTTCCGGAATAGTTCCAACTCCCCTTGTCGGCGTCAGATCCGGATCGAATGCTGGCATTGTCTCCCTAATAGTGTCACACCAGTCTCCGGGTACCGGAGGATTTTCCCATCTCGAAGGATCTGAGAGGTCCCCGGAATGGGCAGGCATTACAAGTGTTCCTTTCTCTCCCAGGACCTTTTCAAGAGCAAGGATAACTGCTGCTGCGCCGCCGCTGACCCACCCTATTGAGCTTAAAGAAGAATGGACCAAAAGCACCATTCCTTTTTTTACTCCGATTTTTTTAAGATCCCTTGCAAGGTTTTCAATAGTTTGCGGCTTATTACTCTTCTTAATGACTTCTTTTTCACTCATTTTATATTTATATACTGTTAATCTTATATTAAAAGCTTAATCCGGATAATTAATCATATCTCCTTTATGCTTCCATAGTAATCTTAAATTACTCTGCTATACATCCACCCTATATCCGCTGGCTTCCCAGGCCTTTTGTATTTTAGGATTTCGCCTGAGATATGTGTCCACAAGTTGCTTTGGAACATCATTCATCGGACAAGAGAAATTGATGCACCGGGTACAAACATTTCTCCTTAGTATAAATATACCGCTGATTGCCGCGCTCGCCCCGATTAAAGCCAAAAGATACTCCCGCCCCAGCAATAAAAAAGGAAACGGAAAACCAATCATAAGCAGTGCACCGACTACAAATTGAATTTTTTCCGGTTTACTCATAGGTCTGGGTTGATATTTCCAAATCTTGATAACTCCATAATTAGCATGACAATGTAAGATAGTCCCTGCTTCTGCCCAATATGGACAATGGCGGCATAGAACACGTGCTTCCCAGATAAAGAAGAAGAATAATGAATACGCCAGCCATAGAAAAAGATACCAGCCATAACCGGCACTGATGGTACCCGCAAAGACTGTAACTCCAAAGGGTAAGATAATCATGAAAAAGTTAACCATATCCTTACTATCAAAGCGGCACATCAGTTTTTTCCTGGCCTGACACTCCCGGCATATTGAAAGAGGCCGCAAAGTACAGGGAAGAAAAGAGTCATGAATTAAATTTTGTCGTGAAGGCATCACATTTTCTCCTTGCTAAAAAGTTATTATCAGCAGGACAGCCGTTTTATCATCCGGCTATTCGGCTAAGCTGTTTGCGTGCATTTAATACGAAACGGTTAAAAGCATATAATTATTTATTTAATATACAATGCTCCGTTTAAAGGAGCATAACTCCATTTATCATCTGGCATTTCCTGCAAATAATTAAATTCGAATTCACTGCTGTGATTGTTATAATATTCATAAAATTCCGGGGTAACCACATAAACCTCGTCTGTTTGGGGATTGTATAATCTGCTGAACTCCAGTATAACATCACTTTGACTTTCAGATATCCTTTGCTCTGACTCAAGCTTGTTCTCCCATACCTCCATTATGGCATCAAAATTTTGATCTAGTATTCGGCCAGCTTTTAATACCCCGGCAGCCGCATTATCCTGGGCCTGTTTACAATTATCTACATATCCGGAGCTTACCGTAAAAGACTTAAGGCTTTGTGCCAATGAAGGAACAATTAAATCAAGCAGGCCCCTGGGAGCGGTAATGCCAACAAACATCATTCCGTATCCCAGACCAATAACATCTGCTGTTACTATATAAAAGTATCCTTCTCCTGATTTATTATTTTGCTTGAACTCCGCCCTTATTAATTTTTCATCGCTGACATAGGGTAATTTATCAGCAGCAGATTGTTTGTCTATTATTTTAACTTCATCTATGACCGGGACTTCCGGGAATGCCTGCTGGAAAAAAGGGGTACTGGCAAGAGTTCCGAAATTCTCTAAAAATTTTTCGGCAGTTAACGGATTTACTACTGGACTTTCAAGCCATGGAATGTCAAATCCGCCCATATCCATATAATCCTTATCATTTTCTTTCATTTGCCAGCTGGTGTAAACAGGACCTGCCTCTGAAAAATAAAAAAGCTGTTTTAGCTCAGAGTAAGGATCCCTTACTAATACTGATTTAGTGGAGCACTCACCTCCGGTATAGATATTCCAGCCAAGGGGTATGTTTATGGATATAGCATTATCTCCCCAGGGGACTAACTGCAATAATTCTGTTTTAGCAATACTGCCTACGGATACTCCGTTGATTTTTGGCTCCTGCTGATTTTGTCCTATTACTTCAGAATCTCCTCCTGCTGTTTCATAAACTTCTTTTGTGCAGCCGCTGCAAAAAATAACAGTAAAAAGCACAAAAAGTACTATTACTTTTATTTTTTTGCTCATCTCTCCGTAAATCTATTTTTTATTTCTTTAATACTTACATTTAAATTACTTTCCAATTTTATCATAAAACATTTGAATTGATTATTTCTAAAAAAATTGTATGGCCAAATTGTACATGTTATAATAAAAAAATTACAAAATATGTTAAAGACATACTAAGGAGGATTAATCTTATGCCCGGATCACTTACTTTCCAAAAATGGCGATGGATCGGTTTAATACCAATTGCCTTTTGGATATATACCCTGGTAATTTTTTTAACAATAACTAAAAATGCGATGGGCGGTCCTCAGAATGCGCCTTATGCCTGGCAATATGTTTTATGGTCATGTCCAATGGCCTGTTTGATAATCGGAATCGGGATTCTTATTAAAAATAGATTTTTAACAGGAGCAGGAGCATTATGAGGGATAGTTCCTGTTTTCTTAATGGGTCTGGTTCCTTTTATGGTAATCTTTACAATCGGATTCTACCTGGTACCCAGATTTAGAAAAAAGAATAAGAAAACAACCTAGTTTTTAAAAACACCTAAACTTAATTTTTATTTTTAAAAATTATTGCCGGGTCCTGGCACTATGGCAATAGGCCCGGAGTAATTCAATGGTCAATTATCTTTTATTATTTAGCTCGCTAACCAATTTATCGAATTATACCAGAACTTTCCGTAGTCTTTCCAAACGACAAAATCTGTCCCCCAATGCGGCGCCAGGTCTGAAGTAAAGGCCATGGATTTTCCTTTTCCGGCTTTACCTACGATTATAAATGCGTCTTGCCTATCCCCAATAGTCGCCAATACTTCTGAATCGGCCTTTGGAAAAACTTTTTGATAACCCAGAAACTTAGGCCAATCGTTCGAAATATCTTTCAATATTTTATGATCTCCTTTTATAACCTCCGGTTTTACGCCTTCTGTGCATTCAACCCTATCATCTGTTTCCATAATATCTACAGGTAAAACTTCCTCTATTTCGCTTCCATGATAATTACCCTTTCCTTGAAATCCCTGAAAATCCACCCAACCGCCGATCATTATAAGTGAACCGCCTTTTTTTACATAATCTGCAGTCAATTTGACTTTGTTAATGCCCATGGGAACTTTAAACATTTCCGGATACATAGTTAAAGTATTTCTTCCGCAATCACTTATTATTACTACATCAAATTTTGAAATCTGTTCCATTGTTTGTGGATACGCACTTAACACAAGATGGTTGGGAATGTGTGTAATGTTTATATCTTTGAAAGGTTTTAAACCTTCTTTTAAATATACAGAATAATCTTCAAATCCCCCTAATGGAACTACATCAAAACCTTTTGTATGAAATTTGGTTATGATCCATGTTTCACCAACAAATAATACATTTTTTTGCACCATTTATATCCTCCTTTAAATTTATTTCCTACTTTGATAGAGTTCGTTAATTATTTTCTCAAAAAATCCAGCATATCCTTCTGGACCTGTTCCGTATATGAAAAGGAGAGATTATGCCCGTATCCTTTATATATAATTAATTCAGAGCCGGGAATTCCTTCAGCAGTGGAACGGATATCCTCTGCAGTATAAGCGATATCCGATTCTCCGCTCATAATCAGGACAGGAGCTTTAATATCCCCTAACCTGTCCTTAAAATTCATTTCCCGGTCCGCTCTGACTTCAATCAGGAAATCATTTGGATATTTTATATTTCCCAGCATTTTTTTACCAATTAGCTGTATGAAAAACTTAATTAAACTTCTTTTTAATCCGGGCATTAAAGTAAAGTCCATCATCACGGCCAGGGACTTTCCATATTTTCCCTGTTTAAAATATTCGGCAGACTTTCTCTCCAATTCCATTCCTATTTTACTCAGGCGGTATGCAGCAGAGACAATAATCAATTTGCGAACTGTGTCAGGATGATCAGCCGCCAGATATTGGGCTATCTGCCCTCCTGTTGAAATGCCCATTACATCAACAGGTCTCCTAAATTCTCCCCTGATTACCTCCGAGTAGTCCTCTGCCATTTTATCCATTGAATAATCTTCGGGTGAATTTGGCCTGCGCCCTATTAGGAACACAGCATACTCTTCCGCCAGCAGCCTGTGTGATTTTACGAATTCCTTCAGCATCATTCCGGAAACCGGCTCATGTTTGAACGATAAAGCCTCAATATCGATTAAAATTTTTGATTTATTGCCAATTTTGGTATACGGGAGGCCATTTTTAAAAAAGCCTGTTTCTATATTGTATTTTTTTAAAAATTCATTCTTCGTCATTTATTTAATTCGATATTAACTTTAAATTTGGTAAAAAAAAGTAACTTTGATTTAATACCCTTTATTGCTCTTTAAAATGCCGAAGAATTTTGTCACCAGCTTCGAATCAAACTGGGTACCACTGCATCTCTTAAGCTCTGCCATAGCTTCTTTCTTGCTGATGGCTTTTTTATAAGGCCTTCCGGTTATCATGACTTCATAGGCATCAACTACTGCGATTATCCGGGACAAAATGGGTATATCCTCCCCTTTTTGCCCCTGGGGGTAACCGCTTCCGTCCCACCATTCGTGACCGGTTAGAATATATTCGGCAATACTGGAAAGTTGATGTGATGAAATTGCAATACGATATCCTATTTCGGGATGGCGCTTTATAGTCTCCCATTCCCTTTTGCTGAGATTCTCCTTTTTATTCAGTATAATATCAAGAATTGCTATCTTCCCTATATCATGAATAGTCGCCAGAAGAGATAACTCATCCATCTTGCTTTTCGGCAGCTTTATGGATTTACCTAATTTCAGGGCCATCTCCTTAATTCTTCTGGTATGTTTTTCGGTTTTAATGCTCTTTTCAAATAATATTTTTTCAAGCGACGATATTATTGAATTGATAATGCTCTTTGTCTCTATCAGTTTACGCCTGTACATATTGTCTTCTGCTTTTTTAATTATTTTTGTAAAATCCTGACGATTCTTTCTTTTGGTTGACACCCCAAGAGATATACTCAACGGTATTTTCCAGTTCTTGCTTCTAACACTTTTATTTTTTACCCTTTTGATGATTTCTGATACAACTTCTTCGTCAGTTTTTGGAAGAAGTATTGAAAATTCATCCCCTCCCCATCTTGCAACTATATCCTCGGACCTGCAGCTTTTTTTTAAAACACTTGCACATCCTTTAAGCAGTTTATCCCCCTCTTTGTGCCCAAACGCATCATTTATCAGCTTAAGTCCGTTTATATCACCTATAATCACGCTTAACGGAAGCTGCCTCCGGGTGTCGAGCCTTTTCAGTTCTTCTTCAAAATATGCTCTATTATACAAATCTGTAAGGTTGTCATGGAAAGACATATAAGACAGGTGGTCCTCTATCTTCTTCCTTGTGGATATGTTATGCAGAATTGCCTCTATGGCCACTAATTTTCCTTTCTTATTAAAAAAAGGAGTTACTCTCTGTTCGTACCACATGGTCCTGCCGTTTTTATGAATTATCCGAATTTCTACAGGTTTTGAGTAATCTAAGTTGCCATCAAGCATCTTTTTTAAAATATTGCTATCGCCTGGATGTGTAATTTTGTATATAAGTTTGGGATCAGCGTAATGCTGACCAGCAGTATAGCCAATATTTTTCTTTACCGAGGAGCTTACATACTTATATCCCGGTTTAGGAAGCAGTTTGTACATATATACTATATCGGGGACATTTTCTACAAGTGATTTAAAAGTTTTTTCACTTTCCTTAAGTTTTTTAAAGGCTTCCTGCTGCTTTATTTTTAACTGCGAACTTTTTATTTCATCTTTGATAATCGGTACCAGGTTTAAAAGATTGTTTCTGGCAATATAATTATTGGCGCCTGCTTTAATTAAAGATGCCACATTTTCTTCACCAATCTTATCAGAGATAACTATAAAGGGAACGGTTGTATTTTTCTGCCTTATTGACTTTATTGCATTTACCAGCCTGGTGCCGTATGGGGCATAGCCACCTAATATTACATCCCATTCATCTTTATTTGCAGATTCGATTAAACTCTTGCAGTTATCTACTATTTTATAATTTGGATTATATCCGCTGCGCTTTATCTCGTTTAATATTATATGTATGTTTTCTTTTGACTTCTCTATCAGTAATACATTAATATCCTTTTCTATTTTCATTATACGATACCTTAATATTTTTATATTTACATTATTTTAGTTATTGATTATATACTAAATAATCCAATAATTCATTAATCGAACCTTACCTGTCTTTATATTTTTATTCTGAAATATCTACCCGTTTCAGTGTAAGGTTGATAAAATTGTCAACTTATAATTAACCAAAAAACTTATAGAACTTATCTTTATAATATATTATTGATTATAGGATTAGGCAAAGGTAATAAAATATTAAATCGTTATGCGGTACTATGATATATTCTAATAAGAATTTTAATGTAGCACTTAAAGAAATAATTGAAGAAAAAAAAATAAAACTCAGAAGCCTGGGTAAAAAGACAAACCTAAATTATAGTTATTTCAGTAAATTAAAAAAAAGGAAAAATCATCCTCCTATTTCAACCATAAAGCTGATTTCTCATGGATTAAGCATACCCCCTGAATACTTCCTTGAATATAGGATCTATAAGATTGAAAAATTTCTTAAAAATAACCCCCAATTTATAGATAAGACCTATGGTTACATAAATAATCTACTCAGCAAAGACGGCCTTAAAGTTGCTGAAAGAAAAAAGCCGTTCACAAAATCTTAAAATTATTATATTTTAACTGCAACGTTATATAACCTATATTGGTATGAAACCCGTAGGACTTGAAAAAACACTGCATAAAATATTAAATAAATGTGTGCTGTGCCCTCATAGGTGCGGGATTGACCGTAATCTTGATGAAAGAGGTTTCTGCGGCGCAGGACTAAAACCAGTAATATCATCGGCTATACCCCATCATGGTGAGGAACCTCCTATTTCGGGCAGCAGGGGTTCGGGAACCATATTCTTTTCTTACTGCAATATGAAATGCGTATACTGCCAAAACTATCAGATAAGTCAGGAACATGAAGGGTCAGAAAACAGCATAGCGGATCTTACTGATAGCATGATAATGCTGCAGGATTCTGGCTGCCATAATATTAATTTCGTTTCCCCTACCATATGGGTCCCGCAGATAATAAAAGCTCTTTTCACTGCCAGAGATAAAGGTCTTTCCGTTCCTGTTATATTTAACACCGGAGGTTATGATAACCCGCAAATTATAAAAATGCTGGATACAGTCATAGATATTTATATGCCGGATATGAGGTACGGCAATGACCATATGGCCGAAAAATATTCAATGGCCAAAGATTATGTCCGGTATAACCGCCAATCAGTTAAAGAGATGTACGGGCAGGTAGGGGGACTGAAACTTAACCGGGAAGGTGAAGCCCTGAAAGGACTGCTGATAAGACTGCTTGTCCTTCCGTATAATATTGGCGGAATTAAAAAAACCCTGGATTTCATTAAAAACGAACTTTCCACCGATGTTTATCTAAGTATCATGGCCCAGTATCATCCCGTTTATAATGCTTGCAGATATCCTCAATTAAACAGAAGGATTACGGCAAAAGAGTACCTGGAAGTAGTTAGATATGCTGAAAAGAAAGGCTTTAGTTCCGGATGGACACAGGATTATACATCACCGGACAGCAAAGACGACTCATTTATGCCCGATTTTAAAAGTAAGAATGTATTTAAATATTATAAGGAATAGATTCTTATAATCTTTCTTTTTTCCAGGCTTCCAGCTCTTTCAGCGAGAGCGTGTTCAGGACATCTTTCTTTTGCAAACCTGCCCTTCTGGCAATGTCCACTCCCAGTTCTATCATATCCATATTATTCGGACGGTGGGCATCCGTATTTATAATCATCTTTGCACCCGCATCCCTTGCCTTCCTGGCATTTTCCTCATTAAGATCCAGCCTTAGAAAGTAAGAATTTATTTCCAGGGCTTTATTGTTTGACACTGCCGATAAAATTAACCTGTCAATATCAATAGCATAAGGTGCCCTGTTTCCAAATAATACTCCTGTGGGATGAGCAATAAAATCAATGTATTTATTCTCTACGGCACTGATCATCCGGGCCGTATTCTCCTCTTCCGTATTTAAAAAGGAGGAATGCACCGCTCCTATGGCAATATCCAGCCTGGCTATGATATCATCAGGGTAATCCAGTTTTCCTATCCCTTTTATGTCAATTTCAGAACCCATTAAAATTTTAAAATCTTTTAGTGTGGATCTAAGATGATTGATATATTTTATTTTTTCCCCGATCCTTGCCGCATTAAGCCCCCTTCCGTAATAATTGCCTGCGGAATGGTCAGAAATAGCTATATATTCATAACTGAATTTTTTGATCCTTTTAATCATATCATCAATACTGATGAGCCCGTCACTCCATGCGGAATGAATGTGAAGATCGCCTTTTATATCTTCCTTTTTTAACAGCGGAGGGATCAAGAAATTTTTTGCCAGCTCTATTTCTCCTTGATCCTCCCTCATTTCGGGAGGAATATACTGCAGTCCCAGCTTTTTGTAAATATCCTTCTCACATACGGTCGGGTCAGGGTAAAGACTATATTTTTCGTCTTCTTTACCGTTTTGGGCAGGATCGGTAATGTTTATCCTTCCTTTGCTCCAATACCCTCTCTTACGAGCTTCCCTTTCCATTTTTTTTAGATGCTTCTTGCTTCCCGTAGTATACAGCAAATCTGCAGCCCAATATTTCCGGCTGCTTATAATAAATTCGATTTCAATCCCAAAATCAGTCCCAAACTTTGCACTTATGGTTTCCTGCCCTACATCCTCACCGGTCAGTCCCCTAATAAAATCAAGCGACTTAATTTTATCCAGAAGATTTCTGCTCCTTTCAATATCACATGAGGTGCGGTTAAAATAAGGCAGCACCAGTATATCGATATCTCCTATCGTGGGTGTCTTTCTTCTCAGGGAACCGGTCACAACTGTATTTCTGATGTCCCTTATCTTTCCAAGACTCTCTTTTATCCGCTCAAGATACAATTCAACCCGCCATCTTGGAAACCTTCCTTTTATTGCCTCCGTATAATCAATTGATTGTTTTAGCCTGTTAACATAGAAATCATCAGTCCTGCTGCCAAATAAATCGTCTCCTGAAAGATTACGCATAAATCTTTGGCTGTCAGCCAATCTGCCTTTTAATTCTTTAAGGCTCTTAATATTGAAGGTCTCATATATTTTAAATATTCTTTTTTTACCCATTCCGCTTATTTTCACAAATCTTATTAATTCTTCGGAATATTTCGATTTAATTTCTTCATATAACCTTACTTTTCCCGTATTCAGATATTCCTCTATAAAACTACGGGCAGGGTTTTTCGCATCTATTAGCTCATCCAGTTTTCCATTGCTGTAAATCTCCTCTATGCTCACCGGACTGTCCTTTAAGGTTCTTGATGCCGCAATAAGTCCCAATATTACACTGCTGTCTTTTTCATCTGATTTTTTAATCTCAGTAATATCTGTGAGGATTTCCGACAGTTTTGAATTAATCATTTTATAAAATTTTATATGCTATAATATTTAAAAGAGGTTATTATACCATAAAACACCATGTGTTATGAAAATACCGCAAAAGTATACCGAATCTAAAGCTAACCGGAATTATCAGTTATTAAGGGATAAGATGGTACAGAATCAGATTATTTCCCGCGGAATCAAGAATAAAAAGGTTCTGGATGCTCTCAGAAAAGTGCCCCGCCATATTTTTGTGGATAAAATCTATAAAGACTCGGCCTACGAGGACAGGCCGCTTCCTATCGGATACGGACAAACCATATCGCAGCCGTATATTGTTGCGCTTATGACCGAGAGTCTTGATCTGTCCGGAAATGAAAAGGTTCTGGAAATAGGAACCGGTTCCGGCTATCAGGTGGCGGTGCTTGCCGAAGTATCAAAAGAAGTCTATACGGTAGAAATAATCGCTCCGCTGTATAAAAAGAATAAAAAGCTTCTCGAAAAATATAAAAACATAAAAATCAGTAACCATGACGGTTACATAGGATGGAAAAAATATGCCCCTTACGACAGGATAATAGTAACTGCAGCTCCCGATTATATTCCCCGGCCCTTGATAGAACAGCTTAAAGATGGAGGGATCATGATAATTCCCGTTGGCCCTTCAAGCTGGAATCAGGCGCTTTATAAAATAATAAAACACGGAAACAAACTTAAAAAAATCAACCTGTGCAGTGTAGCTTTCGTACCTCTGACCAGGATATATTAAATTTAAAAAAGTAATGGTGCTGCTTTAATGATAATTCCGGAGTTATCGATTTTTTAATATCATTTATCAATAAAAAAATATATTTCGTCTCCCCAACCGTTTTATTCAGAGGTTCTAAAATTAAAATTTGCTTCCAGGCCAATATGATCAGATACCGTATAGCTTATAAGGGAACAGCTGTTCCGGCTGCCGGCCCGCATATTCCGGCTTATACCGGATAAAAACTGCCGTAAAAAGCAGGTACCGAATCTATACGGTATATCAGGACTTTCGGGCACCGGATGGATAGACTCCGGATCTATGACCGGACTGGCGGAACCGCCAAAGTAAAAAATATAATCGATTCTTTGAGGATCGCCTGATTCAACTGCAATCCGGTTTCCCAGATCCCCATAGGAACTTTCACTGCTGGTGTTCCAATCCCCGCCTATCCATGTGAAACCGGGGTCGCTAGCTCTTAGATCCAGCCACACGTCTTCCAGATAGATTTTACCTTCCGGATCAGACCCGGTAAAATTTTTAAATTTCTGGCAAAACTCTTCATACTCCGGAGAAAGTACGGAGGTCAAATCAAAATTGCCGTTCTGCCCGTATTCATTCGGCGGAGAAATTATACCGGAGGCCTCAATCCAGCCTTCATACACTTCAGCTGCAACGTTAAAGTCTCCCATAATTAAAATGGGATGGCAATTTTCTTCCTCCGGTTCAATGACCATTCCAACAAAATCCAGCAACTCTTCCAGGTTCTCCAGGCGTGTCTCACTATAATCATGAGACTGCAGATGTGTGTTAAAAACATGTATATAATCTTCTTCCGATCGGCCAATCTGGATCCTGGCGTATATCACACCTTTGTTGGCAAGCCTATCGGTTCCGCTGCTTTCCGTAAAACTGAATGCGCCGCATACCGTTATGGGATATCGGGATAATATAACCAGGCCGCCATCCTGTCTGGCAGACAGACTTCCGCAGTCAGGACCCATTACGTAATAAGGGCTGCAGACCAGTCTTGCTTCCTTCCGGTTCGGCTTGCAGTTAATTACATCAACTCCCCACCAGCTGCCCCGCTTTGATAGTTCTGCGACATCCACGGCACTTGTGAGCGGCTGCCACATTTCTTTATCCGGGTGCTGCAGTGAATTATACCAGCTGTTAAAATAATCACTTTCCCATCCGGCAGATATGCCACTGTTTATTTTGTCATAAATCTTATTGTGCCAGACCGAGACGATTTGATCCTGGCTGCCCCCGGCAAATACTTCCTGGAGTCCTATGATTTCATATCCGTCCAGTATTAAATCAATTATGCCATAGGTGCGCTGACCGTAGGCAGGTGCGACAAATGAAAACGGAATAAGCATTGTATTCTGCGTAAGAACCCTAACAGTTCCTTTCGTACCGGAGCCTGCGGATTTATCTGCTTCAGAGTTATCTCCGTGATATCCCTCTACAGGCTCTTCCTGTCTTTCCGGAATTTCCGGGTCCATGCCGGCTGCGCACCCGGCGGCAGAGACAACCGCCGTAGAAAAAACTATGATAGCTGCTGCGGCAGCAATATTTATATATTTGAAAAACATCCTTTTTTTATACAACTGTCCCACCTTAGGATTTTGTTTAATACTATCGGGCCTCATATCCGGATTTCCAATGCCATTTGCTATTCTAACCCAAGTTATTTTGGTATACAATACATACAAAGACCGGCCGATGTACGTTTTAAAATGAATACATATCCTGCAGTTATTAAGAGCAGGCGCTATTTCCATAAGCATAAAAGTAACCGCGTTAAATTATGAGAACAGGAACCATGAACCTTCCCCTTCACAGAGGGAGAGCACCTGTCTGGTTATTTACCAGAATGAAAAATCTATCAAGAGAGATAATTTCATTAATTGTTTCGGAATACGGCCCTGTAGAGATGCTCCGCAGGCTTTCGGATCCATTGTGGTTCCAGGCTTTTGGATGTGTGCTCGGATTTGATTGGCACTCCAGCGGGGTTACCACCACTGTCTGCGGTGCAGTAAAAGAATCCATAAAAGGTCTGGAAAAAGACCTTGGTTTCTTTGTAGCCGGAGGCAAAGGAGGGACTTCCAGGAAAACTCCTGCAGAAATTGAAGCCGCAGCCGATCTTATGGGCAGAGATTTTGGAAAGCTTGTCTACAGCAGTAAAATAGTGGCAAAGGTCGACAGCAATGCCCTGCAGGACGGATACCAGCTTTATCACCATTGCTTTATTTTCACCTGTGATGGAAATATGTGGTCGGTAATACAGCAGGGAATGAATGAAGACAACAGAATGGCAAGAAGATACCACTGGCTGTCGGAGGGACTTGAAAGTTTTACCTGTGAACCCCACAAGGCCATATGCTGTAATAAAAGAGATGAGGTAATTAATCTTGTAGCGGTGGAAAGCGGTAAGGCAAGAGAAGCAATTGCCGGACTTTCCAGGGAAAAACCGAAAGATATCATAAAAGATTTAAAGAAGTTAAAAAATCTGGATAAAAACAGCCATACCCTCCCCTCAAGGCACCATATAGTCCCGGGCGATATTGATCACAAGCGGCTGGAAAAAATCTTTACTTCCACTTATGAAAGAAAACCCGAAGATTTTGAAAAACTTCTTGCCATGAAGGGCGTGGGACCAAAGACGATAAGGGCCCTGACCTTGATTTCAGAATTGGTATACGGAGTAAAATACAGCATAAAGGATCCGGTAAGATTCAGCTTTGCCCACGGCGGCAAGGACGGCATACCTTATCCTGTGGATAGAGAGAATTACACCCGTTCCATTGAGATTTTACATAAAGCGGTCAGGGATAGTAAAATTGGCAGGACAGAGAAAATAAAGGCAATAAAAAGGCTGTCATATTTTTATGGATAAGGAACAAATAATAAAAACTTTAAAAGATATAAGCGTTCTTATGGAACTGAGGGACGAAAATCCTTTTAAAATCAGGGCCTATCAAAATTCGGCCCGCGCCCTCCAGGCATCGGATATCGACCTTAACCGGGATCTTTCCGTAAAGGACCTCACGGATATAAAAGGGATAGGTTCGCATATTGCGGAAAAGATAAAAACAATGCTTGATTCAGGTGAATTAAAATTCTACCGTGACCTTAAAGAATCGGTACCTCCGGGTCTGGTTGAGATGCTGGCAATCCCCTCCATGGGGCCCAAAAAAATAAAATACCTGTTTGACAACCTGCACATAAGCAACATCGGCCAGCTGGAATATGCCTGCAAAGAAAACAGGCTCGTGGACCTTCCCAATTTCGGTAAGAAAACCCAGGAAAACATATTAAAGGGAATAGAAGTACTAAAGAGATTCAAAGGCAAATACCTTTTTGCAAATATTATAGAAGAGGCCGAGGCAGTCCATAAAAAAATAAAGGGCTCCAAATACGTCATAAGATCGAGCCTGGCAGGAAGTGTGCGCAGGAAAAAAGAAATAGTAAAAGACATAGATATAGTGGCAAGTTCGGAACACCCGGATAAAGTAATGGACTTTTTTGCCAGCCTTGAAGAAGCAGAAGATATAATAGCCAGAGGAGACACCAAATCAAGCATCAGATTAAAATCCGGAATAAATGTAGATATAAGGATTGTAGAAGATTTCCAATATCCTTATGCGCTCCATCATTTTACGGGAAGCAAGGAGCACAACACGGCCATGAGAACCGCAGCCAAAAAAGATAACATAAAAATGAATGAATACGGCCTGTTTAAAAATGGCCGTCTTGTCAAATGCTCCGATGAAAGTGACATATTCAGCTTCTTCTCCATGGACTGGATACCGCCCGAGCTAAGAGAGAATTTCGGAGAGATTGAAGCCGCAAAAAATAAGACGCTTCCGAAGCTTATCGATGAAAAAGATATCAAAGGAATATTTCATATTCATACCACCTACAGCGACGGCAGCGTGAGTATAGAGCAGGTTTGTAATCATTTGCAAAAACTGGGCCTGCAGTATGCAGGGATAAGCGAACACAGTAAGACCGCTTCTTATGCCGGAGGGTTAAAAAAGGATGACGTAAGACGGTACCTGGAAGAGATAGACGAGCTGAACCTTAAATACTCCGGTTTTAAAATCTTTAAAGGGATCGAATCAGATATTCTGCTTGACGGCAGCCTGGATTATAATGACCGGATCCTGGCCGGATTTGACTTCATTATTGCCGCCGTCCATTCCAGTTTTGCCTTAAGCGAACAGCAGATGACGGAGAGGATAATAAAGGCCATTGAAAATAGATTTACCACCATGATCGCCCACCCCACGGGAAGGCTGCTTCTGGCAAGGGATGCCTACAGTGTGGATATAGTCAGGATAGTAAACGCGGCTGCAGAAAATAATGTGGATATTGAACTAAATGCAAGCCCTTTTAGGCTGGATCTCGACTGGAGGATGTGCAAATATGCCAGGGAAAAAGGGGTAAGGATCTTTGTTAATCCCGATGCGCATAATTTAAATGACCTGTCCAATTATAAGTTCGGGATAAATATTGCAAGAAAAGGCTGGCTGGAAAAAAGGGACGTTCCCAATACCCTTTCTCTGGCAGAAATTGATAAATACTTAAAGGATAAAAAGGCGATCCGGAAAATATGAAATATAAAAAAAACAGTAAAAAAAAGAACCGTATTTACAGAGCCCTGTATGAGCCCGCGGTAAAAAATATAGACAAAATACTTTATATCCTGGGTCAGGAATATCCGGACGTTACCAGAACTTCACTCCGGCATAAGAACGCCTTTCAGCTTCTTATATCCACTATCCTGTCGGCACAAAGCACCGATAAGCTAGTGAACAAAGTCACGCCGCAGCTTTTTAAAAAATACAGGACCCCCCGGGATTTTGCCGCTGCTGATATACTTCAGCTTCAGGAAGACATAAGATCAACGGGATTTTATAGAAATAAGGCAAAAAACATCGTTAACTGCTCAAATGATATAGTTGTCAGATTCGGTGGTTCTGTCCCCGATAATATCGGAGACCTGACCTCGCTGCATGGAGTGGGAAGAAAGACCGCCAATGTGGTCCTGTCCAACATATTCGGCAGCCAGGCCATAATCGTAGATACCCATGTGAATAGAATTTCAAACAGATTGGGCCTGACCATAAATTCGGACCCTGTAAAAATCGAATTTGACCTTATGAAAATAATTCCCGGGGAAAGCTGGAGCATATACTCTCATAGAATAATAGCACTGGGCCGGACCGTCTGTATGGCAAGAAATCCAAAATGCCCTATCTGCAGGCTCCTTAAATACTGCAGATACGGACAGGAGAATGCTTAGGTTATATTTCCCTGGCCAGAGTCGACTTTGCCAGTGAAGCGTGTTTTACACCCTTTGCCGCTTTGAGTCTTTCTTCCAGTTTAAAAACTTCGTCAATCCTGCCTTTTACCACAACTATTTCCAGACAGGTATCATGATCCAGATGAACATGCTGGCTGGAGATTATAATATTGCCATAGTCATGCTGTATATTTACAAGATTATCCATCAGCTCTTTCTGATGATGATTATAAACAATGATAATTGCTCCCGCTACCTCTTCATTGCCTTCTGTCCATTGCCTGTCAACCAGCTCTTTCCTGATGAGATCCCTTAGCGCTTCCGATCGGTTCCGGTAATTTCCTCCTCTGACATATTTATCAAACCTTTCAAGCAATTTTTTTTCTATCGAGACCCCGAATCTTTTTAACTTATCCATTATTTATCTCCAGTCACGCAGTTTTAAAAAACCGTAATTCTTAATCCTGCTTATATTATGGCATTTATCTGTAAAGCAGCGCATAAAGGCTCACATCTTTCTTATGGTTAAATGCTTTTTCTCCTCCCGGCCCTAAAAAACTGATTCTTTTAAATCCTGAATTTTTTGCCATTTTTAAAAACAAACCTGTCGTAAGGGTACATAAAGAGGAAGAGCGCACATAGAAGCTCTCTAATTTATTTTTATAAATTACGGAAACCGAAAAGTCCACCCTGGTTTTAATCTTTCCGTATTCAAAGTGCTTGATGAAGATATAGGTCCTGTTATTCTTTTGGAATACTTTAGGTTTATAAAATCTGTTTTTATCAATGACGCTGCGATTGAAGTTTAAAAACTGCAGCACAGCCAGCCCGCCTGCTGCCAGCTTTTTTCTGATTTTCTTTAGGGCCTGCTTTACTTTCTTTCTGCTTCCCAGAATGGGCAGCGTATTTCCGAGACTTGTTACAAGATCAAAGCACTCATACGGGATTTTATCCAGCCCTTCGAATCCTTCCTTCATCAAAGCAACATTAGAGGCTTTTACCACATTTTTCCCGGCGTAATCTATACTCTCCCCTGAAGGATCTGTGGCAATGACCTTTTCCGCATACCCTGAAAAGAGCTCGGCATGATGGCCCGTGCCGCAGCCTATGTCAAGAACGCTTTTTATCTCACCTCTTTTAAATATATCCGAAAAAAACTTTTTTTCTTTCTTCAGTCTCTCGGCCCAGTTCACATGAAGGTCGTAAAATTCCGGACCGGAAAAAAATTCTATATTTTCACTTGATACCATATTTTAAGCCTTAATTCTTTTTCCCCTTGCCATATTATAATACTATAACAAATAGGGCTGACCTATACAATAAACCTGCTTCTGAAAATAAAATCCGAGGTTAAAGATAGCTAAAAGACAGCAAAATATCTGGACTTAACTTCAAATTAAAGTATATTATATATAATGTATGCGAATAATTTGCGGGCATTTTTCTCTTAACCAATAGTATTAAATCTTAACTTAAAGTATCAGAAATGAAAATAGCTATTACGGCAGATGCTCACTTAAAAACAAAAGAAAACTCTCCTGAAAGATGGAACGCTTTATCAAACATCCTTGAAAAGATGCTTTCCGAGAATATCAAAACACTGATTGTTGCTGGTGACCTTTTTAACGAGGAGAGCCAGAATTATTCCGACTTTGATGAGTTTTGCAAAAATGCAAAATACACAGGCAGTCAGATTAATTTTTATTTAATCGGCGGAAACCACGACTCGTCCATTAAACAGCGGTACTTTACTTCAGACAACATCAAGGTCTTTGATAAACCTGAAATAACCAAATTTGGAGAGCCGCCCGCTACTTTCTTATTCATACCTTATCTGCCGGCCAGATCCATGGGAGAAGTTATCGCAGAATACAAGGATAACCTGCCTAAATCCTGGATACTCATCGGGCACGGCGATTATACGGCGAGCCTGGGCGATCCGAATCCCTATGAACCGGGCATATATATGCCCCTTACCAGAAACGATATCCAGTACTATAATCCTGCCAAAATCATACTGGGTCACATTCATAAAAAAATAAATCTGGGCAGGGTTTATTATCCCGGATCACCCTGCGGCCTGGATATAAATGAAACCGGAAAAAGAAGCTTTTTGATCCTAAATACAAATACCCTGGAAATAACAGAAAAAATAATCGATAACGACCATATATTTTTTAGTGAGACCTTAATCTCCCTGCCTCTCACCGATGAATTTGGATATATGAAAAAAAAGATACAGGAAATGATTAAAAATTGGAATTTAACCCCAAAAGAAGCATTAAAGGTGCAGCTTCGCCTAAAACTTAAAGGATACACATCTGATAGAAAAAAGCTTCTTGAAATAACTAAAAAAGCACTGGAAAAATATAATTTTTATAACAATCAGGAACCGGACCTGACTGAACTGTTTATATTCGATGACCCGGAAAGAATAACCATTGTGGAAAAAACCAGAGATGAAATTGAAAAACTTGAGTGGGATGATGAAATCACTTCAAGAGAGGATATTTTAGAAAAAGCTCTTCATATAATATTAAAGAAATAATCATATTACCAAAATAAATAACATGGGAATAAAAATTGACAAGATTTCAGTAAAGGATTTGGGCCCGATAAAGAGTTTTTCGGTAAGCTTTGGCATGTTTAATCTCATATACAGTACAAATGAGAAAGGGAAGACTTTTCTTACTGAATTCATAATTCGTTCCTTATTTAAGAATATTAAACGCTGGAGCTATCTGAGAAAAGGAGGAAGAGGAAAAGTCACTATCGGAGGCCTTGATAAACAGGCAATTGACTTTTCTCCCTCTTCTAAGGAAAAACTGGAAGATTACTGGGAAAGCAGCGGCAAAGGGCTGCCTGTATCAATGGCAAAACTGCTGGTTGTAAAAGGCGGAGAAGCAGGGATCGAAGATGATAAGGGAATAAGTAAATTTTTTATAAAGGAAGTTTTATCAGGCATAAACATACTGGATAAAATTGATGGTGACGATAATATTTCAAGGACAGTAAAATCAGCAAAAATAAGCGGCGGCCAAATTATTATCCCGAATCAGGGTGAGGGAAGGCAGTATAGCGATGCCGGCAATGAACTTAAGAGTACCAACAAACAATTTGAAGAAATAGAATCCGGATATGCCAGGGGGATATTGAAAACCCACAGAATAGAAGAGAAAGTCTTAAATGATAAGCTGATGTATCTTGACAGGGCAAAAAGGCACCGGGCCTATTTGATTTCAGACAGAATCAAAAAACTGGATACGGAACTGGACAATATCTCCGAAGATGAATTAAACAAAGCAGAAAATGATCTGTCCCGCTACCGGGATAAAAAAGAATCATGCAGCGCACTTGAAGAAAAGCGAAAAACTTCTGCCGCGGAAAGTAAAGACTTCAAGTGGCTGGAGAGTGCTCTGCCCTATTATAAGGACCTATCATTAAAAATTATAAATAAACCGGGCAAATCCCTGCTTTTTTTATGCGGGATCTTAGCGGCTCTCGGCATAGCTGCTGCAGCTTTATTTTTCATAAGCCCGGAAATTTCTAATAACCTGAGGACAATATTTATGATAATCATCTGTCTTTTTTTTCTGAGTTCACTGGCATTTTCCATTGTATACATTAAAAAACTTTTTAATTTTTCCAGGCAGGCGGGACAAAATAAAGAACTGGATAGAATCAAAAAAGAATTTAAAAATAGGACCAAACAGGAACTTACCGATATTGCGCTGTTTGAATCAATTTTAACCAGTCAAAGAGAATCCCACAGCAAAACAAGCATAATAGAAGAACAAATCGATATCCAGAAGAATGAGCTCAGGGAACTGCAGGTTTCTATCAGCAGGAAAATAGCCGGCTTCATCCAAAAAGAGGCCGAAGAGAAAAATTTGGATACGGTGCTGAATGACCTCAAACAAAAAGTCAGGGGCATAAAGGATCAAAAAGAAAAGGAGAAGGAGGAGCTGTTTAAACTGGGGGTATCGGAAACGGATTACCTTTCGGAAGACATAAAAATCCAGTACAGCCGGCAGGAATATGAAAATATTCAATCGGAGCTTGAGAGTATCCGGGAAGAAATCAAGGCACAAGAAGATATAATTCAGAAACTGAAATACAGAATCTGTCAAAAGACGGGAGATGATCCCATTATCGGATGGGAGGAACTTATTGAGAATCTTCGCCAAAAAAGGCGTGACTCAGAAAATAAACTAAGAGAAATTACTGCCGGTATTGCAGCAGGTATCAGCGTCCACAAAGTCATTTCCGAATTGCGCCAGGAGGAAGATACAAAAATACGGGAAGGGCTGCGCTCGGAAGTGGTCTTGGATCCCTTAAAAGATATTACCCGAAAATACAGCAGACTTACACTGGATAACGACAGGCTGATTGTCTCAAGCAAGTATGATGATTTTGACTTAAAGGATTTAAGCACCGGAGCCGTGGAACAGGTAATGCTGGCACTGAGGATCGGATTTACTTCAAAACTGCTGGGAAAAGATGCACTCTTTTTGATTCTTGATGATGCTTTCCAGCATTCAGACTGGCAAAAGCGAAAGATACTTATAGATAAACTGGCAGATATTTCAAAAAAAGGATGGCAAATAATTTATTTAACCATGGATGACCACATAAAAGAGTTATTTGATAAAGCCGGCAGTAAATTGGAACCGGCCAGATACAGCAGCATCTCGCTATGACAGCGTATATCTTTTCTCATAACAGCACCCCCAATTAAATTTACCTGTTATAACTAGCATTTGCAGGCTGCGGTCTTCCCCTCTATATTTATACTGCTAGGTTGAAATCAAACATCACAGGAAGGGAAGCTTGTCCTTCTTTAAAAATGTCACCGCCTGGCTGGAAGCTACAATTTTATCCTGGTTGTTTTTTACAATAATGTTATAAGTAGCAGTTTTCTTACCCCTGCTTACTTCCTTTGCTTCAGCCCTGAGTATATCTCCAGCAAAGGAAGGCCTTATATAATTTATATTAATATCCAGCGCTACTGCGATCGTCCCATAAGAATTAGCAGCGGAACCAAGAGCTACATCTACCAGTGAAAAAATGGCTCCCCCGTGAGTAATCAAGAAAAAATTATTATACTTCTCCAGCACCTTCATCTCAACGATGGAGTGCCCTTCGCCGAGCTCCACAATTTTAATATTAAAAAGATTTGCATAGGGTTCTTCTTCTACATTTTTTTTAATTTTTTCCAGTAATTCCTTATTCATAATTTATTACCATACTACAAACAGGCAAACAAAAAAAGAGCAATTTTTAGTTTTTAATCACCTGCCGATTAATTTTTTAATTTAAAATCCTGCTTGAAAATAAAATTTAAAATATTTACCATAATATGAATAAAAAAATATAAGGCTTTTGACGGAATACGCATAATGGTTATTTTAGACGATATAAAATTAGATATACCTGAAGATATCGGTAAGGATTTTTTAAATAAATTAATGGATGAAAGATTAAATCCTCCACTAGAAAAACTGCTTAAAGAAAAAAGAGAAGTTTGTGTTAGTAATATTTATCCAAAATTAATTTATAAAGAATTTGAAATTGAAAAGGTCAAAGACGGATTTGTATATTTTAAAACAGGTAATATTTTTAAAGGACCTAATATTTCCAAAATCTTAACTGGCTCTGAGATTGCCATAATTTTTATATTCACCCTGGGAAATAAAATTGACGAAATTATAATAGAAGAAAATAAATCTGGAGATACATTATCAGCCATAGTAATGGACGCTATAAGTACAAGTCTGTTGGCAACACTTGGGGAATACGCTGGTCATATAATTAAGAAAGATGGCATAAAATATAAAAGCTGGGGTTCAACCTGTAATTACTCACCAGGTCAATTTAAATGGGCTATTGAAGATCAAAAAGAACTCTTCAATATAGTTGAAGGCAGCAGAATCGGTGTAAGGTTAAATAAAAGCTTTCTAATGGTCCCCTTTAAATCCATATCCGGGGTTTATGGTTTTGGACCTAAAGATAAGATTGATAAAAATAGAATAGCCTGTGACCTTTGTCCCCGGGAAAACTGTATTGGCAGAAGATAAAATACTAGCTTAAGATACCTTCTTTTCAGTTCTTAAATTGTTTTCCTTACTTTTTAAAATGTCCTTTTTTCCTTTTTTACCAACATTGGAGAGCTCCTTAAGCCTGTTGTGAGGGCAGGCTTCAATGCATTTCCCGCATAATGTACATTTTGAAAAATCAAATTCCGGAACAGCTTTTTCCTCATTCCAGATTAAGGCCCCGTTTTCACAAGCCTTGAAGCACTTCTTGCAATGCAGACATCCCTGGTCGCACCTTTCCCTGCCCGGAATATTCCTGAGCGGTTCGTAACTGCACTGGTAAACTATATTGGCATCCGCAGGTACCAGGTGAATTATATGTTTGGGACACCTGGATACACACAAACCGCACCCGGTGCATTTATCAGGGTCTATAACCGCAACTTTCCTTTCCGGATCAATGGATATGGCATCATTGGGGCATACTGCCACACAATCCCCGAGTCCGAGACAGCCGTAAGGACATCTTTTATAACCTCCGAGCACTTTGGATGCGGCCCTGCATGTATTTATACCTGAGTAATCGCCGATTACGCCTGAATTACCATAACATTGAATTACTGCCTTTTTATTTATTTTGGAAGGATCCACTTCTATATCCAGTATTTTTTGTAAATTTTTAAGCATCTCCGGTTCCTGCAGTACGGTAGCGCAGGGATTGGCAAGAAATAAATTTTTGTCTTTTACAAGTTCCTGTGCATAGGCGAAACATCCCGGGAACCCGCAGGCCCCGCAGTTAATGCCCGGAAGCTGGGCCGCAATCTCTTCAGCTTTTTTCAGCGATTCAGGCTCCCCGGGGAGAAACCTGTTCACCAAAAAAATCAGTACCCCGCATATAATCCCTATCGCACTTAAAATTGAAATAATCAGTCCCATATCCATAAATAACCTTATACTATTAAAATATTTTTATTCTCATACCATTCCGCTAAATCCTAAAAAAGCAAGTGCCAGAAGCGCTGCGGTTATAAAAGCCACCGGAAGCCCCTTCATTGATTTAGGACAATCGGCAAGGTCAAGCTTTTCCCTGATACCCGACATAATAATAAGAACCAGAGTAAAACCTATTCCTGCTCCCAGAGCATTTACCACGCTTTGAAGGATTGAATAACTTTCCGCTGAATTTATAAGGGTTATACCCAGAACCGCACAGTTGGTGGTAATCAGCGGCAGATAAATTCCAAGCGCCTTATACAGCATTATATTGGTCCTTCTTATAATAAGCTCCACTATCTGAACCAGAGAGGCTATTACCAGGATGTATATTACGATATTCATGAATTCCACTCTGTACGGTACCAGTATGTAATTATAGATTACGGAAGTTGAAACAGAAGCAAGAAGCATCACCAGGGTTACCGCTATGCCCATACTGAAAGCGTTGGTAAGTTTTTTAGATACTCCGAAAAATGGACAAAGTCCCAGGAATTTGGATAAAACGATATTATTTACGATTACCATAGCTATAAATATGGTAATTAGATTATTCACTCTTTATCACCCCTATCCATCTGAATAATGCCAGCAGACTTCCTATCACCAGAAAAGCTCCGGGAGGAGAAATGAAAAAGGTCAGAGGATGAATTGAAAGTACCGGTAATTTAAACAGCTGCCTTCCAAAGACTTCCAGTCCCCCTGTGCCCAGCACCTCTCTGGAAAATGAGATTATAACCAGCGCAATGGTAAAACCGATGCCTATTCCCAGCGCATCGGCAATTGACGGCAGAACCGGATTCTTTGATGCAAATACCTCCGCTCTTCCCAGGATAATACAATTTACCACTATAAGTGAAAGATAAATCCCTAACGACCGGTGAAGCGGAGGAAGATAAGCTTCAAATACCAGGCTCAGAATAGTAACAAATGTAGCTATTACCACTATAAATACGGGGATCCTGACCAGGCCCGGCGTTGCTTTCCTTATGCTGGCGATTATTATATTCGAGCAGAGCAGTACAAATATTACCCCTGCCCCCATACCCAGGGCGTTGGTCACCGAAGTTGTAACTGCCAGAACGGGACAGAGTCCCAGTGTCAGTATAAATACCGGATTCGATATTACAATTCCCTTGGCAAATTCCTTCCAGAAACCTGTGCCGTCCTTTTTTATGGCCTCATACTCACATTTACATTTATTATCATCCATTTTTATCCCTTATCCCTTTTATATCCGGGGTACCCATAGATCAATTTTCAAGACTATCTATTATCTCAGTCATTTTTTCACGAACAATATTTACAACAGCTCTCGAACTTATGGTGGCTCCCGTAATCGCGTCTATCCTGCCGCCGTCCTGTCTCAGGTTAATATCATTTGCCGAAAGCCCCTTAAACTGATCCGTAAATGAGCTTTCGGTTATTCTGCCGCCCAAACCCGGAGTCTCGGTCTGCGAAAGTATTGACACATTCTTAATGCTAAAATCACTATCCATTCCAACCAGTATATCAATACCGCCGCCATAACCGCTTCCGCTGGCTATAAAAGCGTAGCCGGCTTTTTCTCCGTCCTGGTATATAACATAGATTTCATCCATAAGCTCATAATCGCTCATCTGGGGGAAAATCCCCGTGAGTGTCGTTTTGATTTCTTCTGCCTTCCTGGATTCTACTATTGATGAAGTTACACTGTTTACCGCAATCAGCAGGACAACGGAAACAGTTACCATTACAGCCAGAAAAACAACCGGATATGCTTTATTGGATAAAATTTTCTTACCCATTTTTCCTTTTCTTATAAAAACCGAACGGTTTTATTCTTATATATTTATCTATAAGCGGGGTGAATGCATTCATAATCAGTATTGAAAAACACACTCCCTCGGGCATATTGCTGAACTTTCTTATAAGCAAAGTCAGTATTCCCAGACCCACCGCAAATATTATCTTTCCGTTTCCTGTCACCGGCGAGGTCACATAATCTGTAGCCATAAAAAAGGCTCCTATCATCAGGCCGCCGGCCAGGATCTGATATAATACGTCATTTCCCATCAGAAAAGAGCCCAGTGCAACCGTACCGATATATAGCAAGGGGATCTTCCAGTCTATTATACGGAATATAATAAGGACCAGGGCTCCTACCAATATGAGCATTGCCGATGTTTCTCCCAGAGAGCCCCCTGTGTTCCCAAAAAAAAGATCTTTATATTGAGTCAGCTTATCTGCCTGGGATGCAAAATTTTCAGCCAGCGGAGTTGCTCCGGTAATCGCATCATAGCTGAAATGAGGAGGTAAAACCCAGGAAGTCATCTCTCCCGGAAAACATACCGATAGAAACGCCCTGCCAGCCAGAGCCGGGTTAAATATGTTATATCCCAGGCCCCCGAAAGCTTCCTTGACTACAGCAATTGAAAAGAACGCACCGATTATAACCATCCACAGGGGCAGCCTGGGCGGTAGCGTAAGCGCAAAGAGAAGTCCTGTAACCACGGCGCTTCCGTCCATGATGAATTTTTTTTTCCTCAGCTTCTTTATGGCAAACTCGGTAAGCACTGCTGTTGCTATACTGCACAATATTATATAAATTGCATAATATCCAAAAAAATAAATACTCGAAGCAGTAGGGAAAAGAAGGGCAACCACAACCATGTACATCGTCCTGGAAGTTGAAAATCCTCCCCATATATGGGGTGCATGTGAAATTAATATCTTATCTTTTTCCATCTTACCTTCATTTTTTATTTTGCAGCAGATCCTTTCCAGTTTTTATGTAACCCACAATAGGAATGCCTGCCGGACAGACATAGGCACAGGAACCGCATTCAATACAATTATCTATATAATATTCCCTGCATACCTCGACAGAATCCTTCTTTACATTTCTGACATAGACCAGAGGCATAAGTCCCATGGGACATATTCTCACACATCTTCCGCAGTTTATACAATTCTGTTCTACCCGGGCTTTGCTTCTTTTAAGAAGTATGCAATTTACACTTTTGGTAACCGGAAAATCAGTGCCGGCAATAGAGGTCCCCATCATGGGCCCGCCGATGATTATATAATTAAATCCGCTGTCTGCTTCACCGCACCTGTCAATCAGATAACTTATAGGCGTGCCTATTCTTGCAAGCAAATTACCGGGATTTTTAATTTCTCCCGTTACCGTGACTACTTTATCGGTAAGCGGTCTGCCTTCAATTACAGCCTCATAAACCGATTTTGCAGTTGCCACATTATTTACTATGACTCCCACATCCATGGGAAGTCCTCCCATGGGAACGCTTCTTCCCATTATGGTCCTTATAAGCGTTTTCTCTGCCCCCATAGGATATTGTGATTTAAGCGAAATTATTTTGAAGATATCCTTAAGGCCCATATTCACTATAAGCTCTTCAAGGTGACTTATGGCATCTTCCTTATTGTCTTCCACAGCTATATAGATATTTTCCGGGTTTACGGTCCTGCATATAATATAGAGCCCCATCAGGACCTGCATGCCGTATTCAAGCATGATCCTATGGTCTGAAGTTATGTAGGGCTCGCATTCACATCCGTTTAAGATCACGGTATCGATTTTTTTATCCTTGGGTGGATTGAGTTTAACATGTGTGGGAAATGTTGCGCCTCCCAGGCCCACGACTCCGGCTTCCCTTATTTTATCGAGTATTTCTTTCTTATCAAGAGAACGTATCGTTTTTCTTAAGGCTGAAAAATCATCCGATTTATTAATGTCAAATAATTTTTTTCTCTCTTTCCAGCGGTCCTCTCCGTCTGATTCTATAACTGCAGCATCCATCGGCGCACAGGTGGCAGGATTTATAATTTTCGTTATTCTTGATACTTTACCGGAAATGGAAGAATACACGGGTGCCGAAACATAGCTTTTAGAATCGGCTATTTTCTGTCCCGCCTCCACCATATCTCCCCTTTTTACCAGAAAATCACAGGGCGCCCCGATGCTCTGCTGAAGAGGCAGCATGATCTTCTCGGGAATCGGTAGAATTTCTATGGGGCTCGCAGCAGTGAATTTGTTTTCCGGCAGTGAAAGTCCTTTGAATGCACTCTTTTTCTTAATTACAATTCTCATTTTATTTTCTAAAAAAGTAAAAAGCTTTAGGTAATTTTACTTTATATATTCTAAAAGTCCAGAAGAACTAATAATTTTTCTGTCGGAATCTATTATAAATGCCTCAACATTTTCCAGTGTTTCCACAAGATCCATTCCGTCCCCCGGCCCCATTGCAAAAACCGAAGTTGCAAGTATGTCGGCCAGCATGCAGCTGTCTGCTATTATTGTGGTACTTATGCAGCTGCTTCCTGAAGAGTACCCACTCAGGGGATCGATTATATGGCCTATGTCTCCCTCGGGATCGTAATAATTAAAATAATTCCCTGAAGTAGCCACTCCCCTATCCGTAATAACAAATACAGGAAGCGGTTCAATCTCGGATTCATCACTATCATAATCAACAGGGGGTTCCAGCACAGGAATTGCCCAGCCGGCTCCATCTGATTTTGTGCCCATGGCATATATATCACCACCAGCATCTACAAGAGCTTGCTTGATCCCGAACTCTTTTATGACCTCTATTGCCTTATCTGCAGCATATCCCTTGGCAATAGCGTTAAGGGTGATGGCCATTCCACTGGCCAGAAACTCTATTCTGCTCTCATCTGCCTTTATCTTGTCGGAACCTACCGAGGTCAGAGTTTCTTTTACTTTTTCAGCCTGAACCTCCTGGCTCTCCTTCCATAATCCTTCACTCCACAGTACCCATAGGGGCTGGATGGTGATATCAAAATAGCCTCCGGTGATATGGTAATAATCAATGGAAGTATTTATCAGCTCCAGAAATTCGGGCGACGGATTGTCCACATAACCGTTTTTATTCAGGAGAGATGCTTCGCTCTTCTCATCATAGATAGAGGCAATACTGACAACTTCTTCTACCCTGTCAAAGGCCGCATTTATGGCTTCGGTGCCGGTTTTACTATCCGAAAATACAGTTATGGTCACGTATGTTCCCATCATTTCCCTGGTTTCTTCTATTCTCTCGATAGTCCTGTATTTACAGGAACTTGCAGGCAGGACCAGGAGAAGGATTAACAGAAAAATGCCCAATACTGCAAAGATCCTCGTCTTTCCGGTTAAAATCTGCACAAATACCTCCTTATTGAATCATCCGTAATGCTAATTTTAAATTCAGAGTTTTATATAATTTTATCCTGCAGCCTTCTGAGTTTAAGTACCGTCAAATCCTCTGCCATCTTTACGTCGCCATACTTTATGGGCCTGTCCTTCTCTATATTTCTTTTTAGGATGCATCCCTCGGAAAGCCCCACTGGCAGCAGTCCTTCCTGTTTTGCCCTGCCGTACCGCTCAATAAGGCCGTAAACAGTATATCCTCCGATTCCGTCAATTACTTCACCCGCTTTTAAATCCTTTTTGGCTGCGGTAATGACTTCCGATACCAGGCCGCAGTCGGGAACCAGTGTTGGTTCATTATAAAAATAAGTTCTGGCGATAGAAATAGGGGTTTCAATGCTGACCAGATGATAGGGCCTGTAAAGCAGATAATAAGGTCCGCTGCCCAGCATGAGATACTTAAGGTCAGCCTTGATTATCTTATTTTTAGTGCTGTAGATTAAAAAGACGCCCGGGGCCAGGTTGCCGATGGCAAAATCCACTACTCCTTTTTTTGATAATATCCCGCCGTCCTTTTTCAGCCTGAACTTATCCAGCAGGTCTCCTATATCCGCCCTTGGTCCGTGCATCCCCCTGCAATCCGGGATCAGTCCTGTTGAATTGGAAAGGCAGGCCATCTCTATCATTGATTTGGTGCCGTCCACAAAAGAAGTCATCATCCTGGGGCTTGAACCCTTGCTCCGGGCATAATCCTTAAGCGTTGCCGGATTTGCATGCCTGTCCAGAGGATTATTTTTCCCTTTTCCCGCTGCAATAACTTCCAGTCCCAGCACATCAGCAAAGTCATACAGTTCCTTTAGTGCGGCAGGCTCGTCTCCCGCGGAAACCGTATATATGACTCCCGAATCATCTGCCATCTTCTTAAGCATTGGGCCCACAACCGTATCGGTTTCCACATTTAAGGTTACTATATGCTTTTTATTTGAAATAGCGCCGGATGCTATATATGCTCCGGCCTCGGGACTTCCTGTTGCGTCCACTATTATATCCACATCATCAATAACAAATAGTACTCCGAGATCATCCGATACTATAAGCTTATTTTCTTTTGCCAGCTGGTTTAATTTACGCCTGTTAGCATCATCCGAGATATTGCCCTCCAGGATAACTCTGCTTACTTTAGTATTTATTGGATCCAGCTTCTCCTTATCCCCTACAAATACCATCTCTTTATCATCAATTTCCAGTTCCTTCAATATATCGGCTATCCTTCCTATGTCCCTGTTTGCCACAGCAAGAACCTGCATGCCGTCAAGTTCCCTGATATGGGATATTAAGCTCTTGCCCATCTGACCCACACCGGCTATGGCTATTTTTATGGATTTTCCTTTTTTTTGAAGACTTTCTAATTTCTTATTAAGACCCAGCATAGACTCCTCCTGAAAAAAATTCTTAAAGGCAAACAGAAGTAATTATATTACAATATAATTTATCAATAAACTATAGATTTCTTTATTTAAAGCCTCATCTTAATCAGATAAGAGAGACTTAAGCATTGTCTCAAACAGCTTATCTGCAAATCCCTGATAATAAATATCAGAAACTTTATAAACCATATAGACCATGTTGTTCTTATTTATAAAGACAAAACTTACATCCCAGCCATCTTTGTCCTCATCCGCATAATGATAATCTATCCGTTCGTAACTAATACCCCCGGCCTCTCCGGTTGTTTCTGACTTTTCAATTTCCCCGTTCTCATCTGAGCTCATTACATCAGTTAATATCCTGTCGGCAAAATCAGAGTATTGCCCTTCACCGGGAGAGTATTCCTCTTTTAGGACACTCATATGAACGGCTGCATTTATGTTATCTGATATCGGTGTAAAATCTATCTCAAGTCCACTGCCGGTTTCCTCCTCTTCATATTCCCAGCCATCCGGATAATTTATGAAAAAATTATAATCCTTTCCATTATATATATTGTCTTCGTAAAAAGTGGCCTCATCAATTTCCTCTTTTATTACCTTAAAAGGATAGCTGCTGTCCGGCACCCCGTTGTGGAAAATTTCAGCTCTGTAGCTGCCTGCCGGCCATGACCCTTCGTTGGATATCATGAATGTCCTATAGACGGCCATATAAAAATTCTCATATAAAGTAATCTGATTTTCTTCCAGCAGCTCGTCCTCACCCCGGTACCACCTGATGCTTACGGTCTCGCCTTTTAGCTCGCAGTTCAGTTTTACGGAAGCATAAATGACATCTCCGGAGGAAAAGTTTTCCGCAGCAGTTACTGCCTTCCCCTCAACATCTACCTCATTTGATAATGCAACTTCAATTATTTTAAGTTCAGGAGCTTCAATTACAAAATCTGTACCGCTTATAAGCTGCTCCTTATGGTAGAAATCAACCCTATAATTTCCAGGCTCCCCTATAATGCCGCCTTCCTCTCCGGGCACCATACTATTTGAAAGGTAGCCTTCAATATAGCCGCCGCCTTCAGAATAGCTGCCCTCAGAGTCAGCAATTACCTCCCCCGTATCCTGATTGCTCCAGATAAATCTCCACTTATCTTCAGCTTTAACCCCGCCTACCTCTATAACTGCAAATATCTTCTCTACTCCTATATTAAAACTATCTCTTACTTCCAGCGGAGCAAAGGTATACGTGTCTATTTCCTCACAAACGGTAAGACTGCCAAAATCCAGTTCTGGTCTGCAGGAGACGATAAGAGGGACAGAAGCAACAGTAAAGATGGCCGCAATTACCGATACCAGTATCTTTATTTGGATCTCTTTTCTAAGTATCATTTTCAGAAGATATACCAATGGTATTTATTTAATATTTACTATAACGGGAAGGTGATCGGAAGCGGTGCTGTAAGTCACATCTACATCCGATATCTCCAGATCGGCTGTCACCCAGATGTAGTCTATTCTTCTATAAGGCTCGTAGTGCACCCAGGTCAGCTTTTCTTCTTCTCCCAGCTGGAGCTGGGAATCTATAAACCCGGCATCACGCATCTTTTCAATTTCAGGCTCACCCGTTACCGCATTGAAATCCCCCATTATGGCGGTCCTTCTAAGTCCCGCCCATTCTGTAAGGATTTGGTTCACCTGCTCTTCTCTTACCAGGCCCTCGCCTTCAATATGGTGCAGATGCACGCACATTATATTAATGTTTTTACCTTCTGCAGGTTCTATCTCTGCAAGCAGAAAGCTCCTTCTCAGCGGTGCACCCAGTCTGGGTAAGAACCCGCTTTTTATAAGCTTTATCGGATACCTGCTTAAGATGGCATTACCCCACACGGCATCGGAAGCAGGCATAAAAATATAATCCATATCCAGTCTGTCCGACAGCCAGGCAAGAGTGTCCGCCGATCCGTTAATTACCCAGCCCCTTGAAACCTCCTGAAGGGACACTACATCGGCTCCGCTTCTCTCGATTACCCTGGCAATGCTTTCCAGGTCCAGATAACCCTTTATGTTAAATCCCTGGTGGATATTATAATCCATCACCCTGACAGGACCGCCTTCTTCCTTATATGCGCCAGCATTTTTAAGCGGAAGCAGCATGACCAAAGGAATCACCAGCAAAGCGGTCATAACATAGAGAAATGCCATTCTTTTACAGCTGCACTCACCAGTTATATTCTTATATTCCGGCCCGCTACCTTTCAGGCAGGAAGAAACTACGGCACAGACCGCCATGATTGCAGCCAGAGCCAGCGGGATCATCCAATTCTCAAAAGGCAGGGCTATATCGTAACTGCCGTAATATATAAATGCAAAAATAAAAAATACAATCCCTCCCACGGCCACAGCGGAGGTACTCTTCCACGGGGCTCCGGTCTTTGACGTGCCCGAAGCTTTGTCCAGGATAACCGCAAGGAGCCAGAAAGCGCCTATATTGCCCAGAGCAATCTGCAGAATATATAAATATGCCCCTTCCAGGGGCCAGAAGGACAGGAGCAAAAACAGAGCGCCAAGTACAGTCAGTATCACCTTTGCTCTTTTTGCCAGAAGCAGGTAGGTAAACCCGTAAGCCGCTATATTTAAGGCCAGTATTACGGCCAGCGAAACAACCGTTTTGGTCCCGGTTACGGCATTAAACGAAGCTATATTCTGAAACTTTAAAAGCTGGAGGAAAATAAAGGGCATAACCGTGATTAAAGTATAAAAAGCGGATCTCCCTCCGTCAGAGGGCCTGGCCCTGCTTAAATCAGAATAAATACCGTAAACAAGCCGCAGCTGTATTACTGCTATAATTAAAACAATTATGGTTATATAGAAATCCTGTCTCCATATCATATCCCAGGTCCCGAAAAGGCCGGAAACGGCCGTGGCAAGACTTATTCCAAAGACAATACCTGGGAAAAACGAATCCATAAGACTTATCTTTTTCTGCTGCACCAGTGATATGAAAAAAACAAAACTGGCTATCCACAGGATGGTGCCCACTGCCGATACCGCAAGGCTCAGCGGCGCCCAGGGATTTACCTGGAGTATAAGTCTGGCAACACCCACCCCTGCCGTTATTATCCACAGTACGGCACTATATCTCAGTCTGTAAAGAAAGCCCGTTGCAAAAACCAGCATGAAGGTAACCAGGGCATAGATGGCCACATCTGTAAGCGATATATTTGGCCGCTCCCTGAAGAAATTGACCAGGAGTGACAGAAAAGCCTTAAGAATCTGCAGCCCGAAAAAAGTGTTTATAACCACAATAAAAAAATAGGGCCACTTAGAATTGTTTATGGATACTCTATTCATATTTTACCCATTATAACCAATTATATTGAGTTTATCTATTCATAAAAAACTTATGAAGGCTGCCCCTCATTTGGTACCACGCATATTATGGCCATTCCGTCTTTTCCTGCCTGAAGCTGGTGCAGCTCGGAAGGCTCTACGAAAATAAAGTCGTCTTTCTCCACTTTAATCTTTTTCTCGCCCCTTACCGCATATCCGTCCCCGCTTATAATGTAGATCTCATGCTCCCAGTTATGCCGGTGTCTGGGCGTATAACCTTCCGGGCCTATTTCAAACAGCCTCATGGCAAAATTAGGGGTACCGTCACCAGCTGTGAGCATGGGGTAGAATTTAACACCCTTCATATTCTCATCATCTTTTAACTGGGGATCAAAATCTTTTTTCTTCTTTATAATCATGTTTTTCCTCCAAAAATATATAGGTATGTCAGGGTAAGAATTATACCAGATTGAATATAAATATGGGGAAATAAACCGTAGGTTTATTTCTTGGAATCTGCGGTTAGCTTTTTTATCTGATACTTTGCTGCTATGAATGATGGCTCGTGCTATTTTTACCGGTTTTATATTCATTAGTATAATTAATCGGATGTGACACTGTTTATTTTATATGAAATATTATCAGTCACAATTAAAGAAATTTAGAACTAAAATTTAAAAGAATAAATATTGAAATTATATTTTTATTTTATAAATTGAAACCTTCCTATAATCCCCATACTTCTTACTCGTACCACTGCACTAATGCATCTGCTAGCCACGACCTCAGGCTTTTAACCTTAACTCCAGGCAATTTTCCATACAGACTTCATCTCTAATATCCCCACCATCTATCTCTACGTTATATAGTCCCTCCCCCCAAACTCCAACAAATCTCCCTATTTCCAATTGACATTTCTCCTGCAGTGTTTTAAAATTTTCGCTTCGTACTTATTTTCTGCATAGTAATAAAAACGGTACCATAAAAAAAATACATAACTAGCTCTTCACAACAGCGCTTTTATCTACTATAAAGGTAATAAAAATTCTTACCGATACCGATATTCTTTAATAAATTAAAGAACAGGTTAATTCATTTTCAAAGGAGAAAAATTTGAAGGCTATATTTGGATCATTTACCAAGCATAAAGAATTCATACCAAAGCTGATTGCCATTGCATCCCCTATAATACTGCAGAATTTTATTTCATCTGCATTAAATTTTATAGATGTATTTATGGTGGGCCAATTAGGTGAAGAAGAAGTTGCCGCAGTCGGTATCGGTAATCAAATATTTTTTTTATTCTTGATGTTTATCTTCAGCATAGCAAGCGGGGCTGCTATTTTTACCGCACAGTACTGGGGTAAAAAGGATATTAAAAATATACATTCAAACCTGGGGATAGGCATTACCTTCTCCCTGGCGATCTCTATCGTATTTACACTGGTTACTTTCCTGTTCCCGGAAACCCTGATAAGGATATTCAACAGTGACCCGCAGGTAATAGAGCTGGGCATACAGTATATAACGATAATCGCATTTAGCCTGATTATGACTTCTATGTCTATTGTGTATGCCACCATACTGCGAAGTACGGAAAACGTTAAGTTTCCCATGGTCACAAGCTTTATAGGGATAGCGCTTAATACAATATTAAATTATCTGCTGATATTCGGGAAATTCGGATTCCCGAAAATGGGGGTCAGGGGTGCAGCCATTGCAACCGTTATTGCCAGAGGTGCCGAATTTGTTATTATGCTGTCCTTTACATATATCATGAAATATCCCATAGCTGCAAGCTTGAAAAATATCTTCAGCTACACAAAAGATATGGTAAAGAAATTCTTAAGAATCTGGCTGCCGGTCATGGGGCAGAGCGTTGGATGGGCACTTGGCTACAGCATGTACAGCGTAATATACGGCCATATCAGCACGGGAGCCTTTGCTGCCTACAATATTGCCTGCTCTATCGAGCGCATAAGCCTCATGCTGTTTTCCGGCCTGGGAGTTGCCTGCTCCATCATGGTGGGAAACAGGATAGGAGCCGGTGAGGAGCATAAGGCCAGGGATTATTCCAAGAATTTCCTCCTCCTGTCGGTGGCTTTCTCCGTCCTAATTGCAGTTATCCTGATCATAATAAGAGGATATATAGTAAATTTCTATAATCTGTCGGAACAGAGCAATATTTACCTTTATAACCTGCTGCTGGTAATAGCCCTTATAATGCTGGCAAGGGTAATGAATATTGTTTTCCAAAACGGGATACTAAGGGCAGGCGGCGATACGCTTTTCAGCATGATAGTGGAACTTGGCGGAATATGGGTAGTGGGGGTGCCCCTGGCGGCAATAGCCGCATTTATCCTGGGGCTGCCCGTATATTATGTCATGCTCATAGCAGCAACGGAGGAACTGGTAAAAATGATAGCGGGATTTTACCGTTTTTTCTCAAATAAGTGGGTGCATAATTTAACCAAAAAAACAGTATAATAAGATTTCGGAGGACGCTGTGAAAAGAGAGACCATAGCATACGAGAAAATATTATATTATACGGGAAACACTTCCTTGATGTTTTTTGCCTTCATGATAGGGGTAAAGGGATCCGTTAAGAAATCGGATTTAAAAAAAGCCTGGCTCAAGGTTAAGCAGAGATATCCCCTGGCCGGGGTAAGGGTTGAAGTGACCAGGGATAAGAAGCAGTTTATTACCGATGAAAATGTACGTGAAATACCCATACGGGAATTTGGCAAAAATGAGACCGGCTGGAGGACCGTGGTTAAAAAGGAACTCTGCATACCCTTTGATATTTATAAAGGTCCCATGATCCGGGTTATCTTAATACAGGGAGAAAACACTTCCGATGTTGTGTTTATCTTCCATCACGCTTTGTGCGACGGGCTGTCGGCAGTCATTTTCCTGCACAACCTGTTCTTGTTCCTGTCGGACCCGGATATGCCTGTTAACCCAAGCGCAGAAGCTCCCGTATTTACCAGGCTTATAAAAAAGGATATCCTCAAGATTATAAAGGGAAAAGAGCTGCCGGAGTGGCTCAAGGATAAAGATAAAGTAGAGCTAAAACCCGTCAAGAAAGAACCCTCGCCCCGGCCTGACTTTGTAATCCATGACTGGTTTTTTACAGAGGAACAGACAAAGAAAATAATACGGTCTGCCAAAAAATCAGGTGTTTCGGTTCACGGCATACTCGGCGCCGTTCTGATGAAGGCCTTCGCACAGGAATCCGGCCCCAAAGGCAGCTTTAAGGGGGTGCTCCAGAACCCCATAAGCTTCAAGCCTTTCCTGATAGATGAAGCAAGGGACTACTTCGGCCTTTTTAACGGCCTTATAAAGGTAAAAATCGACTGTTCCCCCAAAAGAAAGATACCTAAAATCGCAGTCGATATATATACCAAATTAAGAAAGCAGCTGGATAACTACGATACCCTTATCAGCTATTACTTTTTTAATGAATATTTCCCGAAAGGCATCAAGGACCCCGACCTGTTCTTTGCAAACAGGCCCAGGTTTGCCCTGGATTATGATTTCTCCCTTTCCAATCTGGGCGTACTCCAGATGAACGGACAGTACGGCAAATATAAGGTTGAAGAAGTTTACGGGCCGATTTTCAGCGCCATAAAAGGTGAAAAGGTAATAGGTGTGGCCACTCATCAGGGCAAGATGTTCTTTAACTTGATTTATGATAAGAAGTGTTTTGATCCTAAGATAGGTACCAGGATAATAAAGGCGGCTTTAGACAGCTTTGATGATATTATGGGATAAAAGCATATAAGGACGTTTAAGAAAGACTCATATTGAGTTTAAGAAATTTAAAAGAAACTGCACCGCTTTAAACGGCTGGTCCACATGTACCACATGGCTTGAATTTTCCAGATACTCGATAATGCAGCTGTTCAGCCTTTTTGCCAGGTAATCCGCTTTTTCTTTGCTTGTGTGGGCATCAAGTTCGGGGTCTCCCCTTAGCACCAGTACGGGGCATTCCACCCTTAAAAGCAGCTCATCAAGGTTAAAACCGTCAAATACGGTGCCGTCCAGTGCGGCTGTAATTGTTTTTTTATCCAGTTTTAAAAGATCCGTTGCCCTTTTTCTGGCCAGCGTTCCTGTTTCTTTAAGATTCTTGCTGATCGAATCAACATCTTTGTGTTTTTCACACACTTCAAGACAGTTGTTAAAATACTTGTGAAACTCTTTATCTTCAAGCCTGTCTTCGAAAACAAAAGGTTCAATTAAGCTAATGCTCCTGCATATCTGCGGACTTTCGGCTGCAGCAGCCAGTGCCACCGCCGCTCCCAGTGAATGTCCGATAATGGATACCGGTTCGTTAAATAAAGACGATAAAAACAATCCTATATCATATGTATAGTCAATAATTTTGTAGCTTTCGGCCCTGTATGATTTGCCGTGCCCTCTCAGATCAGGTATATACAGGGTGTAATAAGGCAGGATAAAGGGAATCAAGTTTAAATATGTCTTCCAGCAGTCACTCAATCCATGCAGGAGAACCAGCGGCGGTCCGTTATCGGGGCCTTTTACATAATACAGCCTTACATCATTGTAATTAAACTGATTGCTGACCAGCATTCTATAAATCCCCTCTCTTTTATATTTTAACCATTATGTAACAAAAAAGGATAAAAAAAAATGTTTTATAAAATAACATTTTATGGAGCCAGATTTATGAAGAAACTGTTTGGAATTACATACCTTAAGATTAAAGTTTGGGACCTACCCGAAAATACCCGGCTAAATTATCCCAGCTGACAGAGTATGTCACCTAACTTGATTTCCGCATATGCTATGCTGGTATCGGCGGCACCATAATATATCTTTACTTTCTCCTCCTCATATAAAATACCGCAAGTAAAAACCACGCTGCCAAAGAAACCATGCAGCTCGTAATCCATCTCGGGCTCGATTATCGGCCTTTTACTTCTGGATATGATTTCCCAGGGTTTTTTGGCATCCAGCAATACCGCTCCAAGACAATACCTATTGGCCTTCGACGACCCATGATAAATCTCCATCCAGCCTTCTTTTATTCTGAAAGGAACGGCTCCGGCACCCACCCTTTCCCCGTCCCAGTATTTTTTTCTGGTTCCCATCAGCCTTATATGCCCGCCCCAGTGAATAAGGTCGGAAGACTCGGATATCCACATATCCCTTGCTCCGAATTCAGCGGATACGGGCCTGCTGAGGGCATAATACTTATCTCTTATCTTTTCCGGAAAAATTACAACGTCTTTATTATCAGGCATAAAAATTACACCGTGCCTGGTAAATATTTTAAAATCAGCTGTAGACGCCAGACAGGCGGTTATTCCGGTTTTATCCGATACAGCATTGTAACTTATATAGTAGATACCATTAATATTAGTTATCCTGGGATCTTCCAGACCAAATCTTTCATACTTATTTTCCGGAAATAAAGCAGGTTTCCTATCTATATTAAAATCAATGCCGTTTTTACTCCTGGCAACCCTCAAATGGGAAATAGATGTAAGATACGTGCCGGAAACTGCCCTTAAAAACCTTGGATCAGAAAAATCAACGGAAGGATCATCCTTGCTAAATTCTTTTACCGAAATCTTTTTTGTTTTTAAATCCAGTAAAGGTACCCGTTCTACCTTTTTATTACTATTAATTGGTTTTTCGGCAATTCGCATAAGAAGTAAAATCTCACCGTTGAATCTGGTGACACCGCAATTAAAAACACCCGTTACTTCAAAACCGGCTCTTGATGATTTTACATCTCCTGTTGCTATTATTGGATTTTTTTCCGGCCTAAATACTTTTATTTGCAGTCCCCAACCTCCCGGCAGCAAGAAATGCCATTAAAAAACATATATTCGACTCAGCGCCCTGATTTAGATTAACTCCTACCGGGGTCAAGCCGTCATAACATGCAAAATTTTTATCTATTAAGGAAATTCCTTTTATATTGCGGCCAAAAAACCATCTAAACCACTTTTCGGCCCAGTTCTTATAAAAATTATTTTTTGTTGCACGGTATGCCTTTTCAAGACAACAAACCATATAAGCCGGATCAATCGGCTGCTGATCATATAAAGCTTTTTTGCCTCCTTTTGGATACCAGCCCCTGTTCCCAATAGGAGAAGGAATATTGTTTTCCCGGCATTTTCTTATTAAAAACCTGGTTGTTTTCTCAGCAATTTCAAAACTGGTCCTGCATTTCCTTTTTAAATAGGTCTCCCAGAGTGCCCAGGGTATAATAGCGTTTGCATACACCAGATAATTTTCAAACCATATCCAATCATTTGAACAATTTTTAAAATACATATGGTGTAACTTTAACTTTAACTTGTTTTCCAGACTGTGCGGATGGTCAAGATTTAATAAGCCCAGCAGTGCTGCAGATATTGCTCTTGGTGAAGTCCAGCTGCACGCATCATTGATTAAATTTTCAATAACTTTTCTAATATAATCATCCGGAGTATTTTTTATGGTCAAAAGGGCCCATAGTGCCAAGCCATAAGCTTCCTCCGCATTGGGCTTTGAATTAATTTCCTTATTTTTAAATGAGCCCTTACCGCTATCTTCATAAAAAAAATGATACAGCAGCCCATCTTCTCTCTGTGCCTTTAATATAAAATTTAAATAAATATATTTAAGATTTTTATCTTTAAATTCATCGGCTACAATAAGTGCACGCGCCTGATCTTCCAGGGCATATCCAAATTCGAAAGCAGGTTTATCCAATTTTCCATGCTGGTAAATTCCAGTATCCGAAGTTATAGATCTTATTTTTTTTAGCGGATCCATGATAATTTTTTTTTGATATAAAAATGGTTTTTATATGTTTATTTATAAAAAGTTTTCATAAAATTATTTTAACAGGGCTATTTATTCTCATATTTATCTAAAACCTCATTAAACAGCTGAAGATGCTGCAGGGCTACGTTGTACCAGGTCATCAGTCTTCCGAATTTGTATGCCTTACTTTCAATTCTCAATTTCTTTTCAGGATTTTTACATAAATCTATCACTGCATTTGCAATAGCCTGAGAATTCCGGAAAGGCACAATCACGCCCCTCCCATGCTCCAGAATTTCTTTTGCATATAGATACGGGGTCGAAATACATGCCTTGCCTGCCCCGATTGCATATGCCAAGGCACCGGAAGCCGACTGCTCAGGGTCCAGGTATGGCGTTATGTATATATCGATAACTTTTAACCATACAACAAGTTCTTCCAGGGACATATATTTATTTATGAACCTGACATTATCCCTTAAATTAAGCTGTTTTATTTTTCTTTTTAAAAAATTTCTATATTTTTCTCCTTCTATTTTTGATACGACAGGATGTGTCTGGCCAATTATCAAATATAAAACATTGGGAAAGTGCCTTTTAATCTCTTCCAGAGCTTCTATGATATATTCGAGTCCTTTAATTTCCGATAAAAGATTTATATTGCCCAGTATTATTTTATCTTTAAATCCCTTTTTTCTTTTATATTTATCATTGGATTCCAGGGATATATCGGGAACACCATGAGGGATGATTTCTATATTTTCTTCCGGATAATTATATTTTTTTATAAGTTTCTGTATACTTTGCGGCATCATGGCTATTACTTTATATGCAAACTTGATTATATCTTTTAAGGCCAGGCCATATCCTATGTCCGGATTATCCGGAATTGTATGGACAGTTATTATCAGGGGTTTTTTTATCTGCTCTGCCAGCCTAATAATATATTCTCCGAATTCACCGCCGTACAGCCCAAATTCATGTTCCAGAACTACTATATCCGCTGTGGATTTATTAATATAACCAGCAGCTTTAATATAGGAATCAACCTCATTCTGTTTAATCTTAAATTTAACTTCAGGAGGGTAGTTAATTTTATCTTCCGGTCTGATTAACGCTACAATCTTTGGTTCGCAGTGCGGATTTAAAAGGTTAACGGCTCTGATTAAATCTTTTGTATAAGTAGCAATCCCGCACTTTCTGGGAACATATGATGATATATATATAACATTAATTCCTTTGCATTTTTCTCTTAAAACTTTTTTTAACTTACTCAAAATAATACTCCTTTGGAATTTTTCAGAAAAGATAAACTTCCTATTACAACTTTAAAAAATATTTCATATTCTAGATCAATAAATTGATAATAAGCCCTATTAATTCATAAATTAAAAGTCGGGGGGGAAATTTATTTCTTTTCCTGCTATTTTTTTAAGTCTTGCAAATTTATATGCATCTTTATATTTTTTGGCAATAATTTCCCAGGATACAACTTCTTTCAGATATTTTTTAAGATTTTCAGAGAGTTTTTCTCTTAAATCTTTATCACAGGCTAAACTTATGACTTTTTCCTTTAGCATCTGCTTATTTGTAAACAGCAGCCCGCCTTCACTTTCAAGAGTTTGTGTCGTCAATGCTTCCAGTGGAGCAGTTGTTATATAAGGTTTATTTAGAGCAATGATCCTTGCAAGCGTTCCGGATTGGGTCTCATCCACCGTGGGCAGTACAATAAAATTACAAACTGCCATAATTTTATAATAAATCTCTCCTCTTGGAATAAATTCATAATAATGCGCAATTCCTTTTTTTTCTAAAACTTTCAGACTTTCTTTATAATGATTATACTCCTCGGCATGGGCTCTGTCCCTTATGGTGCCTGCGGCCAGGAGATCCCAGCGCTGTCCTGTCCTTTTTTTTACTTCTTCAAGTATTTCTTCCCATATAGAGGTCAATATATCCCATCTTTTATTGGATTGTATCCAGCCTACCAGCCCGACCAGATTGTTGCTTAAATGTTTAATCTTATCCAATCCAAGTTCTTTCTTTAGCTTTGGTATATCTTTCTTGCTCCAGTTTTTATCCGTCCTCGCTCCATGGGGAACAATCATAATATTTTTAGGCATCTTCCATCCTTTTTGCGTGAAAGTCCAGTTCAGCCTCCATTTCTGGTAATCACTTTTAAATAGGACCACATCGGCATCTTCACACAGCTTATAAATAAAATTTTCTTCAAATTCCTTTAGCCTTCCATGAACTGTATGGGGTTCCACTACAATAGGAAATTCATCAATAGAGCCCAGGAATTCTATAAACCCCTGATTTCTATCTCCAATGCCCCTATTATCTATGTGCTCATATAAACCATATTCATGCTCTATATGGACTACATAGGGCGATAACTTCTTAATTTTCTTTTCTACCAGCTTCCACCAGAAGCGATGGGAAGTATCTATTATGGGATAAACCCCTTCACCCGATCCGTCCAGGTGGCTTATTATCAGAACTTCCCTTTCCGGATACTCTTTTTTGATAAATTCCCTGGCTTCTTCGCAAAATGTAGCAATACCGCATAGCCTGGGGTAATAACTTGAAATTAAAACTATTGGTTTATTTTTATTCATGAATTATCAGTTCTTCTTTAATTCTTCCAGTAATTCCTTTAACTCCATTGATTTTAAGGCTATCAACTTATCTGTTGCACCATAGTAGATATAAAGTCTGCTCTTGTCAATTACTGAACCGGTAGGAAATACAACATTGTCTATATTTCCGGTTTTTTCCCAATCTTCAGCAGGGGAAAATAATGGTTCCTTGAGCCTTTTTAGTGTAATCAAGGGATTATTAATATCCAGAAGGGCTGCATTTGAATGATAACATAGATTATTATTAACGCTCTCTACAGAATGATAAATAAGCAGCCAGCCGTCCTGTGTTTTTATGGGCGGGCAGCCCGCTCCCACATATTTATTCTCGAAGGAAGATTCCGAATCAATAACTATATAATTATTTATATTTTTTAAATACTCTTTCCAATAATTATAACCCAGCTCCGAAAAATCATTAAAAAAGGAAATCTGGATGCTTGGAAGAATGCGGTGAAGAAGAGCGTATTTACCGTCAATTTTCTGGGGGAAAAGACAGGCATCTTTATCCCATAAGAGTACATCTTTCCCGAAATTTTTCTCATAAATCTTTTCAAAATAATCATATTTGTTGTAGATATTTGTTTTTTTAAAAATTTTATCCGCTTCCTCATAGGTAATCTTAGGAGAGATTATTCCGCCTTTCTTAAAACTAACCAGATCATTGCTTGTAGCATAGGCAATCAATGCATTTTCTCCATCATAGGCAGTATAGGTTATATAATATCTATCTTCTATAAAAACTATTCTGGGGTCCTCTATGCCCTTTTTCTCATAATCGTATTCAGGAAATAAGACCGGTCTATCAAATCTTTTAATAACCTTATTATTTATAAGCTGGCAGTACCCGACTGAAGATATGTCATCCATGTCTATGGCCCGGTAAAACATATGAACTATATTTCCTACCTTGATGCATGCAGGATTAAAGACACCCTTAGCTTCGAAACTACAGCCGGTTTTTTCCAGGATAATCCCTTCATTTTTTATTTTAAGCATATACTAAAACCTTAAAAATCAAATTTTATCTTACCATTGAGCTATAGTATAAAACAAAGATTGTATAATATGAATGCAAATACGGATAATTTCGTAAACCATGCAAAATTTTATCATAGCCTGGACTTCTAAAACTGAATTGAATTCATTTTTAATTATTATAAAAATTAAAAGATAGAAATTTTTATAAATATAATTA
>CAZBSE010000014.1:36384-47546 GCA_964494385.1 uncultured Actinomycetota bacterium | reverse complement strand
TACCGAAGCCAGTATAAGGAATATCAGACCCGTGGCAACTAAAACAAGGATATTGATAAGGGGAGTTACTTCTTTGTCACCAAAGTAAAAGATAACTCCCATAGCTTCCTTGAAACCGGTAATTGCCTGCGCCGGCGCGCCTGCAAAAGCTTCGGACATCGGCTCTTCCATCATGATCTGGCGAAACAGTGCTGCGGCATGGCTGAGGGGGAATACTTTTATTACAGTTTGTATGGTGGAGGGCAGTGAACCGATGGGAATATAAATTCCTGTTAGAAAACCAATAAGTGTTCCTATTATGGTGCTTGCGGTAGAAAAGGCACTGCTGCTTTTAAAAAAAGAAACGATAAAAAAAACCATTGAAGAGCCGGCAAAGACAGACAGCAGCATTACCCCCAGCAGTTTTAACAGCGGCACCGGACCGAGAATTTCGCCGCCTCCGGCAAGAATATAAATTTCGGCAAGAACAAGTGCCGCGATGCTCATAATCACACCAATTATAAAGGAACTAAGGATATATCCTCCTGTAAGATGGGTACGTTTGAGCGGAGCTGACAGGAAATCTTTTGAGATTTTCTTGGTGCTGTCCTCGACCATAGTGTTGAAAGCGCCCATGGCTGCAGTTATTGCTACAACTGAAAGGATGCCTGCCATAACCCAGCTGTCAATAGTAAAACGGGCACTGCTTCCCAGAAGGTCTCCAAAGTTACGGGTCATCATATTTCCAAGAAACAGTACATAGAGTCCTATTATTATAAATACGGAAAGAAGTGAGAAAAATACAGAAATTCTATCTCTAAAAAACAGCTTGAGGTTACGTTTTACTATATTAATCATTACTGTCATTCAATTCAGATCCTCCCTCATGGCGTGTCCTGTTATTTTTACGAAAGCATCATCCATGCTGCCGCCGATGACCTCAAAACCGGATATTATACTTTCTGTTTTATTTACCAGCGGCAGCGCATCAAGAGTATTGGAAACAGTAATGAAAAAAGCTCCGCCGGATGCTTTAAACTTGATATTTTGTTTTTTAAGGAGTAAAGATAGCGCTTTGCTGTCTTTTGGGATCAGTTTTAGAGTGTCTGTACTGTATTTTTCACGAAGCTCTGACGGAGTTCCTTTGGCAGAAATCAGGCCATTGTCAATTATGGCAACATAATCAGCCTTGGCGGCTTCTTCCATATAATGAGTGGTAAGAAATACCGTCATTCCGGTATCCTTCTGCAGGCTGCGGATGGTATCCCAGACACTTTTCCGGGTCTGAGGATCGAGCCCCGTTGTGGGTTCGTCTAAAAAAAGGATTTTAGGAGTATTTACCAGTGCCCTGGCTATATCAGCCCTGCGCCGCTGGCCGCCGGAAAGATTGCCGTAACGGCGGTTGTAAAAGCTTGTAACATCCGCTGATTTTGCTGCTTTTTCAACTGCGGCCGAAAGTTCTCCGGACCGTATTCCATAAAAACTGCCGCGTGTATATAAATTTTCTCTTACGGTTAAAAGATTGTCCAGAATACTCTCCTGGAACACAACTCCAATATTTTTCCGAATTTCACTGTCCTGTTTACCGAGTGTATAATTATCAACGGTAACAGTTCCGCTGTCAGTCTTAAGTAGTGTACAGATGATATCAATAGTGGTAGTTTTACCTGCACCGTTTGGACCCAGGAATGCAAAGAGCTCCCCCTGGTTAACGTGGAAATCTATGCCTTTTACGGCTTTAACATTTCCATAATTTTTTTTAAGGCTGTTTACCTGTATTATATGAGATAAAGACATATCACATAAAAAAAATTTTGATATTAGGTTTAAAAAAACAGCTTTGCATACTGCATTATGCTTGTATTATTTCTCACAAAACCGCTAGCAGAATTATACATCATCCATGTACTATTACAATAAAGGATTAATTTTTCCCGGCAACCCCGCATACCAATGCGATTAAACTTTATCCACCTTAAAAACCCCTGCGCAAACAGGAGGTTTTTAAGGAGGGACTATTAAATGAAAAAAGCATTTGTAGGGATATTATCATATAATAATAGTGCCGTTGTTAAAAGAAAGTTAATAAAAATTTAAATAATTATTAAATTGCGAAACTGCATATTTTATATTATATTTGAAGGGAAAATTATGATTACAAAGATGTTGCGGAGCTAGGGGACGGGTAACGAAATTATGAAAGTTTATGATGCTATAATATCAAGAAGAACCATCAGAAAATTCCAGCAGAAACCAATAAAACTGACAAGTTTAAAAAGAATTCTAAATGCCGGAAGACTGGCCCCGTCAGCAGGGAACCTGCAGCCTCTGGACTATGTTATTGCTGTGGACAGCACTGTAAGGGAAAAAATTTTTACCAATGTAAGGTGGGCAGGATACATCAGACCCAGAGGCGATCCCGGGGATGGAGAAAAGCCCACAGCCTATATAATAATTTGTGTAAATAAGGAGAATTTGCTGGTTCCATATTATAAATATGATGTGGGAGCAAGTGCCGAAAATATTACACTGGCGGCCCTGGAAAAGGGAATTGGGTGCTGCTGGATAGGCTCTTTTAGAAGAAAGAAGATTGAAAATATATTGAAAATTCCCGGAGGATATCGTGCTGATCTGGTTCTGGCGCTGGGGTATCCACTGGAGGATCCGGTACACTTCGAAATAGGGAAAAATCAAACCATCGTGTATCACAAAGATGCTTCAGGAGTGCTGCACGTTCCTAAAAGGAAGCTGGACGATATAGCACATATTAATTACTTTTAGATGTGTTTTTATTCTATCTTAAAAAAGCCTGATTTTGACAGCTATAAAAATATTATGTCATTTTGAGGTTATTGTTATTAGAGTTCTGGTAATTATATTACCTGTTTCAGGCAGATTTAGGATAATATTCAATCAGGTGTTTTTCTTTAAAAACTTCCAGGAATTTATTTACCAGATATGGGTCAAACTGCGTACCGGCACATCTTTTAATTTCCTTGAGCGCCTCTTCCTGAGGTATAGCTTTTTTATAGGGCCTTTTGCTTATCATGGCGTCGTAGGAATCGGTAATGGAAAGGATTCTGGATATTATCGGGATTTTTCCGCCTTTTAGGCCTTTGGGATATCCCGAACCGTCCCACTTCTCATGATGATATAATATACCGGAGGCTATCTGTGCCAGGTCGGGAGACGATCCCGCAATGCGGTAACCGATTTCTGAGTGCTTTTTCATTATTTTCCATTCTCCGGCGGTCAATTTACCGGGTTTTAAGACGATATTATCGGGTATGGAAATCTTGCCTATATCATGGAGAAGTGCCAGTAGCCTTAATTTATTTAGTTCGCTTTCCTCCAGTTTTACTTTTTTACCCAGACGCAGGCTGAATTCTACCAGCCTGTTTGCGTGTTCTTCTGTCTCGTAATCCCTTTCTTCCAGTGCTTTTTTCAGGGACAGGATCACCGAACTTCGCATACTCCTGCCTTCGGATAATTTATATTCATTCATGGTGTCTTCGGCTTCTTTTACCGCAGCGCTAATGCTTATATCGTCGTTTTTCTTAATAGAGAACCCGAAGGATATGTTAAGAGGCATAATATTGGTACTGCTTTTTTCACAGTTTTTAATCATCCTGTTTGTAAGTTTAATTGAATCTTTTTTATTTGTTTCCGGTAGTATTATGGAAAATTCATCTCCTCCGTAGCGGCACAGAATACCTTTTTCCGGCAGGCTGCGCTGGAGGGTTTCGGTAATTTTTTTTATTAATTCGTCTCCCATTTTACTTCCGAAAGCATCGTTTATCAGTTTCAGCCCGTTTATGTCCCCTATGATAATGCTGATGGGGAATTTCTTTTCCGAATTCAATCTTTCCAGCTCCTCCTCAAAATAATATCTGTTAAAGATGCCTGTTAATTTATCGTGGTTTGATTGATATCGCAGCTGGTTCTCTTTTTCTTTTCTGGCGGTTATGTCGCTTAAGATTAATAATTTTCCCATAATTCTGTTGTGATAATTGAAAACCATGGATAACCTGATATTATAATATTTAACACGGCTGCCTATCACAATCTTAAAATCATCATTGTAATTTCTGATGGTAATACTTGATAGGGCAGTTGATAGTTTATCTAAATCGGTTTCCTTATCCATCAGATGGGACAGTCTGGCTAACACATCGCTGATGTTCCTTTTTTCTATTTTTTTATCCTTGAATCCCTTTTTTAAGATGTCACCGGCTGTTTCATTCATCTCCATGACTTCACCCTCATTGTTAAATAAGATAACTGCATCACCTATATTTCCCATTATTCTTTCTTCTGTAACTATTTTCATACTGGAATGAGTAACGAATAAACTTGAAGCAATAAAAATATATAAAAGAATATGCGCCAGCTCATTTGTGGGTATTGGCTGCAGTATGCCCAGTTCCATCATCACCTGTGTAAGTGAGGTTCCAATAAAATAAATTAGAAGTCCTGTAAGCAAATAATATACCTGTAGATTGGATTCTTTGGTTTTTAATTTCCGGTATATGCTCCTGCCGGTTAAAAAAAATGTGCTGAGTATAATGGGGAGGATATAAAATGCGCCCATATATCTGAAAAACGGTGAATAAATAATATACCCGTAAAAGGTACTTATGGTACTGACCTGATTATATATTAACGCTATGGCGAATATTACCAGTCCTGCAGTATAAGCTAACCCGATATAGATTTTATATCTTTTATTCTCTTTAATCTGAGTGAATCTTATTACCAGATGGAGAATGACCGGAAGTATCAGTATGGTAATGAATGCTAATATTTTTGCCGATATATCTATAAGAGCGGTACTGGTAGGATTCATTAACAGTATAAAATTGAAAATGGAAAAGATAAAAATGTTTAATGACAGGATTATAAAAGGGATATTAATCCTCTTTAAGGGATTTCTTTTTATAATTATTGCTACCGCTGACGGTGCGTAAAAAACGCTAAAAACCGATGCAGAAATAGCTAAAGCCCATAATATTTTTTCCATAAAATTTAATTACTTTATATAATGTTTAATATTTGTATTAATAATAAGTTTATATATTATAAACAAATTGATACCTTTATTCAATCAATACAAAATTTGATTCGTACTATTGGAAATTATTTCTTTTACAAAGAACGGAGTAGTTTTCTATTTTTTCCTGTCGGCGTCATAATATTTACGGTTAATAGAATTTAACCAAAAGCCGGGTTGCTATATGAAAGAGCAGTGAAAGTGAAAGCAAGAAAGAAACTTTTTTAACTCCAGGAACTGTGGACTATTTATTTTTACTGGCAGCTACTCTGCTGTGAGCTTACTGGGGGGCGGGAGAAAGTTTTCATGAGGGATGGTATCCGCCCTACAGCCGAAGAATATGTGAGCCTGTTCATGTACAGGGGACAGAATTGCGGCGGTTATTTCGATAGTAAGGAAGGCAGGGCACATTATAATAAGACTCCCGATAAAGAAGGGCCCATATGGGCCCCTGATGGGATGGTTATATATTACTGGACCTCCGGCAGTGCAGATGATAAAAATGCCTATGATATTACCTATTCGGGAGAGGTCAGGGAAATTACCAAGATAACCAGACAGGATTACAGGGGATGGAGAGCAGTAAGAGCAGAAGAGTAGTTACGGATTGGTTTATTTAATGTTTCTAAAGGTTAAAATACAAAACCGGGAACCCTTGCATATTTTATCTTCCAGTTTAAAACTTATACCGTTTCCAAATTCTTTTGCCCAAACATTGTATTCCGCACTGCATATTCTACTGCCCACTTTTTCAGAAAGCTCTGCCCTGTTGGATTTGACCATTATATTGTGCCAGGGACAGCTGCTGATTATTATTTTTACTTCGTTGCGGTTGGGTTTTTCTATTTTGAATTTGAAGCCATCTAAATTCAGTTTAACCGAAAAACATTTAATTAAAGACATAAGACCGCGGCTTATGCCTAGTTTATGTTTTAAGAACCGGGCCTGTATTTTAGGCATGACCTTCCATACTTCTTCATCCAAATCCAGGGCGGCATCAAATCCGTATTTTTCTTCGGTCTTTACGAACCATAGCCCATCAACCGCAGAATAGCAGTGATTGAGGTATTCTGCAGTGTCTTTGCCGGTAAGTTTCATGATTTTTAAGATTATCTTTTACTATTGCCAAATATGATACACATATAATAATAAAAATGAAACAGCGGGTAAAGCCGCCTGGTAGAGTTTCGTATAAAACTAAGAAAGATATAATTAATAAAATAGTATCTTGCACTGCACGTTACCTTGTGTTATAATGCAGCTCTAAAGATAATAGAGAGGATGTGATATTATGAATATACAGTTTAAAAAGGGAGTGCTGGAACTATGTGCCCTGGCGCTGCTGGCCAAGAAAAACAGGTACGGCTATGAACTGGTAAATGAGATTTCCAAGAGTATTTCAATTTCGGAAGGAACAATTTACCCGCTGCTGAGGCGCCTTAAAAATGATGGTTATGTTACTACTTATCTGGAAGAATCAAAAGAAGGAGCTCCCAGAAAGTACTACCAGCTGACAGAAGCCGGGAAAAAAATGGAAAAGGAGCTGAAAGAGGAATGGCTTACATTTGTTAAGAAAGTAAATGGATTTTTAAAAGGCGGTGTGAAGAATGAATAAAAAAGATTATATTAAAAAATTATCGTCTTATATGACGGGAATTCCGGAAGGGGACAGGAAAGACGTGATAAGTGATTTTGAAGAACATTTCAAAGAGGGATTTGCAGAAGGAAGAACCGAAGAAGATATTGCCGGTTCCCTTGGGGACCCGAGATCGCTGGCCAATCAGCTTAAGGCCAGCATACTTGTGAACCGGGCAGAGAAAACTGCATCTGCGGCAAACATAACCAGGGCGGTATTTGCTACCCTGGGGCTGGGATTTTTCAATCTTATATTTATACTGGGTCCGTTTATTGCAATAGCAGGGGTGCTCATGGCTTTATTTGTCTGTGCAATTGCTTTTGCCGCATCCGGGATCACCGTTTTTTTTGCGTCAATTTTCGGGCCGCTGTTTCCACAGTATTTTTCAGTTTTAATTAATCCGGCAGTAGCAATAATTGGTTCAATTGGGCTGGTGTGTTTTGGGATATTATTTTTTATAGGCTGTATATATCTGGCAAAGCTGCTGTATAGAGTTTTTGTGAGGTATATAAAATTTAATTTAAGAATTATAACCGGAAGGGAGTAGAAAAGATGAAGTTCAATATAAGAAAATTTGTTATATGGCTGGCTATTATTATGGCGGCATCCTTTATGGTTGCCGGAGTCATTCTGATAATAACAGGTAATTTCTCTATTGCAGTAGAAAAAATTGATGAGTCCAAAACCTTTGATGCTGATGAGGTAAATGAAATTTATGCAGACATAACCAGTACCGATATTAATATCATACCCACAGAGGGTGATGAGATTAAGGTACATTTTCATGGTGAAGTCTCTACAAACAGAAACAGGGATATACCGTCTTTGATTGCATATATGTCGGGTGATGAGCTGAGAATAGAGATAATTCAGCAAAAAACTATTTTTATTGGAATCAATATATGGAGAACCAATCTGGATATATATATTCCCGAAGATTCGATAGAGGTTCTAAAAGTGGATACTGTGTCATCGGATATAAGTGTGAGTGACCTGAAGGTCAATGAATTTAACTTTAGTGGAGTATCAGGAGATTTTAAAGGCGAATCCTTATTTACCGATGATATAAAATTTAAAACAACATCGGGGGATGTTAATTTAAATGGTTACACAGGGAATATAAATATTCAGCTTGTATCAGGAGACGTAGTCCTTGAGGATGGCAGCCAGAATGATAATATTAAGGTAGGAACCGTATCCGGCGATATTTATATACAGCAGGAGGGTCCCAGTGATATTAATGTTAAAACCACGTCTGGCGATATTGATATTTATCTTTCCGAAGATGCGGAGTTCTGCCTTAAGGCAAGTACCGTATCAGGCGATATCGAGAATAGATTTCCGATCAAGATAACCACTTCAAGCAGGAGAAGTCTGGAGGGTACAATAGGAAGCGGCGAGAGAGAAATTGCTGCAAGTACCACTTCCGGGGATATCAGGGTAGATTATTAGCCGGTACAACGCCATTAAATAAATATTTGAATAAGGAGGAAAATATGAGCAGGATAATTAAAAAAAGTAAGGCTGTGAAAATAATTCAAATAGCAGCTGTAATAAGTATGCTGGCCTTATTTGCGGTCTCATGCAAATGGACCATAGGTATAGTAAGGGGATCCGGAGATATTAAGACTGAACAAAGAGACGTGTCCGGTTTCAGCGAGATAGAATTTACAGGAATGGGGAATTTGATTATAACCCAGGGAGACGAAGAATCACTGATGGTAGAAGCAGATGATAATATACTTCCCTTGATAGAGACAGACGTCTCCGGGGATGAACTGACTATCAGATTCAGGAGAGGTTATAATTTCGTACCCGTGGAAAATATAAATTTTTACCTGTGTGTGGTTGACCTTAATAAGATTTCAATGAGCGGAGCCGGGAGAGTCGATTGTGAAAATCTTGACACTGATCGGTTTGAATTTGATATAAGCGGTGCGGGAGATATTGATTTTAATATCAACGCCGATGAGATTAATATTGAATCATCGGGAGCAGGCGGTTTGACCTTGAGCGGGAAAGTCGACAGCCAGGATATTGATATAAGCGGAGTGGGGAAATACAATGCTAAAGAACTAGAGAGTAAGGAATGCAAAATCAAACTTTCGGGAGCCGGCAGCGCTACTGTAAATGTAACCGGGGAGCTTGATATTAGGATCAGCGGTGTGGGAAATGTTTATTATATCGGAACCCCGATTGTAAAGCAGGACATTTCCGGGCTTGGCAGGATTAAAAACATAGACTAGGGACAGGTATAATTTAACAAGCGGATTCATAGAAGATTTATTGATTGTTAAGATTAAAAAGACTATAAGAAAGGATCAATGATGGAAGAGATGGCTAAAAAAGAATTGAAAGAAGGGAAAAGGCAGCTGGAAGGGGTATTAATACTGTGCTGGGTAATGGCTATTCTTCTGGGAATAGCAGTATTCTCGGGATTCGGCTGGGGCTCACTGGATTTTATTAGGAGCTATTTAAGCGGACCGTTTACCCTGGGCAACGCAGCCAATATAATGGGCAGTATTATCAGCTTTCCCTTCAGGATGGTTTATTCACTAATCGGTCCGGCATTATATATTGCAGAGCTTATTGGTATTTATCAGAGGAAATCTTTTGCGGTACCTCTGGGCAGAGCGGTCCTGGTGATAACCATGGTATTCTTTTTCCCCGTAGGGACCATAATAGGGGCAATTCTATGGAAGAGGTTTAATGACCCTCTTTCAAAGAAATATTTAAATTACGAGTATTGATTACTATCTGGAAACGGGGTTAAAGTATAAAAATTATTAGCATCAAAGGAGGTTAGAATAATGAGCGAAGTAAAGACAGATGAAGAAAAATACAAAGCAGCCAAAAGAAGAGTTGACGAGATAAAAGGTTTCTACAGCCACCTGTTTGCTTATGTAGGGGTAAATGTGGTATTGCTGGTGATTAACCTGGTTACAAGCCCTTACGCATTATGGTTTTACTGGGTTACTGTTTTCTGGGGAATTGGTCTTTTCTGGCATGCTATGGGAGTTTTTGCATTCAGTAAATTTACCGGAGCAAGCTGGGAGAAGAAGAAGATAGAAGAGATAATGGAGCAGATGGATAAAAAAAAGAAGTAGTAAAGAAATTAGGGGTTCTATAGCCAAGAAACATTGACGGAAATAAAAATAAAAAAAATTGATAAAAAGAACAAATCCTGGGTTAAAGAATTTTTAAAAACCCGCTGGGGAAGCAGTTTCGTTTTGACTAGGGGAAAGCTGCACTACTATGATAAGCTGGATGGATTTATTGCAGAGGCTGATGGGAAAAACAAAGGGTTGATTACTTATAAAATCAAAGGGAGAAGTCTTGAGATAGTGAGCCTGGACAGCTTACTGGAAGATAAGGGAATAGGCGCCGGGCTTATAAGCAGAGTCATAGAATTTGCCAAAGAAGCAGAACTGGAGAGAGTGTGGCTCATAACTACCAATGATAATATAGATGCAATTAAGTTTTATCAGCAAAGAGGTTTAAGGGCAGTAAAAGTATACCCGGGAGCAGTTGACATTTCAAGAAAAATTAAACCGGCAATACCGGAAGTCGGAAACTATGGAATTCCCATCAGGGATGAGATTGAGTTTGAAATGAAATTAAAATAATAATTTAAAGAGAGCAGATTTAGCAGGCGCCGTGAGTGAGGTAGTCCGGTTAAAAGAGTAAACATATCCGGAAGGGGCACTTATTTTTATGCCTGCTGTCAGAAGAGATGGTCCTCTATAAATTTCCTTTCTTTTTACACTCCTGTAATTACCTGTAATGATATTAGCAATTTGCCAGATAAACAAATATAATAATCAAAAAAGTACGCAAAACTTTAGCCATTAAATTTTACAGGATTATAAAGCGGAAGAGCAATGCAAAAAAAGTCAATAATGGTAATACTGATGATATCACTGATATCCATTCTTTTTATTATTCCTTTAAATAACCTGGAAGCCGAGGCCTATAAAGGCTTTTTGGGTGATAAGGTCAGTAAAAGATATTTAAAGATAATACCCGGTACCCAGAAAGCGGTATATCTAAACGGATATAATACAGGCAATATTGAAAAAAGAAATGAGATATACAGGTTAATAGACAAAACCGAGCTGAATAGTATCGTGTTTGATGTTAAAGATGCCTGGGGATATGTTAATTACAATACTGAAGTGGAATTAGCCCGGGAAATAGGAGCGGATAAAAATTACTACGACATAGAAATATTGCTGGAGGAAATGAGACGCAGAAAGATTAACAGCATAGCCAGGATGGTTGTATTTAAGGACTACATACTGCCAAAGTCCAAACCTGAACTGGCAATCATGGACTCGAGAACCGGCAAGCCGCTTTATTCGGAAGGTTCTTACTGGCCTGATATTTATAGTCAGGAAGTATGGGATTATCACATACAAATGATAAAGGAGCTTGCAGAAAAAGGGGTAAAAGAGATCCAGTTCGATTATATAAGGGCACCGGCCAGGGGAAACATAT
>CAZBSE010000014.1:0-36284 GCA_964494385.1 uncultured Actinomycetota bacterium | reverse complement strand
ACCCTGATAATAATCCGGTGGAATATAGCCGAAATGGAAAAACTCTTAAGCTTATCCAGAGAACCGAGGAAACTACCGGCATTCAAAAGGAAATGGAAATAACTATTGAATCGGATGACGGCAGTGTTAAAGTTTTGCATAGACTAATTAATCATAATCTGTGGGATATAGAGACTGCCCCCTGGGCACTTTCGGTGATGGCACAGGGCGGAAGAGCAGTAATACCTCAGGAGCCTTGCCAGTCAAGAGAAGATAATCTTCTTCCGGTAAGACCGATCGTTCTCTGGGGCTACACCCGGATGAAAGACCCCCGGTGGGTATGGGGCGATAAGTTCATCCAGTTAAAACAGGACCCGGGATCGGAAACAGCCCAGAAAATTGGTGTTTTAAATACACCCGGCTGGATGGCATATTATCTTGACGGCATGGTTTTTATAAAGAGGTATGATTGTGACCGTAAATTAAAATATCCTGACTTAGGGGTAAATACGGAAGTTTATACCAATCAGGATATACTGGAGATGGAGACACTTGGAAATCTAGTTATAATCCCTCCGGGCGGATTTGCCGAACATATTGAAAGATGGTTTTTACTGAAGGCCAGTCTGGATGAAGATGAAAATTCCCTGGAAAATAAATTAATGCCGCTGGTGGAAAGAACAGGTAAAAAATTCTAAGGGATTACTGTCAGCTTACGGCCGTATAATTACTGCATGTTTTATTGTAACGGCTCACTATATTTGCTATTGACCGTATGTGTTTTACGGTACTGCCGCAGCATCCCCCGATTATGGAGGGTCCGTAGGATAGAAACTTTTCCACATTTGAAGCCATAATTTCCGGTGTTTCATTATATATGGTCCTGCCCTCTACCACCACAGGCAGTCCCGCATTGGGCTGGAAGATAAGTCTGGCATCTGTATTTGCTTCTCTCATTTTTTTAACCACACTTATCATTGAATCTGAACCCATGCCGCAGTTTGCCCCGGCTATGTCCGCTCCTGCACCAGTTAGTTCGCCTATTACGTCTTCTGCTTTGTTTCCCATGATGGTTACGCCGTTTTCGCCGAAGGAAAGGGTACAGGCAATGAGAATGTCTTTTGATATTTTTCTGACAGCTTCGATTGCTGCCAGTGCTTCGTTTAAATCTATTATGGTTTCGATTATTATAAGGTCCGCTCCTTCTCCTATCAACAGTTCCGCCTGTTCCGAGAATGAGTCTACTGCTTCGCGGTGCTTTAAGCCGCCGACCGGTTCAAGCAATTTTCCCAGGGGACCTACATCGCCGGCAATAAACAGCGGCTTGCTTTTTTTAGATTTTGAAAGGTATATGTCAATGGCCTGTTTTACTGCTTTTACCGCATTCCGGTTTATTTTTTCAACTTCTTTTTCCAGTCCCAGGGACCCAAGTTTTACGGAAGTGGAACCAAGGGTATTGGTCTGAATAATATCCGAGCCTGCTTCAAGGTAACCAAGATGGATATCTGTTACCTTTTTAATGCCGCCGTTATCTATATTCAATGAATCGGGGCATCCGGTAAGACCTGCCGCAAACAGGATTGTGCCCATGGCCCCATCGCTGACAAGGATCTTTTTATCAAGAATGTCCAGCAATTCCTTTTTATTGACATTATTGTTTTTTATCATTTATTTCTTCTCTGCCATCTTGTTTTTTTAAGCATTTTCTTATGCTTTTTCTTTCTCATTTTTCTTCTTCTCTTTTTAATAACCGAGCTCATAAAGTACTTCCTTAAGGGTTAGTTTATTTATAAAATTAATAGCATGATGCTTGTACCAGGTAAGCTATTATACCAGAAATGATTATTATATTGTATTGATAGCCAAAAAAACTTTTATATACTAATAGTTGTGATAAAAATCAACCGGAAAGGAAGTTTTTTTATCTGCGGCACGGTGCATTGTAAAAATAATCTTTAATGTCTTATTTTTTTAGCTAAAAAACAGATTTCTATTGACATACAATATATAGCGTACTAATATTTATAACTGTACAATATAGTGGTTATAAGTAGATTTTCAGGACAATATTAATTCTCATAAAGGTAAAAATAATAAAAATTATTTTCCCGGGGTTTTCTGTCTCCTTCTGGCGGGATCCGGGATTGGCAGAGGAGTAATTTAAAGAAAAGCCGGGCCGGTTTTATATTATTTTCTAAGAGTTTGGGAGAGTTGTTATTAATGAAAGAGACCAAAGAATCAAATAAAAAAAGCCAAAATGATTACTACTTAAGTAAAAAAATAAAACTATCCGAAAATGCCGTAAAGGTCCTGGAAAGAAGGTATTTAAAAAGAGATGAAGAAGGGACCCTTTTAGAAAAACCCAGGGATATGTTTGTAAGGGTAGCTAAAAATATAGCCTCTGCGGAGAAGGGTTACGGTAAATCGGAACAGGAAATAAAAGAAGCAGAAAAACAGTTTTTTAATATTATGTCGGATCTTGATTTTCTTCCGAATTCACCCACGCTTATGAATGCGGGCAAGGAACTCCAGCAGCTTGCTGCCTGCTTTGTTCTTCCGGTAGGCGATTCGATGACTGATATTTTCGAGGCGCTTAAGGAGACTGCACTGATACAAAAATCAGGCGGGGGAGTCGGCTATTCATTTTCCCATATAAGACCGAAAAACGATGTGGTCCTTTCTACCAAAGGCGTCTCCAGCGGTCCGATATCATTTATGACTGTTTTTAACGCCGCGACTGACACCATAAAGCAGGGGGGCACCAGAAGGGGTGCGAATATGGGAATTCTAAGGGTGGATCATCCTGATATCCTGGATTTCATCACCTCCAAAGACAATAATGAGAAACTGACCAATTTTAATATTTCCGTGGGAGTGACTGAAGCATTCATGAAAGCAGTGGAAAATAATGACAAGTATGAGATTATAAATCCCAGAACCAAAGAAGTGGTGGACAGATACGGGGCAAGAGAAATATTCGGTAAAATCGTCGAACATGCGTGGAAGAACGGCGATCCGGGTATAATATTTCTGGACAGGCTGAATAAGGATAACCCGACCCCTAACCAGGGACAGATTGAAAGCACCAATCCCTGCGGCGAGCAGCCCCTGCTGCCCTACGAGGCCTGTAATCTGGGATCCATAAATCTTGCTCATATGGTAAAGGAAGAAGAAGGTATAAGAAAAGTGGATTACAGCAAATTAAAGGAAGTGGTCCGTATAGCCGTGAGGTTTTTGGATGATGTTATTGATATGAGCAGATACCCCCTGGAGAAAATAAATAAAATGGTTCACGGAAACAGGAAGATAGGACTGGGAGTGATGGGATATGCGGACCTACTTATTATGCTGGGCATCCCTTATAACAGCGAGGAGGCCCTGGAGCTTGCACAGAAGATTATGAGCTTCATTCAGGATGAATCCAAAAATGAGTCAAAATTGTTGGCAAAGGAAAGGGGGGTGTTCCCGAACTTCAAGGGGAGCATATACGACAGTCCCGATGGCTATGAAATTAGAAATGCCACCACTACCACCATCGCCCCTACGGGAACCTTAAGCATTATTGCCGATTGTTCGAGCGGAGTGGAACCGTTGTTTGCCATTTCCTTTGTTAAAAATGTTATGGACAATGACAGGCTGGTCGAGGTTAACAAATATTTTAAAAAGGCTGCAGCAGACGGGGGGTTTTACAGCAAGAAGATTATGGAGAAAATAGCAGAGACCGGGAATTTAAAGGATATTAACGAGATACCCCCGGAGTATAAGAGGATATTTGTAACCGCACATGAAATATCTCCGAAATGGCACGTAAGGACGCAGGCCGCTTTTCAGAAATTTGTGGATAACGCTGTTTCCAAAACGGTTAATTTCGCCAATGATGCCACGGTTAAGGATGTGGAAAATGTATATATGCTGGCTTATAGGCTGGATTGTAAGGGCATAACTATTTTCAGGGACAACAGCAGGGACACCCAGGTGCTTCAGGTAAAGGGAAGGAAAAATGCAAAAGGAAAAGTTATTGTAAAACTTAAGGAAGCAGAGGAGAAGGCAAAGGGTTCAAGTAAAGAAAAAACTGGAAAGGAAGATGCAGAAAAAAAAGAAAGACTTAAGCCCAGAGAAAGGCCGGAAGTAACCTACGGTATGACCAAAAAGTATAAGATAGGAAATTGCGGGAAGCTTTACGTTACCGTCAATTCGGATGAAAACGGAATATGCGAGGTATTTACGAATACCGGTGAAGAGGGATGCGCCGCCCTGACCGAAGCCGTGGGCAGGCTTATAAGTATTGCCATCAGGTCGGGTATTGATATAGAGTCGGTAAAGAATCAGTTAGAGGGAGTAAGATGTATAACCTGCATAGCTGATTCCGAAACTCATGTTCTTTCCTGTCCCGATGCAATGAGCAAGGCCGTAGATTTTTATCTGAGAGGGTCCACTAAGTTTGATATGGGCATAACCAACGGACCCAGGTCGATTATGGTATGCCCGGAATGCAGCGGACTGATGGAACCCGAAGGGGGCTGTTACATCTGCAGGAACTGTGGTTTCTCCAAGTGCTCTTAATTTGTTTTTCTACTCTTTTATAATCTTTTCCAGGGATGATTTATATACGCTGAAACCTGCTTCAGAAAACAGTACCATCTGCACGAGTTCGATTTCCGGATGTTCTTTAATAAAATCAAGGATGGTTTCAAGTGCAATAATTGATGCTTTTTCTACCGGGTAACCAAATATTCCGGTGCTTATGGAGGGGAAGGAAATACTTTTAATATTGGTTTTTAAGGCAAGAGCCAGACTGTTCCGGTAGCTGTTTTCAAGTTTCCGGGGGTCACCTGCACTTCCGCTGTATACGGGGCCAACAGTATGTATTACATATTTTGCTCCAAGATTATATCCCTTTGTAAGTTTGGCTTCACCGGTGCTGCAGCCTCCTTTAGTTTTACATTCTTCCCAGAGTCCGGGCCCTGCTGCTCTGTGAATGGCGCCGGAAACGCCCCCGCCAGGAGTAAGCTCGTTATTTGCGGCGTTGACTATTGCTTCAGTATCCTGGGTGGTTATATCCCCGGTAATTAGTGTAAGTATAGAGTTTCCAATTTTATGTGTTACGTGCATTGATTTGATTATTCCCATTTAAAGGTTTTAACTGATACAGCTGCTCCCACTACCAGTAGACCAAGGATTACGAGTATATCCAGCCAGTGTTCCGACCAGCTGTGACCCACCCACAGCCCTTTCATGAAATTAACCACATAGGTAAGGGGAATGAATTTACTTACGGTTGTCACTTTATCTTTAAAAACTTCAAGGGGGATAGTGGCTCCGGAAAGAAACATCATGGGAAAAGCCAAAAGCATTCCCGCTACCTGGGCCGTTCTGGCAGTAGGCGAGACACTTGCAATCATGTAGCCGAAAGCAAAAAAAGATAAGGCGCTGATGGTAAAGCCGGCGAAGATGCTGAAGATATTTCCTTCAAAGGTGACATTGAATACAAATTTTCCTACAAGAAAAAGCAGTATCATGCCGGCAAACGACATTAAGTAATAAACAAAAACATTAGAAAAGAGGTATACCGCAGGGGAAGCAGGCGTGGAAAAAAATCTTCTCAAGATCCCTTTTTCCCTGTCCTGGGCAGTGGCGATGGGAACACTCATAAGGCCAACGTTGACTATAATAAGTCCGATATAGGCAGGAAGCATTAAATCAATAAAGCCCAATCCTCCATAATAGGGATCGGGTTCATTTCCCCAGATAAAACCAAAAAGAAGAAGCAGCATCGGTGCATAGACCAGGGTAAAGAAAACTGCTATGGGCTCCCTTAGGTATAACTTTAATTCAACTACCGTAAGCCTTAAAAGAGATTTCAAAATACCTCCTTAATTTCGTATTTCTTTTCCGGTAAGGGCCAGGAATACATCTTCCAGTGTCGGCTGTTCTGTTTTTAGATCACGGAAATCAACATTGTTTTTAACCAGGACATTAACCGCGTCCCTGACCATCCGGTTATCATGGCCGTATATAATTATTTTATCATCTTTTTTTTCGTATTTGCTTATGCTTTCAATAGCTTCTAAGGAATTCAATTCAAATGTACCGACTACATTAAATACAAGACGCGTTTCCGCACTCATATCCTTTATTAAATTTTTAGGTGTATCCAGTGCTATTATTTTTCCCTGGTCCATTACTGCCACCCTGTCGCACAGTTTTTCCGCTTCTTCCATAAAATGAGTGGTAAGGAATATGGTCTTTCCCTTATCCTTTATACTGGTTATTAGGTCCCAGGCCACCCTCCTGGCCTGTGGGTCCAGACCGGTAGTAAGTTCATCAAGGAATATAAGTTCAGGATCATTGAGCAGTGCCAGTGCAATAAAAAGCCTCTGTTTCTGACCACCCGACAGTTTATCAAAATAAGCGCCTTTTTTTTCTTCCAGACCAAGGTCCCCAAGCAGGGGTCCGCTTTCTATATTTTTTTTATAAAAAGAGGAAAAAAGGGATATTGCTTCCCATACTTTTATTCTTCCCGGAAGCTGTGATTCCTGCAGCTGGATGCCGATGGAATTTCTTAAGGTCCTTCCGTTGGCAGCCGGATTTAATCCCAGTACCGCAATGCTCCCCGATCCAGGTTTCCGCAGTCCTTCTATGCACTCTATGGCAGTGGTCTTGCCGGCACCATTGGGGCCGACCAGTCCGAATATTTCCCCTTTATATACTTCAAAAGAGATATCATCTACCGCTTTTATCTTGCCGTAGGATTTGCACAGATTTTTTACCTGTATTATGGTCTCATCCATAGATTTATACTCTGTTAAATATATTTTTTAAATTATAATGATATTTTCCTAATCAGGCAAATGAATAATAAGATATATTTATATATAAAATTTATACTTTACATAAATTTTTATATAATAAAATAAACACACTTTTAGCAGGGTGTTTAAAATTATTTACGAAAGGAGTCTATAGAATGAAAATAATGATTGCTTACGCAACAAGGTACGGCACCACTGAAAAATGCGCAGGTATGCTGGAAGAGATACTGAAGAAAAAGGGGCATGGAGTTGAAATGGTTGACCTTAAGAGGAACATAAGGGTAAAGCCGGAAGATTATGACCTGGCAGTAATTGGAGGGTCCTTTTTTATGTTCAGGATGAATAGACTGGTAAGGAAATTCGTAACCAGGAACTTAAAAACCCTTTTAAATATGAAAACGGGTGTCTTTATGTGCGGAGCAGATGAAAATTGGCAGGAAGAGATAAAGAAGGGTTTTCCCGGAGAGCTGCTGGAAAAAGCAGTTAAAGGCTATTTCGGTTATGAGATGATCTGGGGAAGGATGAGTCCGCTTTTTAGAAATACAATGCAGAAGGCATATAAAACAACCGAACCTGTTTCAAAGATAGAAGTGGAGAATATAGAGAAGTTTGCGGGGGAGCTGCTGGAGTAGGTGAATTATAAGTATTATTTCAATATAAAAATAATATTGTATTATAAATAGGCCAAGAATTGTTTATTAAAATTAGCTATTATTCTGTATTTTAAATTTTATGTTAAACAATCTTCTAGTTTTAAAGAAGCAACACTTTATATAATAATTATAAGCATACATCCCAATCCCTTTAACTTAAATTTAATAATTTTTTAATAATTTTTAAACATCTCTTAGCGTAATTACTGCTATAATATCCAAATTGAAAGGCTGAATTGTTTTTATAGAGTTGATTAAATTATAGAAAATTGGAAGCATTTAACTTAGACACATTCATCACGGCCCATTAAGCTGCAATCTCAAAATAAATCTTATTAATTGATAATTTATAAGGAGATTAAATGAGCGATAGCATTGGTCCGGTTGAGGAAGAAATTAAATTTATCCTTTTATCAAGCGGCTATCTTCTGACTTTAAAAGAAATGGGCTACAGTAAAGAATTCCGCTTAAGGGAACAGGTCAGGAAGCAGCAGGAGTGTATAGAATTTCTGGCCCGGAAAGTCGATGAGCTGAAAAAGGAAATATCCGAGATTAGAAAAAGTAAATATATACTGGGAAAAATAGCCTAAAGTAATTGGTTGCAAGGAGCATATGAGCGGCGAGGATAAAATTAAAATCAGGGGTTACGGATTTTATTACGGCAGCTGCAAGGTTTTGGAAAACATAACCCTGGATATTCCGGCAAATACCATCACTGCTTTTATAGGTCCTTCGGGATGCGGAAAATCCACATTCTTAAGGACCTTTAACCGGATGAATGATCTGCTTTCCGGTACCCGTGTCGAGGGCGAGATTATAATTGACGGGATGAATATATACAGGAGCGGTATCGATGTGGTAAATCTCCGGAGAAAAATAGGCATGGTTTTCCAGAGACCCAATCCATTTCCCAAGACTGTCTATGAAAATGTGGCATACGGTCCCAGGCTGCACAGCAGATATACCAAAAGCGAACTGGACGATATAGTAAAGAACAGCCTGGTAAAGGCAGCTCTCTGGGATGAAGTAAGAAATAAGCTTCATACCAATGCCCTTGATCTTTCCGGAGGACAGCAGCAGAGGCTGTGTATTGCACGGGTGCTTGCAGTTGATTCGGAGATAATTTTAATGGATGAACCGGCTTCTGCCCTTGATCCGATATCAACCCAGAAAATTGAAGATCTTATAGATGAGCTTAAAAGCAGTTATACTATAATAATAGTCACCCATAATATGCAGCAGGCAGCCAGGGTTTCCCAAAAGACAGCGTTCCTTCTGACCCAGGATATCGACCAGCCCGCCACTCTGGTTGAATATGACGATACCAATAGGATATTCACCAGTCCCAAGGACAAAAGAACAGAGGACTATGTCACGGGAAGATTTGGTTAATTATTATTCACAGGAGATTTAAGCATTTTTTAATAATTATTTAATTTTTTTTTAACAACAAGCCCCTTTTTATTTGTTAGAATCTACTCCAATGATATCAAGGGAGAATTTTATTAACGAGAAAGGAGAAAGCGAATTGATAAAAAGTAGAAATAGCTTAATTATGCTGGCAATACTTATAATAATAACAGTATTGGCGGGAAGTACTGTTTTCTTTGGCTGTAAAGATAAAGCAGTATCTGCAGAAGCAACTGAAGCAAAAACGTTTGAGGGCCAGGAACTCTTAATCTCCGGCTCCACTACCCTGCTTCCTTTTACAGAACCGGCAGCAGCAGCTTTCATGGAAGAGTTCGGCGGATCCATAACCGTAGGCGGCGGAGGATCGGGAACAGGTATATCAGAGTGCATTAATAAAATTAATGAAATTGCCGATGCATCAAGACAGGCCAAAAGCGGAGAGATAGAAGAAGCGCAAAGGTTGGGTATAGAGCTGGTTGAAGTAGTTGTGGCTTATGATGGTATATCTGTAATTTCAAGCGGCAATGTAGAAGGTGTGGAAGATCTGACCATAAGACAGTTATCTGACATTTTTACAGGCAATATTACCAATTGGAAGGATGTCGGTGGAGCTGATGCAAATATAGTGCTGGCCTCAAGAGATAGCGCGTCCGGGACCTATGAATATTTCCTGGAAGCCGTAGTTCAGGTAGGCAAGAGTGAGGAAGAAAACGAATTCTCACCGCTTGCACTGGCTCTTCAGTCCAATGCTGATATTGTAAATACTGTTACAACTACCGATAATGCCATCGGTTATGTCGGACTGGGCTACCTGCAGGAAGCTTTGGACAAGGGTGCCGGTGCAGTAGCTGTTGAAGGAATTGACCTCTCTGTTGATACTGTAAAGGACGGCAGCTATCCGATATCACGCGGCCTTTATAACTATTACCGCAAAGGTGCCTTAAGCGAAATAGGCAAGGCATATCTTGATTTTGTTTTAAGTGAAGAAGGGCAGGCAATTGCTCTGGAAGTTGGATTTGTACCGTTATATTAAGGTATAAATAAACTATATCTTAACGTTTCTGGCAGGAGATTATGTAAGTACGGGGCTATAGGTGCAGTAATTCTATAGCCCCGGAACTTTATAAAAATTAGGATTTAAGTCAAAAGATATCTGCTATAATATTATACTGATGAAAAAGCTGAAAGTAAGATTAAGAAATATCCAAAATTATTTTATCGGCAAGTTCATTTTTGTAAACGGTATTATCTCTATAATTATATTGGGATTGATACTTACTTTTCTGATTTATAACTCCATAAGATTTTTTTCCTCTTATCCATTATTTGACTTTTTATCCGGTACCAGGTGGTCGCCGACTGTAACTGAAAAATTCGGGTTCGTGCCGCTGCTGGTTGGTTCCCTGGAGGTTGCCTTCGGGGGAATTCTTATAACGGTGCCGCTGGGAGTAGGAGTGGCTATCTATATCGGCGAGCTGGCACCAAAATTGGTAAGGGAATTATTTAAGCCGATTATTGAAGTGCTGGCCACAATTCCATCGGTGGTCATAGGCTTTATCGGCCTTAAGACCGTAGTTCCATTAATAAAAAATGTCTTTCATTTAAGTATCGGCCTTACGGCACTGAGCGGTTCCATAATGCTGGCTTTTATGAGCCTGCCCACTATTATATCCATTTCCGAAGATGCTATAAATGCCGTACCCAATAGATTCAGGCACGCATCACTGGCACTGGGAGCAACAAAATGGGAAACAACGGTGAGGACCGTAATCCCTGCCGCATCTTCGGGTATTATGGCCGCAGTAATGCTGGGGCTGGGAAGAATAGTAGGGGAGACCATGGCCGTTCTGATGATTACGGGAAACTCTCCGAGAATTGTATTCTCCTGGCTGCAGCCGGTCAGGACAATTACGGCTACCATAGCGGCGGAAATGGGGGAAACCGTCCAGGGAGGGCTGCATTACTCGGCATTATTTGCCATAGGCCTGATACTGTTCGCCATAACTTTTATAATCAATCTGATAGCTGACAGGTATGTCGGGAGAATAAGAAGCATTTGATTTAAAAAAAGATGAAAAACAGGTATTTAAAACAGAATGTCTGGTACTTCATATTGCTTTTTGTAAGTATCATAGTAATCAGTTTTGTATTCGGTATAATAATTTACCTTTTCATAAAAGGGGGGCCAGCCTTAAGCTGGGAGTTCATATCCCAGAAGCCGAAGGCGGGAATGCGGGAAGGGGGAATACTGCCGGCCATTCTGGGGACCCTTTACCTGATAGTGGGCACGGTCATAGTTGCACTGCCTATCGGGGTATTTTCAGCTATTTACCTTAACGAATATGCCAGGAAAAACAGGCTCACCAGGATAATAAGGCTTTCAATTATAAATATGTCCGGGGTCCCTTCGGTAGTATTCGGATTGTTCGGACTCGGTTTTTTTGTTATGTTTTTAAAATTCGGTAAATCAATACTTGCAGGTTCTCTTACACTGGGTTTTCTGATACTGCCCGTGATTATAACTGCATCCGAAGAGGCATTAAAAAGTGTCCCCAATACATACAGGAACGCTTCCTTTGCGCTGGGTGCCACTAAATGGCAGACCGTAGTAAAGATAGTGCTGCCCCAGGCGCTGCCGGGCATAATCACAGGATCGGTCATCGGTATCGGCAGGGCAGCAGGCGAGACCGCACCAATAATCTTTACCGTAGTTGCATTTTCCCAGCCAAATCTGCCTAATTCATTATTCAGCCAGGTAATGGCTCTTCCATACCATCTATATGTGCTGGCGACCCAGCTTCCCAATGCTCCCGAAGATAAGCAGTGGGGCACTGCTCTGGTACTCCTGATAATGGTGCTGTTCTTTACAGTGATCGGAGCGGCAATAAGGGCAAGGGTAAGGATGGGAAAAAGAACCTGAACTATTAAATTAGCAATTAGGCATTGAAAATTACAGGTGATTACAATATAATATAAGTGTAATCATAATGTATAACTAAAATCTGGGAAATGAAAAGAACTCAAATACAATTGACTGAGAAACAATATAGAATGTTGAAGGATATTTCAGCAAAGGAGAATACTTCTGTTGCCGGGATAATAAGGGAGTGTATAAATTGTTATTCTGCCAGTAAATGTCTGATAAGTAACAAAGAGAAATACAACAAAGCAATAAATTCAATAGGAAAATTTAAATCAGGGGAAAAAGATATTTCGATTAAACATGACAAATATTTAACTGAAGACTTTGAGAAATGAGCATATACATAGATACCAGTGCATTTTTTGCGATTTTAGATTCTGGGGATAAATTTTATAAAGAATCCAGGGATATTTTTTTAAAGTTAATAGAAAATGAAGAAATATTTCATAGTTCTAATTATATAGTAATTGAAACTGTGGTATTGATCCAGAACAGGCTAGGATTAGATGCGCTTAGAGCGTTCCAGGATGAAATAATTCCAATTCTTAATATTCATTGGGTAGATGAAAGAGTTCATAATATAGCTATTAGTAGTTTGTTAATTGCAGGTAGAAAAAATATTAGTTTTATTGACTATACTAGTTTTGAAATGATGCGGCTTCTTGGGTTAAAAAAAGTTTTTACTTTTGACAGACATTTTAAAGAACAGGGTTTTAAAACATTACCCTGATTGTAAATATTAAGACTGCTCATAAGTATAAACTTTTTTCTTTTTGTAGATTAATTCGTTTACAAAATTTATAATCAGCACCGGCACTATCGAACTTGCTATGATAAGCAGCCAGTGATATAAGCCGAGGTCCGCGGTTTTAAATATGCCCTGGAGCCAGGGGACATAAACTATTCCGACCTGCAGCAGGATAGATGCAATCACAGCAAGATTGAGGTATTTATTTTCTAATATATTTCTTGTGAATATGCCCTTATCCTCGAACCTGAAGTTAAAAGTATGGAGAAGCTGGGTTAATACCAGGGTGGTAAAAACGGAAGTCTGAAAAATCTCCCGGTCGTGGAAAAAATCATTGGTATGGAAGAGCACCGGCCCGGCAAAATATATGAACAGCACCCCAAGGGTCAGGACCATACCCTGCCATACAACCGTACCCAGCCCTCTTTTGCTTAGAATCTGTTCCTTTTTCTTGGTGGCCCTTCTGTCCATTATGTTTTTTTCGGGGGGATCTATCCCAAGCGCCATAGCCGGCAGGCCGTCCGTTATAAGGTTCATCCACAATATCTGCACCGGCAGAAGAGGTATGTATAAGAATCCTCTCTGGCCGGTAATAAGGTAAAATATATAATCTCCTATGACTATGGAAATAAACATGAGGAGAACTTCCGAAATGTTGCATGACAGTAAAAATAATATGAATTTCTTAAGATTGTCATATATTGATCTTCCCTGCTTTACTGCCGTTACTATGGTTGCGAAGTTGTCATCGGTTAAAATCATATCACTTGATTCCTTGCTTACATCGGTTCCCGCAATGCCCATGGCAATACCTATATCAGCTTTTTTGAGGGATGGGGCGTCATTTATCCCATCACCTGTCATGGCTACTATATGATGTTTTCTCTTTAAAGCTTCCACTATATCAACCTTATTGGCGGGAGATACCCTGGCGAATATTCTTATGTTCTCTATCTGGTCATCAAGTTCCTGGCTGGTCATCTCGCCAAATTCGGTACTGTCAATTACCCTGTCCCCGGGGCCGAGTATCCCCAGTTCTTCTCCTATTGCTCTGGCAGTTATATTATGGTCCCCGGTTACCATAATTATCTTGATATTGGCTCTCCTGCATTGTTCAATGGCCTGATATACTTCGGGTCTGGGAGGATCGATCATTCCCACTGTACCCAGATATACCAGATCTTTCTCTGATTCTTTGACTTTCTGCTCACCGGGGAGCTTTTCCATATATTTGAATGCAAAGGCCAGGTTTCTCATCGCCTTTTCTGCAAGAAGAAAATTACTTTTGCTGATTTCTTTCCTGCCCGAATCGGTTAAGTTTTCTATTCTACCGTTCTTAATTATTTTACTGCATTTATCCGCAATTACCTCGGGAGCTCCTTTTGAGAACAGGATATACTTCTTACGACCATTTACGGTGCCGGCAGGTATTTTATTGATGGTGGTCATCATTTTACGATCGGAATCGAAAGGTTCTTCCAGCACCCTGGGATGGGTTTTTTCTAATTTGCTTTTATCTATGGAATAAAAATTACCCAGTTCGACAAGCGCTACTTCAGTGGGATCACCTGTGATCTGCTGCGTTTTTTTATTTGTGTAGTAAGCATCATTGCAAAGGACAGCATTTTCAACAAGGAGTTTTAATGCACTGCCGTCATCCATCTCTTTTAAGAAGAGCGTCTTTTTAAGGCCGCCGCTGCCTGTCTTATTATGTATTTCTATAAACTTATTATAGTTTTTATCCTCTTTCAATCCACAGTAAATTTTGCGGACCATCATTTTGTTTTTGGTAAGGGTACCTGTTTTATCGGTACAGATTACGGATACGCTGCCCAGGGTCTCAACAGAGCTTAATTTACGGACTATGGCATTACTCCTGGCCATTTTCTGTACACCAAGCGCCAGGGATACCGTAACTATTGCCGGCAGTCCTTCGGGTATTGCCGCTACTGCCAGGGCAACGGCTACCAGGAGCATCTGCGCCACCGAATTGCCCTTTAATATTCCCGACAGGAAGACAATCACGCTTACGGCCAGACAGATAATACCGATCTTCTTGCCTACGGTTTTTAATTCTATCTGAAGAGGCGTGAGTTCTTCTTCTTCCTGGACCATACTGGCAATTTTTCCGATTTCAGTATCATTGCCTGTGCCTGTCACTACCGCACTGCATCTCCCCTTGACAATAGTGGTACCGCTGAACAGGATATTTTTCCTGTCTCCCAGGGGAATATTGTTTTTGCCGATGGAACCGGTAATTTTATTTACTGGCAGGGATTCGCCGGTGATGATTGATTCGTTTGCCTGAAGATTCACATTATCTATTACCCTGCAGTCTGCGGGCACGAGGTCCCCTGCAGTTAGCTTGATAATATCGCCCGGCACCAGCCTTTTAGAAGAAATGCTGCTTTCCCTGCCGTCCCTTATTACCAGGGCACTGGGGGAAGCAAGCTCTTTTAGGGCCTGCAGGGCTTTTTCAGCACGAAACTCCTGGACGAAGCCAAGGACTGAATTTATTACCAGTATGATGAGTATGACAATCGCGTCTGTTATCTCCCTTATAATTATCCCGGATATGAAAGCGGCAGCAATAAGTATCCATATCATAAAATCATTGAATTGTGAAATAAAGATTTTAAAAGGTGTCCGCCCCTTTTTTGCCTCCAGCTGATTATATCCGTATTGATCGATCCGCTCCCCGGCTTCTTTTTCACTTATGCCCGTTTTAGGATTGGTTTTTAAGGTCTTCAGTACCTGCTCAACGGCACCGGTGTGCCACAGAACCATACCGGAAGAAGCAGAGTCTTCTGCGGATTTGATTGTTTTACCGTTAATCTCTATTCTCCTCTTTTATATATTGTCCGTTAACAGAACCGGCTGAATTTTTGGGCTATTAAATATTAAATCATATAAGTTGTGGTGAGTAAATCGTAAATGACTGCAAATGATTATTTGCTCCAAATATCGTGAAACATTTCCCATTCTGAAATATGATTTCTGATATATTTCTCCATGACCTTCAGAATCTTTCCCATATTTTTATTAATCAGTGTCTCCTTGCTACCCTTCCTTGCAAGGTCAATGGGCTTTTTGATAATCAGGGAATGGTTGTATTTATCTTTTCTCCATATAAAGCTGGGGATCAGTGATGCCCCTGACTTTAAGGCTATCTGCAGGGCTCCGGTGGGAAGATAGGCTGTTTTCCCGAAAAAATTAAATGGTCTGGCTGCCTGGCCCGTGGGATCCCAGTCGGAAGGTATGGCTATGATTTCGTTATCTTTAAGTATCCTGAAAACATGCAGCATTTTGTTGATGTACAGAGTCTTGAGCCCCTTTGATAATCTGTTTGACTCGAAGAATTTTGATATTAGACTGTTTTTTCTTACCAGACTGACACCCCATATTTTATATCCTTCCAGTGCCAGTTTGCAGGCGCCCCATTCAAAGTTGCCGATATGGACCGTTACGATGACCACCCCCCTGCCCTTTTGCAGTCCGCTGTCAAGATTCTCAAGGCCGTTTACTTCTACTCTTTGTTTCAGTTTTTCCCCGGAGACGACCGGATGCTTCAGGAAATCGACAACATTTTTTGCCCAGTTTATAAAGACCTTCTTGGCTATATTGTTAGTTTTCTTATCATTTATGTTAAGGCCCAGCACATTTGATATATTTTTTTTAATGTTTGCAACATTGACGCCGGTAAAAAACCACAGCATGGCGCCAAAGGCCCCGATACAATATGTAATGGGGTAGGGGGTTGCAACAGCGATAAATTCAAGAATTTTATATCCGATATAACCAAACATCAGTGCTCTCTTTATTGAATATATATTGTATAATAATAATAAATTTTTGTTACAAATTGAAGTTTTAATTAAAAGTGTCTTTATGGTGACAATAAAGTATGTGTTTATAATTCTTATTAATTAAGAGCAAGAGAGGGTTTATGACAAATTCAAATAGGGATGCCAGGGGACTTGAGGCAATACTGAACTATGTTCCCACCGGAAAACAGGTTGTAAGTCTTTACCTTCTGGTGGATAGGTCAAGGATTACCAAGAAAAATTATCAGACCAGATTAAATTCAATGATTGCCGCCAGCAGGGAGAAATTGGTATCCGGTCCCGGCTTTGACAAAAACCGGAGAAAGGAAATACTGGGAATCCTTGAGAGGTTAAAAGCTTTTGTGAATGATAATTTTAGAGCCGATTCCGCTAAAACGCTGGTAATTTTTTCCTCCGGGGACGGACTGTGGGAGGAATTTAGAATACCAATAATAATGAGATCCAAAATCATCATTGACCCAAAGCCGTATACCCAGAATATAAGGACACTCATAAGTAATTCTAAAAAATATGGGGTACTGCTTATAAACAGGGAAAAGGCGCAGATTTATTCGGTCTATCTGGGTGAAATTAACCAATATCTTGCCGCATTTATAAGCGACGTCCCCTCAAAGGTAAATTTTAGGAGTCAGGCGGCATTAAGAGAAAAAAAGATTCTGGGGAGGCTGGAAGAAAAACTGCATCATTTCTTCAAGCTGGTAAATGAGAAAACCCTGGAACTTTTTAAGGATAGGAAATTTGATTATTTGATCCTGGGCGGCAGAAAGGAAATTATTCCCGGCTTTTATAATTATCTGCACAGTTACCTGCAGTCAAAACATATCGGCAGCATAGATGCCGAGCCGGATTCAAGCGTTTCTTTAGTCAGCGGGAAGGCCAGGGAGGTTATCGATGAATTTGAGACCAGGACCAAAAATGATCTGGTTGACAAACTGATTGACGAATATAATCCCAATGGGATGGGTGTGCTTGGGATTGATGCCACAATAAAATCACTGTTAGTCGAACAGATAAGGGCCTTAATATATGAGAGGCAGTTTGTGCACCAGGGCTATATATGCGACTTATGCCGCTATCTGACTATTGAGCATAAGGATAGCTGCCCCTATTGCGGGGGGAAACTTGTATTTTATAATGATATTGTTGATGAAATAGTAGAAGATGCCTTAAACCAGGGATGCGAAATTGTGGATATAGAGGCAAGCAAAAAGCTTACGGAAGCGGGAAGTATAGGTGCGGTGCTGAGATATAAATTATAGATAAGGCTGGATCTTATTTTGGTTTTTGCAGTTCCGATAATTCCTTGGTGAATTGTCTGATGTTGTTAAACTGCTTGTAAACGGAAGCAAATCTGATATAGGCTACTTTATCCAGATCTTTTAATCTTTTTAATACCAGGTTTCCTATTTCGCTGGAATGAATTTCATTGGAAGGCATGTTGGAGATTTCGTTTTCTATATCATCCACAATTTTATTCAAGATTTCCGTGCTTATGTTTCTTTTTATACAGGCCCTGATCAAACCGCTCAGTATTTTATTTTTATCAAAAGGCTCCCTGGTGTTATCCTTCTTTATAACTGCGATGGGTTGGTTCTCCAGCCTTTCATAGGTAGTGAATCTCTTACCGCATTTTTCGCACATTCTTCTTCTTCTGACACTGTCATTAGAGTCAGTTAACCTTGAATCTATAACTCTTGTATCAGGATTTGAACAGTAAGGACACTTCATATTTTACATTCCTTTAAAAAATGGCTTGAATATTTTTTTCATTACCGGGCTGACGTCTTTTCTTCTCCGGGTGTAGTATGTTTTTAGAAGGCCAAAACTTTTTATACTGTAAACCAGGGTTATTAGCAGCCCGAATATTAACCACCAGGAGCTCCCCTCGTAGGTCCAGAGGAAAAAAGAAAATAAAAAGAATCCCAGCGAGGTGGAGAGATAGGTATCCTTGGTAATAAACAGTGCTATGGGTATGAACAGCAGATAAAGGAAAGGAAACGATATGGGCGACAGGTAAAACAATCCGCCCAGGAATGTAGAGACCCCTTTACCGCCCTTAAAACCTATATAGACCATCCAGTTATGACCTATTACCGCAAAAACAACGGCAAGCAGCGGGATAAAGACATGTTCCGAAAATATAGTGGCCAGGTATGCAACCAGAGCGCCTTTTCCGATATCTGCTATTATTACCATAACACCGGCAACCTTCCCTACATTTGTAATTGTATTCATACCACCGATATTTTTAGTTCCTTCCTCGCGCAGGTCAATGCCTTTTATTTTTCCTGCAATATATGCTGTCGGAAAGGAACCGATAAGGTAAGATATTAAGAAAATAACTGCGGTATTCAGGTAAAAGTTTTGTAGAAGCATCCCACTCCTATGGTTAATCAGTAAAAATATTACCGGGTAATATGGTATTTAATAATGATGAATTGATTATATCACAAAGAAAATTCATTAAAAAACGGTTAATAGGCGGATATAGTAGATATATTATTAATTTCATATATCGATATGTTATCATTTGATTAAATACTCTTTTATTTGATAAAAGAGTATAGATATAATAGGCTTTTTTGAGATTGTAATATATACTACTAATATATATACCGGAAAGTAATATTTAAGGAATATTACCTATCGGTTTAAAACCTTTTGACAAAAGGAATGCAATTGTTCTATAATTCTTATACTAAATCAAATTTTAATACCACAACAGAGATAGTATCTCTGTCTCGAGGCCTCTTTATAGGGGCCTTTTTCTTTGGGTAAGTTATTATGAATGAGCGGGTAATTTTCTATATTGACGGGCTTAATCTATACAATGGTTTAAAGAAAGCAAACCTGAGAAGGTACTACTGGCTGGATTTGAAAAAGCTGGCCGGAAAACTATGCCTCCCTAATCAGGATTTGACCAGGGTAAAGTATTTTACCAGTATGGTCTCAACAAAATTTGACCAGGGGAAATTTCAGAGGCAGTCTTCATATATAAAGGCACTGAGAACTCTGGATAGTGTAATGATTTTTATGGGAAGGCACCAGAAAGGCACCACGGTATGCAGCAGGTGCGGTAAGGTTTTTAAAAATTTTAACGAAAAAATGACAGATATCAATATAGCAGTTGAAATGTTCAAGGATGCTTACCAGAGAAACTGCGATACCCAGATACTGATATCCGGAGATAGTGACCTGGTACCCATATGCAGGGCCATATTGGAATTTTTTGATATGAAACTGGTCATATTCTTCCCGCCGCATAGAAAGACAGACAGATTGAGGGAGTACTGCCATTACAGCGCAAAGATTTTTACTGATTATTTTAGAAAGAGCCAGCTGCCGGCCAGTATTCTTGACAGCAGCGGAAATGAAATAGAAAAACCTGATTACTGGAGGTAACCGGAGCAGGGGCCAGGTGTATCCAAAAGAGCAAAATATTTCTAAATCTGAAGCTGGTATTGAAATCTATATAGTTTGTAATAGATTCCCCTTAATTTAAGCAGTTGCGCGTGAGTGCCCTGTTCCTCTATCCTGCCGTGCGACAGTACTATTATTTTATCAGCATTCTTTATGGTGGAAAGCCTGTGGGCAATTACTATAGTGGTCCTGTTTTTCATTATTTTGCTCAGGGCATCCTGGATCAATGATTCTATTTCCGAATCAATACTGGAGGTGGCTTCATCAAGGACCAGAAGTATTTCAGGATTAAATACCAGGGCTCTGGTAAAGGCAATCAGCTGACGCTGGCCGACTGATAATACCTGCCCCCTTTCCTTGACTTCATAATCGTACTTATGGGGAAGCTTTTCTATAAACTGGTGGGCATTTACATACTTTGAAGCCTCAATTACTTTATTTAAGGGAATATCTTTGTTCCCAAGGCGGATGTTGTCCAGAACGGTCCCGGAGAATAGGAATACATCCTGCATCACTACCCCTATGTGTTTTCTTAAATAGCTCAGGTCAAACCTTTTCAAATCTATACCGTCAAGGAAAATCTTTCCCCTGGAGATATCATAAAACCTGTTAAGCAGGTTTATTATTGAAGTTTTTCCCGAGCCCGTTGCTCCTACGAAAGCTATGCTCCGTCCGGTTTCAAGCTTAAATGAAATATCTTTAAGCACGTAATTTTTATCATTGTAAGCAAACCATACTTTATCGAATTCAATATCTCCCTTGATCCCTTTTACTTTTATGGGCCTTGAAGGGGACACTATGGAAGGCTTCTGATTCAGAAGTTTAAATATTCTCTCCGAAGCCGCTATGGCTTCCTGGAGGATTCCGAATTTTTCACTTAGGTCGCTTATGGGATGAAAGAATTTTTCTATGTACTGGATAAAAGCAACCAGGGTTCCCAGAGTAAGAAGATTTTGTATAACTCCCTGTCCCCCATACCAGACTATAAGGGCTATGGCCAGGGTGCTGATAATCATTACCACCGGGAAGAAAACAGCATAAAAAAATATGGTTTTGAGGTAGACATCAAGGTAACCCTGATTCAGGCTGTTAAAATCTTTATTGTTCTCATTCTGCCTGTTAAATAGTTTGGTGGTGTTTATTCCGGAAATTGCTTCCTGCAGGAAGGAGTTGATGTTGGATATCCTGGCTCTTATGATCCTGAAAGTTACCCTGACCTTGGACCTGAATACGAAGGTGGCAATGGCCAGCAGGATAAGTACCGAAAAAGTTATCAGTGAGAGCTTTAAGTTAAGGGAAAGCATAATAATCATAATGCCCGCTATCATAAATATATCCCCGAATATGGTGACTATTCCGGAAGACAACATTTCATTTAAAGTCTGAACATCGGTTGTAACCCTGGTCATTATTCTTCCCACCGGATTTTTGTCAAAGAAAGACATGGGCATCTTGTTTATATGGGAAAAAATATCCATTCTCATATCATACATTATTTTCTGCCCCATATATTCGGTGTAGTATCCCTGAAAATACCGGATTGCAAACTCAAATACTATTACCAGTCCGTATAAGGCTACTATGTAGAGCAGTCCCTTAAGCTCTCCGGGCATAATATAATTATCAATGGCTATTTTTATAAGAAACGGCCCTGCTATCTGCAGGCCCGCCGTGAGCAGAAGGAGCAGGATGGTAAGCAGCAGAAGAAGGCGGTAGGGTTTTAGATATCTTAGAAGTTTTAGAATTATTTTTCTATCTATTTGCTTTTCCGTAAGATCTTTTTCGTAAAAACTTTCTGTCATCTTTTATCCTCTATTGTTACTGGATTTCCTCTTTAAGCTGCTCGGACAGCTGCTGTTTGTAATACAGGTTCTTATAAATACTGCATTTTTTAATAAGTTCACCGTGCCGGCCCATTGAATCTATTTCCCCCTGGTCAATAACAATAATAAGGTCCGAATCCTTAATGGTGGAAATACGATGAGAGATTATTATAGCGGTAACACCGCGGATTTTTTGTCCTAGATCCTTGAGTATCAATTCTTCAGTATTGGTATCCACGTTTGAAAATGAATCATCAAAAATCAGGATGGCAGGTTCAGAAAGAAGGGCCCTGGCAATGGCCAGCCTCTGTTTCTGTCCCCCCGATAGTGTAACCCCCCGCTCTCCGATAAGGGTTTCGTATTTTTTAGGGAAAAGACTTACATCCTCGTGCAGGTGTGATATTTTTGATACTTCTATTATCTTATGCATGACCTCATCCTCGCTGAGACATGACAGCAGTTCCTCTTTTCCAAACAGGATGTTTTCTCTGATTGACTTAGAGAAAAGGAAAGGTTCCTGGGCCACAAATCCTATATTTGAGCGCAGGACTTTCAGGGAGTAAGATTTTATATCCAGACCGTCTATTGAGATTTTACCCTTCTGGGGATCATAAAGGCGGGGAATAAGCCCGGCTATTGTTGATTTTGATGATCCCGTAAATCCTACTATCCCAACCTTCATCCCTGCGCTGATGTCAAAGCTTATATCCTTAACTGCCCAGCTGCTGCCTGTAAATTCCTGCCGGCTGTCCCTGGAATCGACAAAGATTGCCCCGATAAGCTTTCTTGTATTTTCATCCAGACTATATCTAAAAAATACATGATCGAAACTGATATTGCCCTTTAAGCTTCCAGGGCCGGCCTGTTTTTCTGGGCCGGTAATATCCGGTTTTATTTTAAACATATTGTTAATCCTGCCCATTGAAACAGAGCCGCGCTGTACCAGGTTTATAACCCATCCCAGAGAGATAAGGGGCCAGGTAATGGTTCCGATATAAGCGGAAAATTGAACGAACTGTCCTATGGTCAAAGTATTGCCCATAACCTGCCTTCCGCCTACCAGGAGAACAACCATGGTCCCGATTCCTCCTATAAAAATCATGGAGGGCCAGAAAAGGCTCCTGACCCTGGCCAGGGAAAGGTTCCTGTTTATATATTCCCGGTTCAAATCCGAGAATATTTTTTTCTCATTTTCTTCCTGGGTGAATGATTTTATGACTTTCATTCCGGAAATGCTTTCCTGAGTTCTGGCAGAAAGCAGCGCATATTGCTCCTGGGATTTTTTAAATCTCTTATACAGCATGGAACCAAGCCTGTTTACCAGCAGGGGCAGCAGGGGAATGGCAATCAATGAATAAAGCGAAAGCCTTACATTTATAAAAAACATTACGGTCAGCACTGTTATAAAAGTAAAAATAGTATTAAAGAGATTCATCAGCCCCGGGCCCAAAAAGTTCCTTACTGCCTCAAGGTCATTGGTCATAAGGGCCATGATGCCGCCTGTCCTGGTATAGGTGAAAAAGGAAGAGCCGAGTTTCTGCAGGTGGGAGAACAGGTCGGTTCTAATGCTGTACTCAATTTTTCTGGATATACCTATCATGATTTTTCTCATAAAAAACCTAAAAATTCCCTGAGCCGAAGCAACACCGACCAGAAAAGCCCCGTATTTCAGAAGGTCAGCTGTATCGGGTGATTTTTCAATGCTGTCGATAGCAAGCTTGAGTATCCATGGGACAAGGAGCATCAGCAGGGTGGTCAAAAAGATGCAGATGACGCCTATTAAAAACTGGAAGCGGTGTTCTTTTAGATATTTTAAAAGTGTTATTAATTCCCTGATCGGTGTCTCCTTTTAAAAGTATTACCCACAGGTTATTGATTATATTAAAATAAAACCGGTAAGTAAATTTTTAATGGCTGACTCCTTAGACCATGCAATTAATATTAAAGAGTAAAAATATTTTTACTTTAAAGTGAAAAAATAATTTTGTAAAATTTTAAAAATCTTTTATAATATAGTTGACAACAATAACATTATTTAATAGAATTATAGCCATGATTAAGGTTGGTGAGTAAATTGTTTGATGAAGAAGATAAAAGTTATCCAATAGAACTGGTGGCTGATTTTTTAGGGGTAAACAGCAGGACATTATATTATTACGAGAGATTTAAACTGGTATGCCCTTTCAGAAGGGGAAGGAAGAGATACTATTCCAAAGCAGATATCAGGTGGCTGGAATATGTAAGGGAACTTATGTATGACCAGGGAATGAATTTAAGGTCCATAATTATCCTGATAAGGAGAAGGGATGATATAATTCTGCACCGGTGTCCCGAGGATGTAGTCGAGTGTTTTAAAAACTATCTTATGCGGATTAATAAAGAAGAAGAATAACTCACAATCTTGAGTTTTTAATTATTGTGCATAAAAAATAAATTAGAAAGGATGTATATATTATGGCGAAAGCAGTAGGAATTGATCTGGGAACGACTAATTCATGTATAGCGGTTATGGAAGGCGGTAAGCCTACAGTTATAACCAACAGTGAAGGCAGCAGAACAACGCCTTCCGTGGTAAGTATAACCAAAAAGGGAGAACGGCTGGTCGGGCAGCTGGCGAAAAGACAGGGGGCTTTGAATCCTGGAGATACTATCTATTCCATAAAGAGATTTATAGGAAGGAAATACAGCGAGGTCGAAAGTGAAAGGAAGATTGTGGCGTATGAAGTAAAAAAAGGCAGGAATGATCTGGCTGAAGTAGAAATAGGAGGTAAAAGCCACACGCCCGAAGAAGTGTCGTCAATGATACTCCAGAAATTAAAAACAGATGCAGAAAGTTATCTGGGAACCAAGATTACGGATGCCGTTATTACCGTTCCGGCATATTTTAACGATGCCCAGAGGCAGGCAACCAAAAATGCAGGAAAGATCGCAGGTCTTAATGTACTGCGGATAATTAATGAACCGACCGCTGCTTCACTGGCCTACGGGCTGGAAAAAAAGAAGGAAGAAAAAATTCTGGTATTCGACCTGGGAGGCGGAACCTTTGACGTTTCCGTTCTGGAAGTTGGCGAAGGGGTATTTGAAGTAAAAGCAAGCCACGGAGACATGCATCTGGGTGGAGACGACTATGATGACAGGATTATGAATTATATTGCAGATGAATTTAAAAAAGAACAGGGAATTGACTTAAGGACAGATAAACAAGCGCTGCAGAGACTGATAGAGGCATCGGAAAAGGCGAAAGTGGAACTGTCATCGGTTATGGAGGCCAATATAAATCTTCCCTTCATCACGGCTGACGCTAACGGCCCCAAACATCTGGAAGTAAAGATAACCAGGGCCAAATTTGAACAACTTACCTCGGACCTCACCAACAGGTGTAAGGAACCTCTGGAAAAAGCCTTAAAAGAATCCAAGCTGGAAAAAGCTGATATCGATGAAGTCATACTTGTCGGTGGAGCGACTAGGATGCCGGTTATACAGAAGCTGGTAAAGGATTACACCGGAAAAGAGCCCAATAAAAGCGTAAATCCTGACGAAGTAGTTGCAGTAGGTGCGGCTATCCAGGCCGGAATATTGAAGGGAGACGTTAAAGATGTGGTGCTTCTGGATGTAACCCCGCTTTCTCTTGGCATTGAGACTCTGGGTGGTGTTATGACCAGATTGATTGACAAAAACACGACTATTCCCACCAAGAAGAGCGAGATATTTACCACTGCTGCTGATAATCAGACCAGCGTGGATATCCATGTTCTCCAGGGGGAACGTGATATGGCCAGAGACAATAAAACCATAGGGAGGTTCAGGCTGGACGGCATTCCACCTGCTCCAAGGGGCATACCTCAGATTGAAGTGACATTTGATATTGATGCCAATGGAATTGTGAATGTTTCTGCCAAGGACACTGCTACGGGCAAGGAGCAGAAAATTACCATTACGGCAACATCGCATTTAACCGACGATGAAATTGAAAGAATGGTAAATGAAGCAAAGGAACACGCAGAAGAGGATAAGAAAAATCGTTCACTGATCGATGCCAAAAATAGTGCAGACAGCCTGGTTTACTCTACGGAGAAGCTGATGAAAGAAATAGGCAGTAAGGCTCCGGAAGATATGAAGAAGAATATCGAGGAACAGGTCAAAGTCTTAAAAAAGAGTATGGAATCCGATAATGCTGATGATATAAAGAAGGAAACGGAAAAGCTGCAGAACCTGCAGAGCGAGCTGTCGCAGAAACTATATGCCCAGGCAGGCTCAGGAACCGGGACAGGTACCGGGCCGGGAGGCCAGGGTGCAGGACCGGCAGGAGGACAGAAATCAGAAGAAAAAAAGACAGGTAACGGGGAAGAAGATGTAATTGATGCTGAATTTGAAGCAAAGGATGATGAAAATAAATAAGAGAACTGATTTAGATAAATTCCAGATAAAGGGATTTTAGCCTGATAAATATATAGTAAGAAACCTGCCCATAGCTTTACAGGAAGTTGTGGGCAGGTGCGTTTATAAAATAAATAAAGGTGTATGTGTGAATGGTTGAATATAAGGATTATTATAAAGTACTGGGTGTAAGCAAAAGTGCATCGCAGGACGAGATAAAAAAAGCCTATAGAAAATTGGCCAGGAAGTATCATCCCGATGCCAATCCCGATAATCCAGGGGCCGAAGAAAAGTTTAAGGAGATAGGGGAAGCATACGAAGTCTTAAAGGATCCCCAGAAGAGATCCAGGTATGATCAACTGGGTTCAAACTGGAAGCAGTATTCCCGCGCAGGTGCGGGCCGGCCCGGCGGCAGCGGCAGGACCTATACTTATGATTTCGGGGGCAGGGGCTTTAATTTTGAGGACCTGGGCAGCGGCTTTTCTGATTTTTTTGAGATGTTTTTCGGAAGGGGAGCAAATACAAAATTTTCAGGATTCGATTCGCAGTCCGGTAGAAGTACGCGTTCGGCAAATGTGCAGAAGGGGCAGGATATTCAATCCGAGTTAAATATAACCCTGAGGGAGGCGTATACGGGTACGCGAAGGTCGTTTAAACTTCAAAGAGAAGGAAGAACGAGAACAATTAATGTAAAGATACCTCCGGGCATTAAGGACGGCGGAAAGATCAGGATAGCAGGAGAGGGCGCCGGGAGTCCGTCCGGCGGACCGGCCGGAGATTTATATCTGGTGGTAAATATCGCACCGCACAACTTTTTTACCAGGAAGCAAGACAATCTTTACTGCGAGGTACCGGTATCCATAAAAGAAGCTTTTTATGGCGCGAAGATAGATACCCCCACTTTTGATGGGAAGATTATGGTAAAAGTTCCGCCAAAAACTCAGGGAGGCAGGACGCTGAGGCTGAAGGGCAAGGGTATGCCTGAATTGAAAAGCAGCAGCAGGCATGGAGATCTATATGTAAAAATCAGGCTGGTACTGCCTGAAAAGTTAAATAGCCAGCAGAAAAAGCACTTTGATGAATTTGCCAAAAATTTCAATGAAAATCCCAGGGATGGAATTGTTATATAATGTTAAATTTTAAATACAGGCAGGAGTTGATTTAAATATATGCAGATAGATAAATTTACGATAAAGGTACAGGAACTGTTAGCCAGTGCACAGAAAATTGCATCGGAAAATGGACATCAGAGTGTTGACGATATCCACCTTATGTCTGCTATGCTCCAGCAGAAGGAAGGAATAATTATACCCATCCTTAAAAAACTGGAGGTCAGTATTGAGGATCTTTTAAGTAAAATAAATGATGCAATCGAAAAACAGCCGAAAGTTTCCGGCCAAACGGCGCAAATATATATCAGTCCACAGCTGAATAATATACTTAACGATGCTTTCAGCTTCGCTGAAAAGTTAAAGGACGAGTATGTTTCAACCGAACATATTTTGATATCCCTTGTACAAAGCAATGGTGAGGTGGGCAAACTTCTAAAGCAGTACGGAGTTACCAGGGACAGAATATATAAAATCCTGATGGATATAAGGGGAAGCCAGAGAATTACTGATCAAAATCCAGAAGATAAATACCAGGCGCTTAAAAGGTTTGGGAAGGATATTACAATGCTAGCCAGGAAAGGAAAGCTGGATCCTGTAATAGGAAGAGATGACGAAATAAGAAGAGTGGTCCAGGTACTTTCCAGGAGGACCAAAAATAATCCGGTACTTATCGGTGATCCGGGCGTGGGAAAGACGGCTATTGTCGAAGGGCTGGCCAGCAGAATAGCATCAGGGGATGTTCCCGAAGGCCTTAAAGATAAAAAAGTGATAGCCCTGGATATGGGATCTCTCATAGCCGGATCCAAGTACAGGGGTGAATTTGAAGATAGATTGAAAGCTGTACTTAAAGAAGTATCAAAATCGGAAGGAAATATTATTTTATTTCTTGATGAGCTGCATACCGTAGTGGGGGCGGGAGCGGCAGAAGGCGCCGTTGATGCTTCAAATATGCTGAAACCAATGCTGGCACGCGGTGAGCTTCATGCTATCGGGGCAACTACCCTTGACGAATACAGAAAGTATATTGAAAAAGATGCCGCGCTGGAGAGGAGATTTCAGCCTGTCCAGATAAACGAGCCGTCCGTAGAAGATACCATCTCAATACTCAGGGGCTTGAGGGAAAAATATGAGGTGCATCATGGGGTGAGGATTAAGGATGCGGCCCTGGTATCTGCAGCGGTCCTTTCCGACAGGTATATATCCGACCGGTTTCTTCCGGATAAGGCAATTGACCTTATAGATGAAGCTGCTTCGAAACTGAGAATTGAAATAGACAGTATGCCCACCGAAATCGATGAAGTGGAGAGAAAGATAAAGCAGTTTGAGATCGAAGTGCAGGCGTTAAAGAAGGAAAAGGATAAGGCTTCCGCAGCCAGAATGGAAAAGATTAAAAAAGAGCTCTCCAACCTGAAGGAGAAAAGCAATTCGATGAAAGTTCACTGGGAGCAGGAAAAAGAAATAATTAAAAATATCAGAAGCCTGAAGGAAGAGATTGAAAAGACCAGAATAGAAGCGGAACATGCGGAGAGAGATGGCGATCTACAGAAGGCGGCGGAGTTAAAATATGGAAAAATGCTGGAGCTTGGGAATAAGCTGACCGCGGAGAATAAAAGGCTGGAGCAGCTGCAGAAGGGCCAGAAGATGCTTAAAGAAGAAGTAGATGAGGAAGACATTGCGGAGACTGTTTCCAAATGGACCGGCATCCCGGTTACCAGGTTAGTGGAAGCCGAAATTGAAAAGCTGATTCATATGGAAGAAAGACTGAAGAAGAGAGTTGTGGGACAGGACGAGGCCATATCCGTAGTCTCCAATGCCATAAGAAGAGCAAGGGCGGGTCTTCAGGACCCAAACCGTCCCATAGGCTCGTTTATATTTCTGGGACCCACCGGAGTGGGTAAGACAGAACTTTCAAAGGCTCTGGCGGAATTCCTGTTTGATGACGAAAGGGCAATGGTAAGAGTCGATATGTCGGAATATATGGAAAAACACACGGTTTCAAGACTTATCGGTGCCCCTCCGGGTTATGTGGGGTATGAAGAAGGAGGATACCTGACCGAGGCAGTAAGAAGAAAACCTTATAGCGTCATACTTCTGGATGAGATAGAGAAAGCCCACAGCGATGTGTTTAATATACTGCTTCAGATAATGGATGACGGGCGGCTTACTGATGGGCACGGAAGGACGGTTGATTTTAAAAATACGGTTATTATTATGACTTCAAATATCGGCAGCCAGTGGATAACCGAACTGGGAGACAAAGATGAGGAAGAAATGAAAAAAAGAATCACTGAAGCCATGAAAAATAACTTCAAGCCGGAGTTTCTGAACAGGGTGGATGATACGGTCATATTTCATAGGCTGGGAATGGACCAGATAACCAAAATTGTCGGGATCCAGATTGAAAATTTGAAGGAGAATCTAAAAAGTAAGAAGTTAATTCTTAGTGTTACCGATAAAGCAGAAAAGCTTCTGGCGAAAGAAGGATTTGACCCGGTTTACGGCGCAAGGCCGCTAAAAAGAGTAATACAGAATGAAATCCAGAATGTACTGGCTATGAAGCTGCTGAACGGGGAGATTAAAGAAGGGGATAAAGTGACAGTTGATGTCACCGGACCCGAGGGGAGACTGCTGGATTTTAAGGTTGGGAGATAAATATTCAACTTAAAATAAAAAATTAAAAAAGAGGTTTCCGTATGGGAAAAAGAGACATTGATATGATAAGAGGAATTGGGAGAAATGTGGAGCGCTTTGCCGGAAAAGCTGCAAGGGATAGAGTGATGGAAGGCAGCGAAAAGATATCTTCAAGTACCGGTAAAGATAAAATAGCCGAATGGGTCAAAGAAGCAATAAATAAATTAGATAAATTGGCAGATGAAAAGGTAAGATTTCAAATAATGGAGAGCTGCGGTTATAATTGTTCAGCTGTAAATAAAGGAATCATAGAAAAAGCTAAAACAAGACGCAATAAGTATAAAGGCATAGAAGAGTTTCTGGAAGCTTGGCAGCTGAATCCTATGACGGGAACAAGGCTCGAAAGAAAGGGAAGCGTCCTGCATCAATTTTATACGCCAAAATCATATACCAGACCTGTCAGGTGTTATTGCAGTTTGCTCAGGGGTTTACCGGCTGACCGGAAGGTTTCGCTTACTTATTGTCATTGCTCAAAGGGATTTGTTAAAAAATTCTGGGAAGGTGTTCTTGAGAAGACCGTTAGGGTTGAACTTATAAAATCAGCTGTGTCAGGGGCGCAGGAATGTGAGTTTGCAATCTACCTGTAGTTCCATAATTGGAAATATCAAACAATGCCGGCGATTAATGCTCTTCCTTTAAAGCTGCAGTATCCGCGGGCAATTCTTCATCTCCTGTTCCAAACAGATCATCTGCTTCACTGGCCAGTTCAAGAAATTCTTTTTCCAGAGCATCGTTTATATTATTAATGATATTTTTATAGGCTGCTGGCTCGGTAAAATCCTTGAACTCCTTTATGATATTTTCCGCAATGGGATCAATCGGCTCTCCTATAAATATATGTATTTTCCTAAAGGTATTCATAATAAGTGAAATCATTCCCCTGGTTACCCTGTTGTTTAACAGCCATTTTTTACTCTCAGAGCCCCTGTTCATATTATGCATATAAACGGGAATTATGGGCAGTCTTGTCTTATAACTGAAGTAAGCGGCTCCTTTGTGAAACTTGATAAAGCCTTTTTTCTTATTAAGCATACCTTCCGGAAATATTCCAAAAAATACGTTCCTGCCTTCGGAGATTCTGAAAAGTTCCTTAAAGCTTTTAATATTCTTTGAGAACTGCTGTTTGAATACGGGAATGCAATTGGCAAATTTTCTCATAAAAAAGCTGGTGAACCAGTTGCCGAAATTTTCGCTTTCCGCAATAAAACATACCCTCTTTTTAATTGCCGCCAGCAGTATTATGGGGTCAGCATCTGCCGTATGATTTATGGCCAGTATTACAGATTTGTTCCCGGGCAGTCTCCTGGTATTAAAAACCCTGGTCCTGGTGAAAAGTTTATAAAAGTTAATGAACAGTACTATGGGAATACTATAGAAGAAATCAGTTAATTTTTTTATAAAGTTACCAAACATTTTACCTTCCCATGCATTAAAAGATTAATACCGGCAATTAAAATTAACAGATGTTTTTTTGTAATATGAATTATATAGGTTAGGTGCAAAAAATTCTACTCCAGTCAGGCAGCCGTTATTATTTTATATCCAGAAAAGTATTTTTAATATTATAATAATGGGTTCCTCTCCAGTAATATCTGCCGCACCTTTTACAGTACATGAAATTTTGCTGGGTCTTGTATACGTAGGGAGGAACTTTGTTTTTAATATCTTCTTTTTTTACCTCTGTAAGTCTTCGGTTACATTCAATGCATCTTATAAGATTGGGCTTAAGAGAAAGTTTGAGGCTTGATTTGATTTGCCCCAGCTGCTTTTTTAACCTGTCATCCCTGATAAGTAAATATTTTATGGTCCCGCCTTTAAATTCTTTCCGGGCAAGCATCAAAGAATCCCTGGTCAAAATAATTCTGCCGGTTTTTCCGGCTGTTTTTATTATGTAGTCATCACTGGCAGTATTGGTGTATAGGACATCATAACCTGCCATTCGCAGGTATCTGGCAAGTTTTCCTACCATTATGTCCGCTATAAATCTCATATCTATGCTATATCCAGCGAGTTAATCTCGGCACCCAGAAGTAAAATAAAGCTTGATATGTAAATCCACAGCAAAAAGCTGATTATGGAACCAACCGAGCCGTAGACCAGTTCGAAGCTGGAGAATCTGTTTATAAAAAAAATAAAGATATGCTTTGAAACTTCCCAGGCAAATGCTGCGGTCAGTGCTCCTTTATATATATGATGCTTAAAGTGGGTCTTTCTATTGGTACCAAAAAAATAAACAAGGCTGAAAACAGCAAAATTAAACAGCAGTCCCAGAAAGATAGATATTGATCTGAATAAAAATGTTGATACGGATTCATTCAGCTTAAAGAAGTCTATAATTGTATTTGTCAGATAAAACAGAGATGTGGACAGCATAAAAGACAGCAGTATGATTATAAAGATCAGACTTATTATAAGAAAGCCAAAGATTTTCTGTTTCCAGAACCTTCTCTGGGACCTGGTTCTATAAATTCTATTAAGAGAAAATTGAATTGAATCAAAAACGTATGTTGCCGCTATTGCCAGAAATATAAAGCCTGCAATACCGATACTGGCTCTGTTTTCTATAACTTTTTCTATATTGGATTCAGTAAAGGCGTATATAATAGGTATTCTTTCCCGGACAAAATCAACTATTGCGGTTTGAATGTTCAGCTTATCAATAAAGGTACCGGACATTGAAATGAGTATAAGCATAAGCGGAAAAATAGAGAAGAGGAAATAGAATGCAATCGAGGAAGCCATCATCGGGCAGCCATCTGATATAAATTTTACCGAGAGCCTTCTCAGGTACCCGAAAATTTTTAGTAAAAAAATTTTTAATTTATTTTTTATGTTCAAATTCTGCGGCAAATTGTCAGTTGACAGTTATTTTTTCAATTCCTTTGACCCTGCCTAATCTTCTGATGACCAGGTTGGAAAATCCTGACTGTTTGCTTGATATATTTACGGTAAGAATTCTTTTATTATTTTCATCGTCAATTTCATATTTCTTGCTTTCTACGGTAAGTGATATTTGCTTAAGCAGATTTATTAATTTATCAAATTCCGTAAAATTTTCCAAAGTTGTTATTTTCACCGTATAGTCAGGCGGTTTAATTATTTTCTCTTCGACATATTTCAGGATGCTTAAGGTTAAAAATCCTAAAACAGTGGCCATTACAGCAAGGTAATACAACTTGGTTCCCAATGCCATGCCGATAGCAGCAACTATCCAGATGCTGGCGGCCGTGGTTATTCCTTTTACCAGTGTTCCCTGCCTGAAGATTGCACCTGCACCGATAAAGCCTATTCCGGTTACTACACCAGCTGCTATTCTGGAAGGATCGGTGCCGGCCATTGATGAAAATCCCAGATAGGATATCAGGGTTAATACTGTTGAACCCAGGCATACAAGGGTATGCGTCCTGAGACCTGCCGGTCTATCAGCTTTTTCCCGCTGAAAACCTATCAGGCCCCCGAAAATTAGAGCAAGAAAGCAGGGTATCAGGATATCAAATATAAAAGCGGACAAATCAAAATTCATCTCCGAGATAAACTTTTCTGCAAGTTCCATTTTTTATGCCTTTTTTATTTTCCTTTAAAACCATATTCTATCATATTTTAAATTGGGAACGTTAATCTTAAGGATTTAACCGGCTGCTTTTTTGGTAAATATATTTATAAAGATGCACCACCGCCGTATATTTTTAATTTAAATAATATATAATAATATATATAAAAATACAGTCGGGATACGGAATAAAAAAGTTTTATAGGATATCGATCAGGCTGTAAATAATTAATATTTAAGGAGGATGTTTGAGTGTTTAAGTCGTCCATAAAACTGTTTAAAATATTTGGAATAGAGATCAGGCTTGATTACAGCTGGTTTATAATATTTGCATTATTTACCTATTATTTTGGATTTTATTATTTTCCCTCATTTCTTCCGGGATTAAACAAGGGTCTGCTGGCCTTAATTACTATTATTACTGTGGTCCTTTTCTTCCTGTCGGTGTTGATACATGAGATTAGTCATTCTGTAGTTGCCATAAGGAAAGGTACGCCCGTAGAAAGGATAACACTTTTTTTATTTGGAGGAATGGCACAGATAGAGAAAGAGCCGGAAACTCCCTATAGTGAATTTATTATGGCCATTGCCGGTCCCGCTGCAAGTTTTATCCTGGCAGCAGTATTTGGGGCAATATGGTTCTTTACCAGAAATATCGATCCCATAGGGGTGCCGGTCGGGTATCTTGCCATTATCAATATTATACTTGGAGTTTTTAATTTGCTTCCGGGCTATCCTCTTGACGGTGGAAGAGTTCTGAGGTCCATAATATGGAAGGTTACAGGGAACCTGAAACGTGCAACTTTTATAGCGTCTACGGCAGGTAGGGTACTGGGATTTATGATCATAGCAGTCGGTATCTACTTCATTTTTACCGGTAATTTCCTAAATGGGATATGGCTTTCTTTTATAGGATGGTTCCTTCAGTCATCAGCTCAAAGGGGTTACAGGCAGGTTATTTTTGAGACTTCCATCAGGGGGATTAAAGTGGGCAGCGTTATGAACGAGAATATAGTATATGTTGTTAAGGACATTACCATACAGGATCTGGTGGATGATTATTTTATGAGGTATAGATTCGGAAGATTTCCGGTAATAGAAGATGAAGAAACTCAGAAGTTTATAGGTATAATATCCTTACATGATGTCAAAGGCATTCCAAGAAATGAGTGGCCCGCAGTCAGAGTGGGAGAGATAGTTAAAGCGGTTTCAGAAAGTGAGAAGGCGGCTGTTTCTATGGAAATATCCGAGGCTATCAAGAAGATGAGTAAAAATAATCTGAGCCACCTGGTAGTGATGTCAGGGGACAGATTAAGAGGGATTATCACCAAAAGCGATGTTATGAGTTTTATAAAAATCCGCTCAGAATTTCACTGATTTTTTAAAATATCAGATTTACAGAGCAAAACCAATCCTGTATCATCAAAAGTTATAATAAAAAGGGAGCCATATTTTCTTAAAATCCCGGGATGCAGAAAGAAAAACAAACATGGATGAATATAAACTATTTAAGGACTATAAAAGTAAAATAAAAGATGATTTAAAAGATTTGAAGGTCATATATACGGATCTTGACGGAACCCTGTTTAATGATAGGGGATGTCTCATTAAAGACGACGGGGGCAATTATTATTTTGATGCGGTCAGACTGCTGCCAGCCGTGGCAAAAAAAAACTGGGATATGGTCCTGGCATCGGGAAGGAATAAATCTATATTAAAATATAACGCACAGATTATTGGCCTTAAAAATTATATTTCGGAACTCGGTGCCGAGGTGATTTATAACCTGGGGGAGAAAGCTTATACTACCTTTAACCGGCAGGAGATGAAGTATGATCTGACCTATGGTGGGAAGGATTTAATAGAAATAATAAAGTTATTTAAAAGCAGTTTTCCGGGAAGGATAGAAAGCAGGATGGACTGGAGCAGGTACAGGACCTATAATGCCCTGTTTTTTGGAGAGATAGATCTGAACAGGGCAAACAAGCTGCTTGAAGAGGAGGGATATGAAAAGCTGGTTATGGTGGACAACGGTTTATCGGCGCTGGAGGATCTGGACCTGGATATAAAAAGGCTGCATATTTATAATCTGAAGCTCAGGGGTGTCAATAAGGCAAGAGGAGTAAGATTTGATAAAAAAATTAGAAATTTCAGTACCGACAGTTGTATTGCGCTGGGTGATTCCAGAGAAGATTTAAAAATGGCGGATGAAGTTAAATATTTTTTTCTTATGAGAAATGCACTGGAACATAAAGAGATAATACTGGACGAATTTAAAAGGCACAATAATATTTATATCTCCGATGGAGATATGAATAAGGGCTGGGCAGAAGTTATAGGGTATCTGGTAGATTGATTTAAAATCTTTTAATTCTTTTTTTGACTCTTTTATCTATTGCCATTATATTCAATATGAGTGTTAAATAGTTTATAATAAAGAAGTAAATAAAATAATAGAGGATGTATGAACAATGAAGAAGAACAATAGAACAGTTGGAAAAGACCTGGCAGAAATCTTAATAATTGGTTTGATTTCAGGGTTTTCAGGATTTATATTAGGATTATTATTTGCACCCAAGTCCGGATTAAAAACCAGAAAGATATTAACAGCAAAACTAAAGGATGTAATAGACAGGGGAAAATTTGCTCTGGTTGAAGCAAAGGTTTTAAGCGAGGAATTATTGGATAAAGGCAAGGAAACAGTAGTTAAAGTATCCTCTAAAATTAGAAGTAAGGACCAGAAAGAGATACAGTGCTAATTTAGCATTACCGCCTGCCTTTATCTGTTGACAATGATTTTTTACTATAGTAGACTTTACGTTTGCTAATTTAATCGTTCAGCTAATGGTTACGGTAGCTTGAGTTTTTTTAATATTAAATTGGCAGGGGCCGTTAGCTCAGTTGGTAGAGCACCGGACTTTTAATCCGGGTGTCGAAGGTT
>CAZBSE010000013.1:0-49331 GCA_964494385.1 uncultured Actinomycetota bacterium | reverse complement strand
CCCAGGAAGTAAGCGCCATTAACCTTCAGAGGGTAAGCAAGGAATCTTTAAAGCTGCTTGCAGCGGCACTGATAGACATGGAGCCCGGTGAATATACCTTTACGGCAAACTTTAAATCTGCCGTCGAAGGAGACCCCCTTGAAGGATCAATAGAATTTACAGCGGTAATAACTGCATCTTATGAAATCACACTTACCGCCAAAGACAATGCAGGAGCATTGAGTACGGATATAACAGCCGGAAAGGATAATCACTATAAGATTATTGTAACCAACAACAGTTCCATATCCGTAGAAAATATAACCTTGACCTCTACCGAGCCCGAAGGCTGGCAGGTTAAATTCGATAAGAAAAAAATAGAATCCATAGAAGCAGGAGAAAAAGAAGAAATCGATGTAACCATAAATCCTCCTGAAAAAACCATTGCCGGTGACTATATGCTGACCTTTAGTGCAGCAAGCGAAAACAGTACCGACAGTATCGAGCTCAGAACCACCGTAGAGACCCCTACCATCTGGGGAATCGTGGGAATAGGAATTATTGTAGTTGTCATAGTAGGTGTTGCCATTATCTTTACAAGACTGGGAAGAAGATAAATTATGAGCGATAACAGCAATATCATAATCTCTAAAAACCTATCCAAAAAATACGGTAATAACCTGGTGATTGACAATCTTAACCTCACCATAAAAAAAGGAGAGATATTCGGACTTCTGGGCCCTAACGGCGCCGGTAAGTCCACTATTATACTTATGATGCTGGGACTTACGGAGCCCACTTCGGGAAGTATCAGCGTAGCAGGATTTAACTCCACAAGAGAGCCGCTAAAGGTCAAGAGGATAACCGGATATCTGCCTGAAAAAATAGGTTTTTATAACGATCTTAGCGCAAAAAGTAACCTGGCCTATACCGCAGAACTAAATAACATTCCCTACAGAAAAATCGATAAAAAGATTGATGAGGCTCTTGAAGTAGTATCCCTGTCCAAGAATAAAAATCATCTGGTCAAGACATTTTCAAAGGGAATGAAACAAAGACTGGGAATTGCGGATGTCCTTATAAAGGACCCCCAGCTGGTTATTTTTGACGAACCTACAGAGGGCCTTGATGTAAAGATTGCAAATCAGATCCTTAAAAGCATAATGGACCTTAACGAGCAAAAGAAGATCACATTTCTTCTATCCTCACACCAGCTGAACCTCATGCAGAAAGTATGTCCCAGGGTGGGCATACTGTCCAAGGGCAAGCTGATCACTGAAGGAACCGTTGAGAGCCTGGGAAGAAATATATTCGGCGGAGGAAAATACAGGATAGAACTCGAACTTGAAAAAGTAACCGATAAGCTGATAGGAAAAATAAAGAAAATAGATAAAGTGGTCGATGTGATCCGTACAAAGAATCAGCTGCAGATAGTCTGCGACAAAGACGTAAGACAGGATATATCCAGAATGGTTACCGGCGAAGGCGTACTGATGACCAGGATAGATATTAAGCAGGATGCACTGGAAGAAATTTATCTAAAATATTTTAAAGAGGAGTAAAATGAGAAGCATTTTAACCGTATACAGAAAAGAACTTTCCGATCATTTCAGCAGCAACAGGTTTCTAATACTTCTTGCACTTATATATATTGCGGGTCTCTCATCAACTTACGTGGCCCTTTCAAATATCAGGGAAGCAGCAAGCGGGATAACAAGCAATGTTTTCTTATATCTTTTTACCACCGGAGGAGACGTGCTTCCCTCTTTTATTACCTTTATAAGTTTCTTTATTCCCATAATCGGAATTATATTCGGCTTTGACGCTATTAACAGTGAAAAGCACAGCGGGAACTTGAGCAGGATCCTGTCCCAGCCCATATACAGGGACACTGTTATAAACGGCAAATTTTTAGCCGGCATTACCACTCTGGGTATAATTATAGCCAGCATTGTATTTATAATTTCAGGAATAGGCCTTTTTTCAATAGGGGTGCCGCCAAGCTCTGGCGAGATACTGAGGATATTTTTCTTTATATTTATATGCATCTTTTACGGCGGCTTCTGGATGGGACTTTCTATCTTGTTTTCGGTGGTCATGGAAAAAACAGCTGCCTCAATACTGACCGCTATTGCCATATGGATATTTTTTATGTTTTTCCTTCCCATAATAGCCAATGCCGTGTCCAATGCCATGGTTCCGCTTGATAATGCTACCCTGGCCCAGCAGATAAGTAATTACAATATAGGGCATGCCATTTCCAGGATTTCACCGTCCACCCTTTTTACGGAATCCATTACCGTACTGCTGGTACCGGCAGGTGGAAACCTGCTGTTCAGGCCTATACTGGAAACAGATATAAGTCTTATAGAATCAGGTAAAATGATACTCAATCCTCTGTCTGTGGGGCAAAGTATGATTCAGGTGTGGCCGCAGCTGGTGGTTATCGTAGCACTGGCAATTATATGCTTCGCCGCATCCTATATTATATTTATGAGGCAGGAAATAAGATCAACCTAATCCTGGTGGGTAATTGCTTCTTCAATCAGGCTGGTGCCTACTGATACCTTATCCAGACTGTGAATAGAGGCACCACTCTGTTTGACAACCTGTTCCACCTCTTCATAATTTATTGATTCACCTTCACAGGTGATCTTTATATTTTCCACCTTCTGATCCATCTCGATTAATGATATATCCACACCATCCACTCCCATAAGGTCCGCAAGCTGCCTTGCAAGCTCTATCACGTTTGGCGAATGGGGTTTTAACACATCCAGAACCACTCTTCTTATATTTGCCAATTCATTTGCTCCTTTTTTTAAAAAAAATTATTAATGTAAAAAATAACTTATGCCAATTTTACATCTTACTTCTCCTTCTCAGGTTTTCCAGGCATTTTTTAAGATCACCCGGGATCCTGTCCTCAAGTTCCATGGTCTCCCCTGTTACGGGATGGGTAAATTTTAATTTGCCTGCATGCAAAAACTGCCTTTTAAGCCCCAGTTCCTTTGCCAGATCCCTTGAACCCCTGGTACCGTATAGTTCGTCCCCTATTATGGGATGGCCTATATAGCTCAGGTGCACCCTTATCTGATGAGTTCTGCCTGTGGCGGGATAAACATCCAGCAGTGCGGAGTCCTTCAGTCTCTCTCTTACTTCAAATCCGGTAAACGCCTCCCTGCCCCTGTCAATGGATATGCTCATTTTTTTTCTATCCAGTCCGGAACGGCCGATGGGAAGGACTATCCGGCCTTCGTTTTCTGAAAAACTTCCCCACGCCAGTGCGGTATAAGTTTTTTTAATCCTTCTTTTTTTAAACATTTCAGACAGAAGCCTATGAGTATTATCATCCCTGGCTATTATCAGCAACCCGGACGTATCCTTATCCAGGCGGTGTACGATTCCGGCTCTTTCCTTACCTGACAGGCCGGAAAGCTTGCTGTAATGATAAAGCAGGGCATTTACAATGGTATCCTTCCTGCGGCTCGGTGTGGGGTGTGTCAGTATTCCCGGTTCCTTTGATATTACCAGCAGGTACTGGTCCTCGTAGACCACCTTTAAATTTATATTCTGGGGTTCCACTTCGATTCGGCTGTTATTTTCCAAAAGGTCTTCTATTGTAATCCTGTCGTCTTCTGTTAGCCTGTAGTGCTTGGTTATGACTTTTCCGTTTACCTGCACCTTGCGGCTGCCGATTATATCCTGAATGCGGCTCCTTGATGTATCCTTGATCTTTTCCGTTAAGAATTTGTCTATTCTATGCCCCGAACCTGCAGTATCTACTATAAAGCTTAAAGTGCCGTTTTCTTTCTTACTCAACTCCTTTTAGTCTTTTCCCCTTTTAAATATTCTTTCAATATCAATATTATAATAAGGAAAAATCCTATAAAAATAAAGCTGTCTGCTACATTGAATACGGGAAAGAACTTAAAATTTATAAAATCGGTAACCTCTCCCACAAGGTACCTGTCAACCAGGTTGCCCAGCGCCCCGCCCAGTATAAAACCCAGGGATATATTATAAAAGACAGAATTAAGCTTGAGTATTGATTTTAGAAGGATTATGAGGACAATTGCCACAATTGATATGATGGTCAATACCCTGGTGTAGCTCTGGAACATCCCGAAGGCCGCACCGCTGTTTCTAACATGGGTAATATATAAAAATCCGGGAACTATTTCCAGTGAACTGTTTACCGGTATCTTCAGTGTTATCAGATGTTTTGTTGCCTGATCAGCAGCCATTATGCAGGCGGCACTGACCAGGAAATATACATTCATTAAAATATTTCTTTTTCCTCTGCTCATCATCTATGTAATGCTCCCAACTACTTTTATGCCAATTTTTATTTTATCGCTTCCTACCTTTGCTTCTTTTACAAACATATCTTTGGAAAATTCGGACCCCAGAGATTTGCTTAAAGTCTCTTTCATTATATAGTTTTTAAACTTATTTAAAACCTCCTGTTTGGCCCGGCACTCAAGGGCGGTCGCTATGGTATTTTCTATCTTAAAACCTGCTTCTTTTCTCAGATTCTGTATCTGGTGCACCAGTTCCCTGCAGAATCCTTCATTTAAAAGCTCCTCTGATATGACGGTAGAGAGCCCTACGGTAAACCTGCCGTCACTTTCCACTCCAAATCCTTCTTTGTCCTTAATGCTGACCAGCACCTCGCCGGGCAGGATCTCCGTATGCTTTCCGTCTATATTCAAGCTTATATTCTTATCATTTTTAACCCTTAGCACAACTTTTACGGGATTCAGGGACAGCAGGGCATCCTTTATCTTCGGAATCAGGCTGCCGTATTTTCTACCCAGAAGATCCAGGTTGGGCCTTATATCATAGGCTGCCAGCTGCCCGATATCTTTTGCAAACTCTATCTTTTTAACATTAAGTTCGCTTATTATAATATCCCTGAAGTGTTCTACGGCCTCTTTCTTTCTTTTATCATCTTCAAAATACACCAGCACCTTCTCCAGCGGCTGCCTTATCTTTATATTGACCTTGCTCCTTACCGCTCTTCCCAGTCCTACTACCTCTCTGGCCGTATCCATCTTAAAGCTTAAATCTTCATCTATCAGATCCTCGTCTGCTTCGGGAAAGCTTTCCAGGTGTACGCTTTCCTCTCCCATGCCCGGACTGCCTGCCAGATTTCTATAAATGCTCTCGCTGGTAAAGGGTATGAAAGGCGCACACAGCATTGAAACGGTAACCAGGCACTCATACAGGGTCTTATAGGCGCTTATCTTATCCTTGTCTTCCTCACTTTTCCAGAACCTCCTCCTGCTTCTCCTTACGTACCAGTTTGAAAGCTTCTCGACAAAATCCTGTATCAGCCTTCCGCTTTCAGTTACATTAAAATCATCCATAAGTTCATTTACTTTTTTTACTGTGCCGTTAAGCTCCGATATTATCCATCTGTCGATCTCAAACCTGTCGCCCACCTTAAGGTCATAATCATAAGGATTAAAATTATCTATATTTGCATAAATCACAAAGAAAGAATAGGTGTTCCACAATGTCAGTATGAACTTCCTTATAACTTCATCAATGGCCCCGATGGAGAAATTTTTGGGCTGCCAGGGAGATACGCCGGTAAAGAAATACCATCTTAGGGCATCTGCGCCCTGCTTGTTCAGTACATCCCATGGGTTTACCACATTGCCCTTTGACTTGGACATTTTCTGTCCCTTCTCATCATTTATAAGGCCGAGGCAGAGCACGTTCCTAAAGCATGGTTTTTTGAACAGCAGTGTGGAAATGGCCAGCAAAGTATAAAACCATCCTCTTGTCTGGTCAATGGCCTCACATATAAAATCGGCAGGGAAATTATCCTCAAACAGATCTTCGTTTTCAAAAGGATAGTGGTGCTGAGCGTAAGGCATGGAACCGGAATCAAACCACACATCTATTACTTCCGGTACCCTTCTCATATCGGCGCCGCACTGCGGGCATTTAATTATAATATTGTCCACATAGGGCCTGTGCAGGTCCAGATCGGGAGGAACTCCGGCCGCTTTTTCCTTTAGTTCCTCTATGCTTCCGATGCATATCTTGTGCCCCATCTCATCCATCCATACCGGAAGAGGGGTACCCCAGTATCTTTCCCTGGTAAGGGCCCAGTCGACATTGTTTTCAAGCCAGTTTCCGAACCTTCCGTATTTTATATATTCCGGATACCAGTTTACTTCCCGGTTGGAACTTAAAAGGTCGTCTTTAATCTTTGAGGTCCTTATATACCAGCTCTTCTTGGCATAATATATCAGCCTGCTGTCGCATCTCCAACAGAAGGGATAAGAATGCTTTACATTCTTTACGCTAAAAAGAAGGTTCCTTTCCTCCAGGTCCTTTATTATTTTCGGATTGGCCTCTTCTATGGACATGCCGCCAAATTTCTTTACTTTTTTTACGAACCTTCCTTCTTCGTTAACCATCCTGACCACCGGCAGGTTGTTCTTTTTACCTGCGTTCATATCATCTTCACCAAAAGCAGGCGCTATATGCACAATTCCGGTACCTTCCCCGGCAGAAACAAAATCACCCTCTATTATACGGAATGCATTGCTGTCTCCATCGGCATAATCATAAACCGGTTTGTAGCGTGAAGAGGCAAGCTTCCTTCCCTTAAAGCTGCCGGTAACCTTAAAATCCGTATCCTCTCCCAGGACTTCTTTGAGCCTATCCTTTGCCAGTATTAAATTTTCACCTTTATGCTCCACCTGTACATAATCGGAACTGCCGCTTACTGCACCCGCCACATTGGAAATCAGGGTCCATGGAGTAGTGGTCCACACCAGAAAAAAGGTATTTTCCCTATCAGCATCCGGGAACTTAATTACAACGGTGCTATCCTCCACTTCCTGGTAGCCCAGGGCCGTCTCATGCGATGACAGTGCGGTTCCGCAGCGGGGGCAGAAGGGTACGATTTTATAGTCCTGATACAGCAGGTCCTTATCCCATATTGTTTTCAGTATCCACCATACGGTTTCAATATATTCATTTTTAAAGGTAAAATAAGCATTGTCCATATCCAGCCAGAAACCGATACGGCGGGTAAGCTTCTTCCAGTCCTCTTCATATCTCATCACGCTTTCCCTGCACAGCCTGTTGAATTTTTCTATTCCGATTTTTTCTATTTCCTTCTTGGAATTGATGCCCAGCTTTTTTTCAATTTCCAGCTCCACCGGGAGCCCGTGGGTGTCCCAGCCCGCCTTTCGGGCCACGTAATAACCCTTCATGGTCTTATATCTGGGAAAAACATCCTTATACACCCTTGATAGGACGTGATGCACACCAGGCACACCGTTAGCAGTAGGAGGTCCCTCATAGAATACAAACTTCTTTTTGCCCCTGGCCCTGCTCAAACTCTTTTCAAAGATATTATTTTTTTTCCAGAAATCAAGAATATCTTCTTCCAGTTTTACCAGGTTCACCCCGCTGTCTACTTTTTTAAACACTTGATATGCCTTTATCTAAATTAGATTAATAAATAAACTGCCCAAAAACTGTTTAATAGATTTTATATAATTAGATTAATTTTGTGAAGTGGGAATATCGCTGTCTTCCATAAGGCTTTTGAGAATTTTTGCAGATCTTACCGCCTGGGCCTTATAATGATTGTTAAAGTATATATAGGTTTTCTTTGTATTCGATGCTACTTTTTTTATCCTGGGCACCCATTCGGCAAGCTCTTCACGGCTGTAAAGATAATCGTACCTCTGATATCCGTACTTCGGCCTCCACCAGTTAAGGCTGTTTCTGCCGTGAAACCTTATATATCCCGTACCGGTTGTATTTATACCGGTGGGCGGGAGAAGGCCCTTGAGTTCCGGTTCATCAACATTGCAGAATCCGATATTAAGGCTTTCCAGATGGTTCAGGGTGGTATCATTCAGCCAGCTGTCATTTCTGAATTCCGCACACAAATCCAGGCCGGTAAAGCTTTTTCTTATTCTGCTCAGATAATCACAGCTGTTTTTACCGAACTTAAAGGCCCAGGGAAACTGCAGAAGCACCGAACCCAGCCTGTTTCCGGAGGCAAGCGGTCCAAGTGAGTCGATAAATTTATCGGTTTCCTCTTTTTTTATCTCCCTTGTATGGGTAACGCCGCTGTAAGCTTTTACCGAAAAAATAAAGTCTCCTTTAACTTTTTCGGCCATATTTTTAAATATGCGGGGATGAGGAAGAGTGTAGTAGGTAAAATTTATTTCAACCGTATCAAACTCGGAACTGTAGAAAGTTAATTGATCTTTTTTATCAAGATCCCGGGGATAAAAGTTATTGTTCCAGTCAGCATAGCTGTAGCCCGAAGTGCCGACAAAAATGCTTCCCATTAAATTTATAAGAACTCGGATATCTCGGATAATATTTTATCTTTGGACATAACACCGATAAGTGTTTTTACTACCTGTCCGTCCTTGAATAATAATAATGTCGGAATAGCGGTTATACTGTATTTTATAGCGGTATCCCTGCTGTCATCTACATTAAGTTTTCCGATTTTCAGTTCTCCGCTTTTCTCTTCTGAAAGTTTTTCCAGTTCCGGTGTGATCATCTTGCAGGGACCGCACCATACGGCCCAGAAATCCACCAGAACCGGTTTCTCTGAACTGATTACCTCAGTTTCAAAATTTGAATCCGTTATTTGAGAAATACCTTCAACCATTTATGTTCCTTCCTATAACCTTATTTTAAAAATTACAGATACTCTATCATTTCTATTTTTTCTACATTTATAAAAACAATTTCTCTTCTGACTCTATCTTCACTGCGGACTTCTTTGTTTCTGTCTATATAATAAACTTCGGCATCGGTTACGGGTACGAACCTGTTTTTATGAGAGGTAATATAATCACTCAATCTGCTGTCTACCAGGGTATGAACGGTACCTTTTACTATAGAAGATTCTGTTTTTATTTTAACTCTTACGCTTTGCTTTTCAATTTTCATCTGCATTTTTCTTAAAAAATAATTAATGCTATTTAAATGATATTAGCAAAGCTGTTTTTTTTAGTCAAATTAATTTATGTTTATTGGCAGATGATATGAAATAAATGTACTATAAATCGATTTCCCGTAAAAATTTATATAATATGTATTGATATTATATTACATTATACTATAATATCTAATAATAACTAATATTTACTGAGGAGAACAGATGTATAAATGTCTTAAATGCGGCAATACATACAAATTCATAGGTCTGGTAAAAGAGGAAGGAAACGCTATCATATATCAGAATCCAGACGAGAATAAAGATATGGACCGTCTTTCCTGGGCCATAAAGACTTCTGACGGTAAATGGAAAAGCTCGCATAATGTAAGCAGATGTTTTTACTGTAATTCAACAAAAATATTAAAGATGCAATAGGACATCAAAAAACTTTTAATCTGACTGCTTGCTGTCCATTATTCTTTCTCTTGCAAGTTTGCTTGCCCTGAATAATGCTTCAAAGGAGGTACCTGCATCCGTCCACCAGCCTTCAAGAATAGAATATTTCATGGTGCCTCTTCTGATATACTCATTGTTCACATCGGTTATTTCAAGTTCACCCCTGTCCGAGGGCTTGAGGGTCCTGATTATATCAAATACGTCGCTATCATACATATAAGCCCCTACGACTGCATAGTTGCTTTTTGGCTCCCTGGGTTTTTCTACTATATTTATTACCCTGCCATCTTTGATTTCAGCAACGCCGAATCTCTCCGGATGGTCCACCTCTTTTAAAAATATTCTTGCACCCCTGTCCTGTTTTTTAAATTCACTTATGTCTCTTGAAATATCCCCCTCTATTATATTATCACCGAGCATCACCACCATTTTGTCATTATCCGTAAAGTCTTCGGCCAGTTTCAGTGCATCCGCTATGCCTCCCTCTCCTTCCTGGTAGGTATAGCTTATATCCTTAAGGCCGAACTCCTGGCCATTGCCCAGAAGTTTTAGGAAATCTCCGGCATTACTGCTTCCCGTAACTATCATTATGTCATCCAATCCTGCACTCACCAGAGTTTTTAAGGGATAATAAATCATGGGCTTATCGTAAACCGGAAGTAAATGCTTATTAGTGACCTTTGTGCAGGGTCTAAGCCTTGTACCCAGGCCGCCTGCCAGTATAACACCCTTCATGACTTTTATTCTCACTCTCCTTTAGATAAATTTTCTTATCATAAAAAAAATAAAAATTATTACGGCAAGACAAATACAGTATAAGGCAAATACGTTTAAATTCTTCTTTCTGGTTAAATAGACCATAAACTTTATGGCAAAAAGTCCCGACAGATAAGCACATACAAACCCTACCAGAAGATTTATGACCATTGGTGCATTATTTTCAAATATAACCTCATATGACCTGAAGAACTCAAACAGAAAGGAACCCAAGATGACAGGAATTGACAGCAAAAATGAAAACTTTACAGCCTCATTTCTGTTTATGCCGAAGAATCTTGCAAATGATATGGTGGCTCCCGATCTTGAAATCCCGGGAAAGATAGCCACAGCCTGCCCCACTCCGGCCATAATAGCTATAAAAAGATTTAACCTTACTTTCTTTGTTCCACTGCCTCCTACATCGATCTCGCCGATAAGGCCGCTTCCCCTTGCTTTTTTCTCTCTGGAAACCGGGTTCCGGCCGGGCTGGTTTTTAAAATCTATTCCCTGCCTGGTTTCTACACGGGTACCCCTTAGCTCACCCAGCCACAGTATAAGCGCAGTTATAGCCAGAAACAGCGCAACCATCAGTGGCCTGCTGAACAGGCTCTCCACATAATCACTCAGGAAAAATCCGGCAGCTGCCGCAGGTATGCTGGCCGCAATTATAAAGATACCTATTTTAAAATTATTCGAGCTTCTCTGGGCCCTGATAAATATGGCCAGTATCACTGCTTTTATTATCCTGTATATTTCCTTATAAAAAATGGTGACCACTGCGATAAGTGTTGCAAAATGCACCGTTACCGTATAATAAAGGGGTATATAATCCCAGTTAAAAAAATAAGGAAGTACTACCAGGTGACCGGAACTGCTTACGGGAAAGAATTCAGTGATGCCCTGGATTATACCTAAAACAATTGACTGTAATATATTCAACTTATATAATGATTAAAATTTTTACTTATTAATTTGCAATTAGCTTTTAAATATAGCATAAAACATTTAAAAATAAAAAAATAGATATGGATTTTTCTACTTTTGCTGAATTTATATGGCCCAGGATTTTAACATTTTTCACGGCCATGACTCCTATAGGCGAACTTCGCGCATCGATCCCCCTTGCTCTGGGAACTTATGGAATGAATATTTTTGAAACCTATATAATATCGGTGGCCGGCAACATGATACCGGTAGCCGTCATACTGTGGGTTCTGGAACCTATATCCAAATTCCTTATGAACAGATTCAGGCCCGCCAACAGATTCTTTACCTGGCTCTTCAGCCGCACACGGAAGAAATACTCAGAAAGATTTGAAAAATATGAGAGTTACGCCCTGATAGGGTTTGTGGGAATACCCCTTCCTATCACCGGAGGCTGGACAGGGGCACTTATTGCTTTCGTTTTCGGCATACCGCGCAGAAGGGCCCTGCTCCATATATTTATAGGGGTCCTTATCGCAGGAGTAATAATCACCGTAATATGCAAGACAGTGGGTTATGTTAAATTCATTACCGTGGGTTAAACTTATAAGGAAATGGTCCTGATTATCCTGCCGGATTTATGAGCCTTCATATCATACCAAAAAACTGCAGGTCATCTGCCGCTTACCGTTATATCCCTTACCAGAAGCGACGGGCTCCCTATGTATCCTCCCCAGGGAATGAATTTTAAGTCTTTCCCGACTTTTTTTATGCTCCTGCAGAAACTTAATAAATCGGTAGCAATGGTCACTTCTTTTACCGGGTATTTAAGGCTCCCCTTTTCAATCCAAATCCCCTTGGCTCCCACGCTCATCTGCCCTGAAACAGGATTGACCCCTGAATGGAGCCCCATTATATCCATAATATAAAAACCCCTGTCGATGCTGCTCAGAAGTTTGTCATAACCTGTTTTTGAAGGGCTTACATAAAAATTTGAGATCCCTACTCCGGGAGTCGAACGGTAGGATGCCCTTCCCGCATTCCCCGTAGATAGGGTTTTATCCTTTCTTGCAGTATAGGTATTGTAAAGATAAGTCTTTAGATATCCATCTTCAAATACGCAGGTTTTGCCTTTGGTGACTCCTTCCCCGTCAAATGGCCTTGAAGAAAGCCCCTCCGCTAATGTGCCGTCATCAAATATATTTATGTTCATAGAAAATATTCTTTTACCTATCTTATCCTTGAACAATGATTTTCCTTTCTGCACGGAGTCCGCAGTCAAGCTCCCGGCTATGATACTCATAAATTGTGATGAAACAACCGGATCAAGAAGAAGATCGACCCGCTGGGTTTTTATTTTCCTGCCTCCAAGGATTGAAACGGATCTTCTGGCGGCATTGACCGCTACATCTTCCAGGTCCAGGTCATCCGGAGCCCGCCCGCATCCGAAATAATCACCTGTGGAAGTACCACCGTTCTGTCTGGAGATGGCAGCAGCATAAACAACACATGCCGTCGTTTTATATTTACCGAAAAATCCGGCAGAATTAAGAAGAGCTGTCTCGTGTATGCTGTCATTATAAACAACACTGCTGATACTTGTAATCCTTTTATCTTTACTTTTTGTTAACCTTTCAAGTTTCTTTGCCAGAGCAACCTTGCTTCTTGTATCATAATCAAGCAGGTCTTCTTTAAATAATTTACTGTCATCGGTAGATTTCTTTTTAAATTTGAATTCTTCTTTTCTGGGCAGATAATTAAATTCTTCTTTTTTTGTCACTCTGGAATTCGATATGGCTCTATCAATGCAGTCCTCTATAATTTTTTCATCAAGCACGGTGGTATACGCGTATCCCACCGACCTGTCCTTAAAAATCCTGATGCCCATGCCGATTGAATCGGAAAAAGAAAGCGTTTCCACCTTTCTCTTAAAAATTTCTATCTCGTTTTCTACGGAGCTTGCCGTAAAAATCTCAAATTCATCTACCTCACGCTTGTTTATCCTGAAAGCCGCATCCTTACATATTTGTGCCAAACGTTCATCCCTTATTTTATACCTGCTGTTAATTACTGGTACCTCCTACGGTTATCTTACTTACTTTTATGGTCGGCTGGCCCACCTCATTTGAAATTGATTGGCCGCTTTTTCCGCAAAAGCCGGGAGCAAAATCAAGATCATTGCCCACTGCCTCGATTTTCTTTAAAACATCGGGGCCATTTCCGATGAGAGTCGCATCTTTTATGGGAAAACCGATCTTCCCATTCTCTATAAGATAACCTTCGCTTATCCCGAATACGAAATCTCCGGTTGCAGGATCAACCTGACCCCCCGCAAATTCTTTGGCATAAATACCCTTTTTTACGGACCTTATGATTGATTTACTGTCCTGATTCCCGCCTGCTATGTAGGTATTACTCATTCTTGGGAGGGGAACGTCCCTGAAGGATTGCCTTCTGCCATTGCCGGTCTGTTTTGCTTTTAGCTTTCTGGATGTTCTCAGATCATAAATATAGCTTTTTAGGATCCCGTCTTTGATCAGCACCGTTTTAGAAGAGGGGCAGCCTTCCCCATCGAATTTATATGAACCCCACCTATATTTAATTGTAGAATCATCAACGGCAGTGACTATATCGCTGGCAATCTTTTTCCCCAATTTGCCCTTGAACACCGAAGCGCTTTTCAGTATGGCATCGGCTTCCAGACCATGCCCGCAGGCTTCATGAAAAATAACTCCTCCGAACGCCGGGCCTATCACCACCGGCAACTCGCCCGCAGGTGCATTTACGGCATCCAGCATACCGACGGCAATACCGGAAGCTTCTACGGCCAGGTCCTGCGGTTTTTTAAAATCAAATATCTCATAGCCGCATGTTCTTGCAAGTGATTTATAACCCGTCCTTACATTCTTCCCCTTCCTGGCCACCACACTTACTGCCAGGAAGGTCTTTACCTCTTGCTGGTACGAAGAGGCACCATAAGAATTTGCGGTATATATTTCCTGTTGGATATCCGAAAGACTTGAGGTCACCTGTATTATTGCCGAACTGAAATCTCTTGAATTTTTATCAACCGATTCCAGGATATTTTTCCTGATATCCTGGTTAACCTGGGCAGGGGATTTTTCCACTTCCGTATGGTAGGAGCTTCCGGCCCGGGTAAGATCTAAAACTTTAAGGCAGCTGCTGCCTTCCACCGCAGAACTCAAGACTTTTGCCGCATTCAGCAGTTTTTCTTCTTCAAGCGAATCTACATAGGCATAAAAAGTACTGTCGCCGATCCACAGTCTCAGCCCGCAGCCCAGCTCATAACCGCTGCTGGAATTCTCGATTTTACTGTCTTCCAATCTGAGACTGCTTGAAATACTTTTTTGAATAAAAATTTCTGAAAAGTCCGAACCGTTTCTCAGCAAGGTGTTTAAAACCTTTTTGGCAATTTTATTCTCTATCAATATGCTTTAGTTTCCTATCTAGGATAGCTCCTCTTCAACTTTTTTAGCGGTATTTTCTCCTTTTTTCATCACTTTCTTTATTTTCTTGCCGGCTTTATCTGATCCGGAACCAATAATCTTTGAGATGTCTGATATTTTTTCCTTACCTCTGTCAATTAATTCTTCGCTTCTGCTTTTTAGCTCGGCCAGCTTGCTTTTACCCTTTTCTGTGTACTGCTTGGTTTTTCCCATAGCCATCTCAAAACCTTCTCTGCTCTTCTCAACCAGTTCCTCTCCTTTTTCTATTATTTCTTTTCTGGTTTCTTTTCCTGATCTAGGAGCCAGTAAAATTCCTGCCGCAAAACCAACGGACAAACCTACCAGCAAGGTTATCATCATATCTGAAAAATGACTTCTTTCACCGCTATCGTTTTTTTCTGCGTTCATTCTTGATCCTCCTTATTTTTATTTTCAGAAGCAGTCTTCGAAAGACCGCTTATCAGACCGGCCGAAGCACTTATTATTTTGATCAAAGGGCTGGTTATAAGAATTCGGGCAAGCCTGATAACTTTCTCAAGCTGCTCTATTATCGAACTTATGCTCTGCGTGAGATCCGCAATTGAACTGACCTCCAGGTTAAGGCTGTCTACGGTATCATTTAATTTCTCTACAATGGGAATCAGGCTTTCATTCAGCTTGCCGGCCATAAATTTAACTTTATTTATCAGCTTGAACAGAGGCACGGCAATAATTATTGCCACTATGGCAAAGGCTGAAATTAAAATTATTGCCACCAGGCCTACTATTTCTAATGGTGTCATATCGCCCTTTCGGATTTAATATAAAATAATTAATTAATATTATATATATTTTGTTTCTTTTATTCAAAAAATAAAAGAATTACTCTATAATAAATTATCTAAAAATTAATAGCAAAAATTTAAAAACGGGGTAAAAATAAAATGAAATCTAGAATTCCGACTAAAATTTTTACAGCTGTAAGTATAATATCGGTGCTTTTATTTCTAACTCTTGTTTCCTGTCTTCCTGACCAGACCGATAAAATAGATATCACGCCGCTTCAGGAAGTAAAAGATATTTCAGGAGAAGGGATAGAAGAGACGGAGGAAGAAATAATCGAGGTAGTAGATTATGAAAACGCCCAAATAGGGGCCGAAATAAAGGGTTACATACCGTTTTACCTGTGTACTGACAGCGATAATTATATAAAAATTGAAATTACAAATACATCCGATTTCACCTGGAAAAGAAGCGGAGAAGACAGGGTCAGGATCAGCTATCATTATTACGGCCAGGATGTAGAATATACCGAATATGAAAATATAAAGACAGAGCTTCCCAACAATTTAAAACCCGGTGAGAGCGACGTTGTGGAGGTGCTGGTAAACAGTATAACCAACCCGGGCACCTATGTACTGCAGATTGATCCGGTGCTTATAGGGCATTTCTGGTTCTCGGAAAAGGGCATACCCATGCTGGAAGGCAGGGTTTATTTTGATTCCTGTACCGATTAGAACCCGGCGGGAGTTTTATACCGGAGCATAATCTAATAAAATTTGATTCCTGCAATTATAGAATTTCTGTGATAAGGTCTAGATTTTAAATTTTTCTCCCACTAGTTTCTCGTAGGCAGCAATATATCTTTCGGATGTTTTCTCAACCACATCGGAAGGAAGCTGTGGAGGAGCCGATTTCCTGTCCCAGTCCGTGCTCAGAAGGTAATCTCTGACATACTGTTTATCAAAACTTTTCTGATCCCTTCCTGCCGCATAATCATCCAGCGGCCAGAATCGGGATGAATCCGGGGTCAGAACTTCATCAGCCAGTATAATCTCGTCATCAGTTACACCAAACTCAAACTTGGTATCTGCAATTATTATCCCCTGTCTCATAGCATACTCGGAAGCCTCAAGATAAAGCTTTATGCTTTTATCCTTCAGAAACCGTATTATCTCGTCACCAAATATTTTTTTGGCTTTATTAATGGTAATTGCCACATCATGACCCGATACTTCCTTGGTTGTGGGAGTAAATATGACTTCAGGCAGCCTGTCGCATTTTGAAAGCCCGGGCGGTAATTTTAAATCTCCTATCATGCCTGTTTTCCTGTATTCCTCCCAGCCCGAACCGGTTATATACCCCCTTACAACACATTCAATTGGATAGATCTTTACCCTTTTCGCTATAACCGACCTGCCTTGAAGGATTTCTTTATATTTCTTTAAAAACTTAGGAAATTTTTTTATGTCACTTTCGACCAGATGATTGCTGATTATACCCTTTAGGTAATTAAACCAGAAAACCGATATCCTGTTCAAAATTATGCCTTTCAGGGGGATAAGTGTCGGTAAAATGAAGTCAAAGGCGGAAATCCTGTCAGTTGTCACTATTAAAAGCCTGCTGTCAAAAGAAAACATTTCCCTGACTTTCCCGCTCCTAAGTTTTTCTAAATTTGCGATTTCCACATCGCCAATCAGTTTCATAGATCCTCCCCGGTTTTTTAATTATCATTTTTTATAGTTAAAAATAAAAAGACTGCTGTTTTCTCCTTTTACAGTTGACCGGACAACCTTCACCTGCCGCTTTAAAGTTTTTATCTAGTTAACCGCTGCATTTTTAAGTGCACCGGAACAAATACAGTCCCTCCTGTCCGGTATTTTTGAAATCGCTTTAAAAAGAAGATTCCTCACCTTTTCATTGTTCTGTTTAAACACTCTTACCACTTCTTCTAGGGTCACCGGTTCTATCTCAGGGTGCCCTTCCAGGCCCGCATCATAATCGGTAATCAGGGAAATATTCACATAACATATCTCCTGTTCCCTGGCCAGATACATTTCTGGATACTGTGTCATATTTATAACCTCCCAGCCCTGGTTTGCAAACCACTTGCTCTCCGCTTTTGTACTGAACCTGGGTCCCTGTATGACCACTACAGTTCCTGTTGGGTGACAGTCTATGCCAAGCTCTCCGGCGCTTTCAATTACAATTTTTCTCAAGACGGGGCAATAAGGCTCGGCCATATCCATATGAACGGTCTTCGGGCCGTCATAAAAAGTATCGATCCTTCCCTTTGTTCTGTCCACAAACTGATCACAAATCACAAATTGCCCCGGTTTTACATGAGGCTGCAGGCTCCCTGACGCACAGGGGCCAAAAATATGCTTGACTCCTAATTTTTTCATGGCATAAATATTTGCCCTGTAATTAATCTTATGCGGCGGCAGGGTATGGCCCTTTCCATGTCTGGGCATAAAGGCAACTCTCTTTCCCGATACCTCGCCGATCACTATTTTATCAGAAGGATCGCCGTAAGGAGTATCTATCCTGGATTCCTGAAGTTTTTCTATAAATGAATAAAATCCCGACCCTCCGAATACACCGACATCAGCTTTCAGGTTACCAATCATATCTTTCCTTTCCTATGGTCTTAAATTTACTTTTTTAAATGAATACGGCAGCTGATCAAAAACCTTTTTCCTTTACCAGTTTGATCAAAGATACTTCGGGGCGGGCCCCCAGGTGGCTTACCGCCTCGGCCGCAGTTATGCTCCCGATCCTTCCGCATGATGCAAGATCCATCCCTTTTATCAATCCATGTATAAATCCTGCGGCATAAAGATCCCCGGCACCGTTTGTGTCAACCGCTTTGATATTCTTTTCTGCCGGTATCATATGTATCTCATCCCCGCATATTATAACCGACCCCTTCTCCGACCTTGTAACCGCACAGATATTTTTTGTCCTGCTGCATCTTGAAATCGCTTCGTTTAATGTATTTACCTCAAACAATGATTTTATTTCATCCTTGTTGGCAAAAATAATATCGGTAAAATTTTCAATCAGGTCCAGAAATTCCCGACGATGGCGGTCAACGCAGTAGGGGTCGGAAAGGCTAAGGGCCACTTTTCCGCCTGTTTTTCGCGCAACCTTTACCGCTTTAATAAATGCTTCTCTGGCTTCCTCTTTATCCCAGAGATAACCCTCGAGATAGATAATTTTAGATTCTGAAATAATGGTCTCGTCAATATCTCCGGCACACAGCGATCCTGAAACTCCCAGGCAGGTGTTCATGGTCCTCTGCGCATCCGGCGTGGTCAGTACCAGGCAGCTTGCTGTTGACTCGCCTTTTTCAGCTTTCAGGGTACAGTAATTAATTCCCAGTACTTTAAGTTCCTGCTCAAAAGATTTACCCAGGCTATCGTTTCGAATTTTACCTATAAAAGCTACCGTATCACCCAGAAATGATAGTCCCACAATAGTATTTGCAGCGGACCCTCCCGAAACCCTCTTTACCACATTGACAGAGTCATGAAGTCTTTTGGCTTCAGATTCATCAATAAGCTTCATGATCCCTTTTTTCAGGTTTTGTTTTATAAGAAAATCTTCTTCTACATTGGCAAGGATATCAACAATGGCATTCCCTATGCCAACCGCATCATATTTTTTTTCCTTTATCATTTTTTTTAGTTAATATTAAAAAATTCGATCCTTTTCCGGGTCCCTTTTCTGTATTTCCCATATCATTTAATAGAATTATCAAATATATGTCAATTGTTATTAACACATGGAAGCTGCATCTTTATAAAAATTTTCTTTTTAACTATAATCTTTGTAATTGCAAAGTTATAATTGAATTTATAAGTTAAATTAAGACAGCCAGAAAGGGCAGTGATGCTTAAATCCATAACAGTCAAGACTTCGACCAGGATAGAAATGGTAGATATTACAAAAAAAATTTCCAGCTATATTTCGGAACAAAAAATAGAAAACGGCTTATGCTGTTTATTTGTTCCCCATACTACGGCCGGAATTACCATAAATGAAAATACCGATTTTGCGGTCCCGCTTGATATTGATTCCAAACTCAGTGAATTAATAATTGCTGATGATAATTACTCCCACCTTGAAGGCAATTCTGACTCCCACATAAAATCCACGGTTGTGGGATGCTCTCTGTATTTAATTATTGATAAGGGCAGATTAGTGCTGGGATCCTGGCAGGGTATATATTTCTGTGAATTTGACGGTCCCAGAAATAGAAATCTGCTGATAAAAATAATAGAAGGTTAAATTAAGACAAATATATTATGACTTTATTCGATCAAACCAAAACCGGTAAATTCAAAGATGTCTCTGCGTCACCGCTTGCCGACAGGATGAGGCCGCTGACCCTGGATAAATTCGTGGGGCAGAAACATCTGGTAGGAAAGGGTAAAATCTTAAGGGATATTATTGAAAACGACAGGCTTTGTTCCATAATATTCTGGGGTCCGCCCGGCTCAGGAAAAACCACCCTGGCCAAAATCATTGCCCACAAGACACAAAGCAGGTTTATTTCTTTTTCGGCAGTAACCTCAGGCGTGAAGCAGATAAAGGAAATCATGAAAATAGCCGGTTACAATAAAAAAGAGCATAATATAAGGACCATATTGTTCATAGATGAAATCCACCGCTTCAACAAAGCCCAGCAGGATGCATTCCTGCCTTTCGTGGAAAACGGCACCATAACCCTGATGGGGGCCACCACGGAAAATCCGTCTTTTGAAATAAACTCCGCACTTCTATCAAGGACCAAGACTTTTGTGCTGTACGGGCTCTCAACCGATGACATAAAAACCTTGCTAAAAAGGGCCCTTGATGATAAAGACAGAGGACTTGGAAAATATAATATAGAAATTAGTGAGAGTACCATTGATTTTATTGCCGGATTCTCCGATGGGGATTCCAGAATAGCCTACAACATACTTGAACTTGCGGCAAACACTTATTCGGAAAAAAACAGCCAAAAAACGTTAAAAATCACTACCCCCTTAATTGAAAATATAATCCAGAAAAAAGCATTGCTTTATGATAAGGGCGGCGAGGAGCACTACAACCTGATATCAGCGCTCCATAAAAGTATGAGGGACAGCGATCCTGACGCAGCAATATACTGGACCGTTCGAATGCTTGAAGGCGGTGAGGACCCATTATATATCATAAGGAGGATGGTAAGATTTGCCTCCGAAGATGTGGGGCTCGCGGATCCCCATGCCCTCCAGGTCACAATCTCAGCCAAACAGAGCTTTGAATTTATAGGACCTCCGGAAGGATACCTGGCCGTAGTCGAAGCGGCAATTTACCTCGCCCTGGCACCCAAAAGCAATTCTCTGTACTCCTCTTATTTAAAAGTAAAATCAGATGTGGAAATGTATGGGTCTCTTCCGGTTCCCTACCATATAAGAAACGCTCCTACCACACTCATGAAAGAGCTTGGATACGGTAAAGGTTATAAATACGCCCATAATTATAAAAATGCGGTAGTGGACCAGGCTCACCTTCCGGATAAACTCATATCAAAGAAATATTACAGCCCCGCAAATAGAGGCTTTGAAAAAGAGCTGGCAGAAAGGCTTGAGAAAATCAATATGATGAAGAAAAAAAAGTAAAGAGATACCGCGAAGGATTTTCTTCGGCAGCCTTAAAATCCAGCCTGATTCCAAATGCATTCCCTAACGGACCATTAACTGTCTTTCCATACGGATATGGGCAAGCCCTGTTTTCTTTGATGGAAACTGGCCCCCTGTGCATTTAAAGCCAAACCTCTGATAAAAAGCCACTGCACCGATCCTGGCACTTAAAAAAATACTCCGGCATCTTTCCTCTTTTGATCTGCTTATAAGTAAAGTCATTATACGGCTGCCGATCCCCTTTCCCCTCATTTTATGGTGCACGACCATCTGGGAAATCTGTGCGGTATTGCCGTCAATCGATAATCTTCCATACCCTGCCACTCTTCCGCCTGCAACTGCGGCCAGATGAATGCTGTTTCTTTCCTGACTGTCATTAATAATATCCGGGTCCAGATTAAACTCTTTATAAAAGACATCATACCGCAAGCTGGCGGCATCTTTATAATTCTCTGAATCAATATCAATATATAAAAAAGATGCCGGGGTGTATTCAGGTGTTGCTTTCTTTGCTGCCATAGATATTTATTTTATATGATAAGTAGTGTTATAAAGAGGTGGCTGCGGTTACTTCCCTTCACGGCTGATCAGCTCTTCAGCAATCTGTACGGTATTCAGGGCAGCCCCTTTTCTTAGTTGATCACCAACCACCCACATGCTGATGCCGTTTTCTACCGATATATCTTCCCTTAACCTTCCCACAAAGACGTCGTCCCTATCCGATGAATCAAGAGCGGTGGGGTACACGGCATTTTTAAAATCATCTTTTAAAATCAAACCTTCCCCTCCGGAAAGTGCGTCCCTTAGCGTATCCAGCTCTATCTTTTCTTCGGTTTCGATATTTACCGATTCGGAATGAGAAGTAAAGACCGGGACCCTGACCGAGGTCGCGGTAATCTTCATACTATTGTCACCGAATATTTTACGGGTTTCATGAACCATCTTCATTTCTTCTCTGGTATAGCCGTTATCAAGAAATACATCCACATGGGGAACAGCATTAAATGCTATCTGCACCGGAAAAACTTCACATTTTACATCCTTATTACCACGGCATAATATTTCTCTGGCCTGATCCTCCAGCTCGGATATGGCCCTGGAACCTGCACCCGAAACAGACTGATAGGTGGAAACAACTATTCTCCTTATGCGTGATATGTCGTAAACAGGCTTAATTGCCACCACCAGTATTATGGTTGAGCAGTTAGGATTTGCAATAATACCCTTATGGTCGAAGATCTTATCCCTGTTCACTTCGGGTACGATAAGCGGTACATCCTCTTCCATTCTGAATGCGCTGCTGTTGTCTATCACTACCGCACCGCTGTCAACTGCATACTTTACAAATTCCCCGGAAGTTGAGGCACCTGCCGAAAACAGGGCTATATCCACGTTTGCAAAGGAATCTTTCTTCAGCTCCTTTACCTCCAGTTCCTGGCCCTTAAATATTATTTTTTTACCTGCTGACCGATGGGACGCAAGGAGGATAAGATTTTTTACCGGAAATTTTCTCTCTTCCAGTATTGATAGAAATACCTTCCCTACCGCACCGGTTGCCCCCGCAATGGCCACGTTGTATTGTTTTAAGTTCATTTTCAGTTTATATTTCCTTAATATTAATAAATCAATACATATTAAAGATGTAAAATTAATGAAGGATATATTAAAGCAATATTAACATAAATACAAGTATGCTCCGTCTCCGGATATTATTTTACAGACGTTTGAACCATGCTGTTTTTAAATCTCATTTAGACAGATCAAAACCCCTGTGCAGTGCCTTTACGGCTTCCTTGATCTTGTCTTTTTTAATAACGCATGAAATCCTTATGGGAGAGGTGCTTATCATCTCAATATTTATTTTGCTTTCTGCCAGAACCTTAAACATTTTTGCTGCCACGCCGGGATGGGTCTGCATTCCGGCGCCTACAATGGACACTTTGGCGATATCGGCAGTTATTTCTACCCGCGTATCTTCCAGTTTATTCAAAACTTGTTTTGCCTGAGGCAAATCCTTATCTTTTATGGTAAATGAAATAGCAGCAATATTCTTCTCACTTACATTCTGGACAATCAAATCCACATTTATATTCTTGTCAGCAAATTTGCCAAAAAGATTTGCCGCGATACCTGGCCTATCTTCCAGGCCAAAAATGGATATCTTTACCTCACCTATATCATAGGTCACTCCCTTAATCAGAGGTTTCTCCATCCTTATGTCTTTTTTATAATCATCCATAATCCATGTCCCCTCAATATTATTAAAACTTGATCTAATATGTATTGCCACGCCATGTTTCCTTGCAAACTCCACAGCCCTCAGGTGAATCACTCCGGCTCCCGATGATGCAAGTTCCAGCATTTCTTCATACGACAGTGCTTCCAGTTTGACAGCTCTTTCCACCATGTTGGGATCCGCCGAAAAAACTCCGTCGACATCCGTATGTATCTCACAATAATCTGCCTTAAGAGCCGAAGCCAATGCGACCGCCGTTGTATCGGAACCTCCCCTACCCAGTGTTGTTATATCGCCTTCTGCATTTATACCCTGGAAGCCCGCTACAATTACTATCCTGCCTTCTTTTAATTCCTTATGTATTCTGTCTGTTTTAATATTTAAAATTTTGGCATCGGAATAAACATCGTCAGTCAGTATTCCAGCCTGTTCACCGGTAAGAGAAATACAACCACAGCCTTTTTCCTGAACAGCCATTGCCAGCAGTGCGCTTGATTCCTGCTCGCCTGTGGACATAAGCATATCCATCTCCCTTCCGGAGGGAGCAGCTGCAATTCTATTTGCAAGTTCTATCAGTTTATCGGTGGTATTGCCCATTGCCGAAACCGCAACCACTACGCTTTTTCCTTCAAGGCTTGCTTTTACAATCTTTTCGGCGACTTTCTTTATCCTTTTTTCATCCCCCACGGAAGTGCCGCCAAATTTTAAAACAATTATATTTTTCCTATCTTTCAAATTAAAATCAACCGATCCCTTATTTTTATCCGGACTTATAAATTTCCTTATTTGGCTTCCGCCATCAGGCGATATTTCTCATACTTGGCCCTGGCCTGCTTTTCGGCCTTTCCGAACAGATCTTTGGCTATTTCAGGGAAAGTTTTGGTAAGTGATGCATACCTCACCTCTCCCATCAGAAATTCTCTGAATGATTCGGTTGGTTCCTTTGAATCTAAAGTAAACGGATTTTTACCTTCCTTTTCAATCTCAGGATTATACCTGTACAGATGCCAGTATCCCGCATCTACCGCCTGCTTCTCTCTTAGCTGGGAACAACCCATTCCGGCATAAATACCGTGATTAATACAAGGGGAATAAGCTATTACCAGAGAAGGACCGTTATATCTCTCGGCTTCAAGCAGGGCTTTAAGCGTCTGCCTCTGGCTGGCTCCCATTGCAATCTGGGCCACATATACATATCCGTAGGTAACGGCCATCATTCCCAGGTCCTTTTTCTTGACCTTCTTACCCGAAGCAGCAAACTTTGCCACTGCCCCGATCGGCGTTGCCTTTGAAGCCTGGCCACCGGTATTGGAATATACTTCAGTATCAAATACAAGCACATTTATATCCTCGCCCGATGCAAGGACATGGTCCAGTCCGCCGTAACCTATATCGTAGGCCCAGCCGTCACCGCCAAACACCCATACTGATTTTTTAATCAGATAATCCTTCAGCTTGAGTATATTGTCCGCAAGTTTATCGGCTTCTTTGCTGCCGAAACCTTTTTTTAGCAATTTTAATATCCTGGCAGACGATTCCCTGCTTGCCTGTTCATTTTCTTTCCCTGCAGCCCATTCACTTAAAGCTTTCTTTGCTTCAGGATCAATCTTCATTTTGGATAACTGCCCCATATACTCCTCTATTTTACTGCGCATCTTTTTTATTCCCAAAGCCATTCCGTATCCGTATTCTGCATTATCCTCAAAAAGTGAATTGGCCCATGCCGGTCCCTTTCCTTTGGCGTTTACGGTATAAGGAGCCGAGGGAGCTGAACCTCCCCAGATAGATGAGCATCCCGTTGCATTGGCCACCAGCATTCTGTCACCAAACAATTGGGTCACCAGTTTGGCATATGGAGTTTCACCGCATCCTCCGCATGCGCCGGAAAATTCGAACAGCGGTTTTTTAAATTGACTGCCCTTTACTGTATCAACGGACATCACATTTTCCTTCACGGGAACTTTTGAAGCAAAATTCCAATTCTCAATTTGTGTCTGCTGTGATTTTAGCGGTTTCATGACCAGTGCCTTCTCCTTTGCCGGGCATACATTGGCACAATTACCGCATCCCGTACAATCCAGCACACTTACCTGTATTCTATAATCATACTGCTCGAGTCCCTTGCCCTTGGCTTTAACGGTCTCAAATCCTTCAGGGGAACCCTTCAGTTCCTTATCTGTAAGCAGTACCGGTCTTATTACTGCATGGGGGCATACATACGAACATTGATTACACTGTATACAATTATCCTTCTGCCATTCCGGGACATTTATTGCCACACCCCTTTTCTCATAAGCTGCCGTACCCTGCGGGAATGTTCCATCCTCTGCACCTATGAAGGCGCTTACCGGTATGCTGTCACCTTCCTGCCTGTTTATTACCCTTAAAATATTTTTTATATAATCCGGTTCCTGAGCCTCTACCGTGCTCTTAATATCAACTGCGTCCTTCCACCCGCCAGGAACCTTTATTTTTTTAATCGATTCAATGCCCTTATCAACCGCTTTGTAGTTCATCTGGACAACCTTTTCACCTTTTTTCCCATAGGTCTTCTTTATGGCTTCTTTCATATACTTTACCGCATCATTTATGGGTATAACCTTTGCCAGTTTAAAGAAAGCAGCCTGCATGATCATATTTATCCTGCTGCCCAGCCCGATTTTTGCCGCTATGTCAGTAGCATCTATAATATAAAAATCAATATTATGGCCGGATATGTATTTTTTCATATCTGCCGGAAGCTTTTCATCCAGTTCCTTCTGATCCCACTGGCAGTTAAGAACAAAAGTCCCCCCCTGCTTCAGTCCCTTCAGCAAATCGTACTGGCCTATATAAGCTTGGTTGTGACAGGCCACAAAATCAGCATCGCTTATCAGATAGGTTGATTTTATGGGATTTTTGCCAAACCTCAGATGGGATATGGTAATGCCGCCTGATTTCTTGGAATCATAGGCAAAGTAGCCCTGGGCATAAAGATCGGTATTGTCACCGATTATTTTAATGGCATTTTTATTTGCTCCCACCGTGCCGTCCGAGCCCAGACCCCAGAACTTGCAGCGTATAGTTCCCTCGGGTGCGGTTTCAATTTCGTCCTTTATTTCAAGAGAGGTATGGGTAACATCGTCATTTATGCCTATCGTAAACCCGTTTCGAGGGACAGAAAGTTTTAAATTATCATACACAGCTTTTATCTGATTCGGGGTGGTGTCCTTCGAACTTAGACCGTATCTTCCCCCCACGATAACGGGCCTTTTTTCCGCTTCAAAAAACGTATCCCTGATATCAAGATAAAGAGGCTCACCGGTAGCTCCCGGTTCCTTTGTCCTGTCAAGTACGGCGATCTTTTTTACAGTTTCCGGTATCGATTTGAGGAACAGTTCGGTAGAAAAGGGTCTGTACATATGAACTTTTACTGCCCCTACTTTTTCTCCCAGTTTATTTAAATATTCTACAGTCTCATCAATAGTCTCCGTGACCGAACCCATGGCCACAATCACATACTCTGCATCCTTTGCTCCTATATAATTAAAGGGTCTGTAATCCCTTCCGGTTAATTTGCTTATCTCCTTCATGTAATCCGCTACTATCTCCGGAACCTTCTGGTAGAACCTGTTTGATGATTCTCTTGCCTGGAAAAATATATCAGGATTCTGTGCGGTACCCCTGGTAACCGGATGCTCCGGGCTCAAAGCCCTTCCCCTGAATTCCTTTAAGGCTTTTTCGTCAATAAGTTTTTTTAAATCTTTATAATCAATTACTTCAATTTTTTGAATCTCATGAGAACTTCTGAATCCATCAAAGAAATGCAGAAAAGGTACCCTGGATTTGATGGCAGCCAGATGTGCCACTCCTCCTATATCCATAATTTCCTGTATTGAGCCGGAAGCCAGAATTCCAAAACCTGTCTGTCTTACTGCCATTACATCCGAGTGATCACCAAATATTGAAAGGGCATGTGTCGCCAATGTACGGGCGCTTACATGAAACACACCCGGAAGAAGTTCTCCTGAAATCTTATACATATTGGGCACCATCAGAAGAAGTCCCTGAGATGCGGTAAAAGTCGAAGTAAGGGCCCCTGAGGCCAGCGAACCATGCACTGCTCCTGATGCACCCCCTTCGGATTGGAGTTCGCTTACACTCACTATCTGTCCAAACATATTTTTTTTGCCATGCGCAGCCCACTCATCAACATATTCTCCCATAGGTGAAGAAGGTGTTATGGGATAAATAGCTGCAACTTCTGTAAAAGCGTAAGCCACATATGCCGCTGCCATATTCCCGTCCATGGTTTTCATGGTTTTCATGATTTACTGACTCCTTTATACATAAATTCACAAGTATTTTTTTAATAAGCATTCCAGTGTCTGGGTAAGAATCCAAACATAAAATCACTGCATTATAGCACATTTAATTTGTTTTTTTAATAAACCGGAGTGCGCCAAAGCGTGCTTAAAATTAAAAGCAGCTAAAGCTCCCTTCTGTCAGAAATTGCCCTGCCTATGGTTATCTCATCCGCATACTCCAGATCACCGCCTACAGGGAGTCCGCTTGCCAACCTGGTGATTTTTACCCCTAAGGGAATTATTACTTTCTTTAAATACATGGCCGTACTTTCACCTTCGACAGTGGGATTCAATGCAATTATCACTTCTTCTATGCCCTCGGTCTTTATACGCTCCAGAAGTCTGGGCACTTTTATTTCCGCTGGCCCTATATTCTCTATGGGAGACAGCAATCCTCCAAGAATATGATACAGCCCCCTGTACTCACCTGTTTTTTCAATAATCATAACATCGCTTACTTCTTCCACTATACATATTTTTTTCCTGTCTCTGGTTTGATCCTTACATATATTGCAGATTTCTTCCTCGGTCAGGCCAAAACAGGATTTGCAGACTTTGACTTTTTCTTTCATTTCAACAAGGCTCTTGGAAAATTTGACAATATCATCATGAGAGAGCTTGAGCAGAAAGAATACAATCCTTTTAGCGGACTTGGGTCCTATCCCGGGAAGTTTTCTGAATTCTCTTATTAAGTTTTCTACACTTTTTATATATAAAGCCATTTATAATCCATAGCCAGGTTATAATTAAAAAAATAGACCTGAGTTGCCGCCGCTTGCCTGCCGCTCTAGAACAATCCGGGTATACTCATTCCCCCGGTAAGGCCCGCCATCCTATTTTTGGCTTCATCCCTGGATTGTTTCAAGGCATCATTTACGGCAACCATCACCATATCCTCAACCATTTCCATATCACCCTCATCAACCATATCTTTATTGATCTTTATCTCCAAAATCTCCTGGCTGCCATTCACTTTTACCTTTACCGCACCCCCTCCTGCAGAAGCCTCAAATTCCAGCTCTTTTAGTTCCTGCTGGATTTCCAGCAATTTCTTCTGCATGATCTTTGCCTGTTTCATCATATTTCCATAATCAAAGCTCAATTTCTACTCCTTTATATCAAATTTTTTTTCAAAATAATTAAATACATCTTTTCCGGCGCTGCCGTCTTCTTTTTTCTTATTCCCTGCATCTACATTTTTACTGCCGCCTGGATTTAGCGCTGTTTTACCCGTTTTGCCTTCTGGGACGCCTTCAGCTGCAGTGTTTTTCATTTTCTCCCCAATTTCAAATTTAATCTTAAAATCTGCGCCGGTAACTTCTTTTATCACACCGGATATCAAATCAATATTACTGCTTTTATTCAGATGATCCTTGTGCCATTTTCTTTTTTCATCCATACTGAAATAAATAATGCCGTTTTCTATCCTATCAGGTACAGCTTCTTTGAACATGGCATAAACTGAAATTTTTTTATCTTTTAGAACCTTACAGATTTTATCCATATTGCTCTGAATCAAGTCAATTTCCGCAGCCTTTTTTTTACTTCTGGCACTCCCGCCGGAAAGTTCCACTCCGCTTACCATTTTATCAATTTCTTCGCTGTTAATGATATCAAAATCATCATTTTCATCGCTATAATCATTAGCAGCAGCGCCTGCAGTATGCCCGGGAAAGGCTTCATCTTTGCTATGACTTAAATTGATTTTATTTATTTCTTCCTTAAGATATTCTATCCTGGTTTCCAGCAGGCTGGTTCTTTTTGTAATTTCTTTTTCGTCCTGAATAATAAAATTAATGGCTTTTATTACTGCCGATTTAAAAAATACTTTTGAACTCTCGCCCCATCTTACCTGTTTAAGCAGGTCCGTAAACAGCTCAATATAAAATTCCAGTTCTTCTTTTTGAAGCTCCCCTGCCTGTGACACAAGCTTATCCTTAAAATCATCACTGACATTTACGATTTCAAAAGGTTTTTCAAAGTTTTTAATTGTATACAGATCATAAAGGTGGTCAATGAATTCCGATACAAACATTTTAAGATTCTGGTTGCTTTCAATAATCTTATTTGTCAAAAAAATCCCTGAGCTTAGATCTTTTTTAATTAAAATATCAGTCATTTGAAAAAGCAAATCCAAATCTACGGCCCCCAGCAGTGAAGAAATATCCTTAGCTTCAATTTTATTATCACCAAATGCTGCCAGCTGCTCAAGTATACCATCGGCGTCTCTTAAACTGCCGTCCGCATATTTTGAAATCAGGCTGAGGGCTGCATCACTTATTTCTATTTTTTCGCTTTTAGCAATTTTTAAAAGTCTCTTTTTTATTTTATCCATTGGTATCGGGAAAAAATCAAACCTCTGGCATCTGGACATTATAGTGGGTATTACTTTATTGGGTTCGGTAGTAGCCATTATAAATATAACATGTTCCGGCGGTTCTTCCAGAACCTTAAGCAGTGCATTAAAAGCTTCTATGGTCAGCATATGTATCTCATCAATAATATAAACTTTTTTCCTGAGCGCAGCAGGCAGATATTTTACTTTTTCTCTGAGTTCCCTTATTTCATTTATTCCCCTGTTTGAAGCAGCATCAATTTCTATCACATCCACGTTGGAGCCGTTGGATATGCCTACGCAGCTTTCACATTTATTGCATGGAACAGGTGTAATGCCTTTGGTGCAATTTATGGCCTTTGCCAGTATTCTTGCGGTTGATGTCTTGCCGGTCCCCCTGGGACCGCAGAATATGTAGCAATGCGACAGCCGGTTACCTGATATGGCATTTTTTATGGTTTTTATATTATATTCCTGGCCGATTATATCTTCAAAATTCTGCGGCCTCCACTTCCTATAAAATGAAATATAGCTCATAAAATTACAAATGCTTAATTAATAATAAATGACCGTGCCCCAGATCTTGATTTATAATAACAAGTGCAACTTATACAGTTAACTCCAGCCAGGCTTGCTTGTGGCACCCGGAGAATATTACTTACCGCTGCTTCCTCTCGGATCTGACGGGGTTTGTAACCCTCCGCCGCACAAGACCCGACCTTCAACGCCACTTATATAAGTGCTGATCTTACTACTATAAACCTCATATCTGCTGATCAGTCTCACTATAGCGGATTGTGAGTTACAGGGCACCGCTAGCTCCCCACCTAGCACGGCCAATCTGATTATATAAAAATAATTGAAAAAATAAAACCGGTTATTGTGCGCAGTTATTTCCCAAATAACTGTTGAACATTTATTTTAAAATAGTAGAATTTTTATTCAGGTATTTAATCGATAAAAAATTATCAAAGCCATTCAAATGACCGATTCCAATAGAAAACTGAATAGGACCAGGATTCTTTTAAGTTTTAGCACTCATATGATTACTGACACTTATGCCAGTTTCATAGTGGGGCTTATCCCTATACTGGCGGATAAACTGGAACTTTCACTTTTTCTGGTAAGCGTCCTGATTTCGATGAATTTCATTTCCAATAGTCTCACCCAGCCAGTATTCGGATATCTTTCGGATAAATACGGCATAAGATATTTCCTGATTGCCGGGCCGCTGTTTGCCTCTGTATTTATAAGTATTATGGGATTGGTACCAGGTTACTGGTATGTCCTGGCTTTCTTGTTTTTGGGGAATCTGGGTGTTGCCGCCATCCACCCGCCTACTGCGGCCACGGCCAGCCATGCGGGTGGAAGCAGAAAAGGATTTACAAATTCGATTATATCCCTGGGGGGATCCATAGGTTTTTCAATGGGCTCATTATTTGTTATTTTTATCGTAGACAAAATCGGCCTTAAGTTTACACCCCTAGCTGCCATTCCGGGAATTATCCTGGCACTGGTAATTTTAAAGTTTCCCCCATCGGTTTTCCAGTCCGGAACAAAAAACACCGGTGCGGATTTTATTAAAAAATTAAAAAGACTTAAAAAAACAAAACTTGTTTTGCTTTCGCTTATAGCATTTGCCTCTTACTCCAGAGATCTGACCGTTCTTTCCATGTTTACCTTTATGCCACTATATTTTACGGATCAGGGAGTAAAGCTTATAAATTTCGGATACATAATTATGGCCTATATTTTAATAGGAGGCATCGGCGGACTTTTTCTAGGCTACTATTCTGATAAAATAAGAAAGAGAACTGCCGTAATCCAGGCCGGGTTGATTATATCCGTTCCTCTTTTTTATTTAATATTCAGGGTACCCCTGAATATATCCATAACTTTATTCATACTGGCAGGACTTTTTGCAACCTCAACCCTTCCATTATGCATCAGGGTGGTGCAGGACATCTTCCCCGGTAATGTAAGTCTTGCTTCTTCCATAGTCATGGGAGTAAGCGGAGGAACCGCTGCGGCTACCGTTCTTCTGGTAGGGAAAATTGCAGATAATATTGGGATGATAAATACCATAAACTATGTTCTAATAATACCGGCACTGGCATCTATGCTACTGTTATTATTCCCGTATGTAATGTCAAGATACAGGTAGTAGTTTGGAATCTTGTCCGGATCAGTATTAAATTAAAGTTAAAAATCCGGATTTAAAGTTTCCGCTGTTTTTAAAACAGGATAAATACTTTATAAAAAATATGTTAGTAAAAAGAAAATGAATAAGATAAACAGCCGGTTCAATAAACTGCAGATTTCTCTTTCGGCAGGCAGCCACTTTGTTACCGACATATATCAGAGTTTCATAATAGGCCTCATACCTGTACTCAGTTTAAGGTTTGATCTTTCACTATTTAAGGTGGGGCTGCTTACTGCCACCAGCGTTATTGCTAACAGTCTCTTTTCCCCGATTTTCGGCTATGCTTCTGATCGCCACGGATTAAAATATTACATAATAGCCGGTCCGCTCTTTACTTCTATTTTTCTTAGTTTAATCGGAATACTGCCCAATTATTACTCTATACTGGCCTTCCTGTTTCTGGGGAACTTAAGTATTGCTGCATACCACCCCGCAAGTGCCGCCATCGCCGGACATTTCGGCGGCAGTAAAAAAGGGCTGGGGAGTTCCATTATTAACTTCGGAGGAAATTTCGGAAACGCACTCGGCGCACTCCTTATAATACTGATCATTGAAAAGCTCGATCCCGCCTTTACCCCGATCGCCATGGTTCCCGGAATAATTATGGTAATTGTCTTATTTAAATTACTCCCTGATATACAATACAAAAATAGGACCGTTTATAAATCCGGCCTGTTTAAAAGAATCAGGAAAATAAATAAAACAAAGATATTCCTTCTGTTTATAATCATGCTTTCAGTCTACTGTTTATATATTGTATGGATCACCCTTATAACCTATATGCCCCTGTACTACACGGGTGCCGGTGTAACCCTTATAAATATGGGGGTTATTTTATTCTTCTTCGGGGCACTTGGCGGGTCAGGGGGACTTATTTCCGGACTCCTCTTTGATCACTTCAAAAAAGGCAGCCTGATCATCCAGTGCGGTTTTGCCATTGCAGTGCCTCTTTTATTCTTCACTTTCAGAACGTCCGGGCTCCCGTCCATAATCCTGTTCGCTGCTGGGGGATTCTTTCTGATTTCAATCCAGCCCGTATGCATAAGAATGACGCAGGACCTTCTGCCCGAAAATATAAGCCTGGCTTCTTCTCTGATTTTGGGGCTCAGCCCCGGAATTGCCGCTGTTACCATGATCTTTCTGGGAAAAGCCGCAGATATTATAGGAATTGTGAAGCTGGTAAATTATGAAATGATATTTATCCTATTTACAATCCTTATACTTTTTCTATTCCCTTTCATTGAAAAGAACCTGAGAAACAGTAAGAATGCTGATAGATAGCTTAAATTTTTCATATCAGCTGCTCTATAGTGATCCCCTGATAAATAATTCTATCTTTTTCCAGATATCTGACCGTACTCATATTTATGTTTTAGATAATTTAGCTGCCGGGTACCGCTTATTTTGCCATCTTCAATATTTCAAGCACATCATCTGTTTCCAGCCTGGCAAAGCTGCCAATCGGCCCCCGTTGGGTGCATTTTCCGGCCATCTCTTCCAATCTGTCATAAGGAATATTTGCTTCCTTAAGAGTAACGGGCAGCCCTATCTGCTTAAAGAAATTTTCAAGGCTTTCTATTCCTGCCAGGGCCACTTTATCAATATCGTAAAAATCAGGGTCCCGGTTCCATACCTTCACTGCAAACCGGGCAAATCTTTCCATATCCTGCCTGTATACATATTTCATCCATGCGGGAAAAATAACTGCCAGTCCGGCGCCGTGGGCAAGGTCGTATAATCCGCTTATCTCCATCTCTATCTTATGAGAACCCCAATCACCTATCCTTCCGGTACTCAGCAGGTCATTATGGGCAATGGCACCTGTCCACATAATCTCGGCTCGAGCTGCATAATTTTCCGGTTCCTTTAGCGCTGCCGGAGCATTTTTAATAATTGTTTTCAGCGCAGCCTCGCATAATCCATCTGTAAGATCAACGTTTTTTACCGTGGTAAAGTATCTTTCCATTATATGCGCCATTATATCAGCTGCCCCGCAGGCAGTCTGATAAGCAGGAAGGGTATAAGTAATCTCAGGATTTAAAATTGCAAATGCGGGACGCATCATCTCGCTGATAAAGCCTTTCTTATACAGCCCGTCCTCATTGGTTATTACCGCACTGCTGCTTGACTCGCTGCCTGAGGCGGGTATCGTAAGAACAACTCCCACAGGAATAACTTTTTCCACTACGGCCTTACCTGCATAGAAATCCCATACATCACCGCTGTAAGGTACTCCTGCTCCTATAGTTTTAGCTGAATCAATTACACTTCCCCCGCCAACTGCTACAATAAAATCAACTTTTTCCTTACGGCATATATCTATTCCCTTTCTTGCCAGTTCAAGCCTGGGATTGGGCTGTACGCCGCCCAGTTCGATTACATTGAGGCCGGCATCCTTCAATGACCGCATAACTTTATCATAAAGTCCGTATTTTCTGATGCTTCCCCCTCCGTAATGCAGTAAAATCCTGCTGCCGTATGCGGCTGCCTCTTTTCCCACCTGATTCTCGGTATCTTTTCCAAAAATTATTTTGGTGGCATTCTTAAATGTAAAATTTTCCATTTTTCCTCCCTAAACGTAAATTAACTTTAATTTTTCTCTAAAATGATTTTCGATTTTGCTTCTATATCCCGTGATTATCAATCTTCTTCATTTTCCTCCAGGATTAATTGCATCAGACGGACGTCAACATAACGGTTAAATTTAAATCCAACCTCTTTTAACACCCCCACATTAAAAAAGCCATATTTCCGGTGCAGACCGACACTTACCTCATTATCCCCCGCTATTCTGGCAATCACCGCATGAAATTTATTCTTTCGTGCCAGTCCTACTATCGCTGACATCAACACACTGCCTACTCCCAGACCCTGATTATCCTTATTGACGTATACCGATACTTCAGCAGTATTTCTATAAGCACATCTATCCGACCACTGTGAAAGCGAGGCCCAGCCGACAACAGTATTTTTGTTTTCTGCCACTATAATGGGGTGCCTGCCGGAATGCCTGCCAAACCATTTTTCCCTGGATTTTACCGTTTTCGGCCTGGTATCAAAAGTAGCCATTGTATTCACAACAGCATAATTGTATATCCCGGTTATGGCTTCAAGATCCCCTCTTACGGCGTTTCTTATTTTAATTTTTTTATTCTCTTCGACATTTAACATTGACTGCCAGGAATAATCCGTTGACTTTTTTTCCCATGGTGAAAATAAATTTTAAAGCTCACTTTTTGTTTTTTGCAAAACTTTTCTATATCCTGTTCAACTTTATCCCAATAATCATTTTTAGTAAAGTAGATGCATTCGTATTTTCCCAGCAGGTCCGGATACTTTTCGGAGAGCCATTTTTTTACGGAATTCCAGACCGTGCCGGCTATGTTAAGATCCTCAAACATATAAAAATCGGTAAAGTTTTTGGCAGCTAGGATAATCTCCTTCCAGTCTGTTAAAAAAGGAAGTATGGGGCCTATAAAAACGTAGTTGCCTATTCCGGCTTCTTTTAATTTTTCAAGCGCTTCCAACCTTTTTGGAACAGATGCAGCAGAGGTCTCTATTTCCTTTCTTAAATTCTCATCCAGGGTAGTTATTGTCAGTCCCGCCTGACAATTTTTAAACTGCTGCAGTATATCAATATCTCTTAGTATCAGATCTGATTTAGTCTGTATTCCCAGATCCGGCAGAAGCGGAACAAGTTTTTCCAGTATTTTCCGGGTAAGCTGATATTTTCTTTCCAGAGGATTGTATGGATCGGTAACCGAAGCTAAAAAAATTGACCTTCCTTTATACCTGTCTGTTTTTTCCGGAACTAAATCCGCTGCATTTATTTTTACATCAGTGAATCTTCCCCAGGGTTCCCTGTGCCCCGTAAATCTCTTCATAAACCTGGCATAACAATAAAGGCAGGAATGAATACAGCCTACATATGGATTTATTACATAATCCGTTCCCGGCAGATTTGATGCGGTTATGATCGATCTTGCTTTTATCTCTCTTATTTTAATCATCAATATAAAATTATTATTACCGGATCACGATATTACTTAAAAGTGATAAACAATCATCCAGTCAAGATCCTCATTCCGATAATTTTTATGGAACTAAAAATCTACTTTTGGATATTGAATTTGTATGCCGCATCAAGATAACCCAGGATCAGAGAATTGGGCTTACCCGGTAAAGAACCCATCTGCGGTACAAATAAATTTGCAATATAGAATCCATTTTGCAGCAGCTCAATTATCCTGGGCTCTTCGTTAAGGTTTATCTACTCCAATAATTTTATGTGGCCTCTGGCACACTAAGCCTTTAAATTATTTTTAAGATAATCCCTGACCTCTATCAGACTTTTAAATTTTTTAAATAACATCACTTCAATCTCTTTTTCCGGTTCATTCATGTCCGGAATCATAACCGGCAGCATTCCTGCTCTATATGCTGCTGTTATTCCATTTTTCGAGTCCTCCAGAACCATACAGGCCTCCGGCGGACAATTCATTTTCCTGGATGTCTTAAGGAAAATTTCAGGATCGGGTTTTCCGTTCATTACCTCGTTACCGTAAGTGACAGCATCAAAATATCTTCTGGTATTTGATAAATTCAGGAGCATTTCCGCTCTGCTCTTATCCGTTGATGTTGCCAGCGCCTTTTTCAACTGCTTTGCCTCAATATATTCCAGCAGCTCGTAAAGCCCTTCTTTTAAGGGCACTCCTTTTGACAGAACGTGATTTTTCGTAAGTCTTATTCTTTCATTATTTATTTCCTCAAAGGGAAAACCTGCTCCGTATTGTTCTTTATAGATTTTTTCTGTTTCTGTAATACTCAAACCGATTGTTTTCTCAAAAATACTATCATCAATTTTGTAATTAAACTTTTTGCCTGCTTCTTTCCAGTATATAGATGCCAATCTCTCAGTATCAAACATCAATCCATCCATATCGAATATTATTAATTTAATTTTATGTCTTCCTATTTTCATTAAACTTATAGTCCCGTGAATTTCATTTTCAAAAGGCTCTACTGACTGAAAAAATATGGTGTGATTAAAGAGATACAGTATGTAATAAATTATAATAAAAAATAAATTACCTCATTCAAAAATTTTATTCATTATACTGGTAAATCTTGTGTTGCTTATGGGATTATAGGAAATTACTTCTATATTGTACAGCATGCATCTTTATTTCCCTCTTAACATCTTCAGTACTTCTTCTATCGGTTTGTTATCATAGTCTTTCCCTTTTTCAACGCTCCAACCTTTTTTCATATTGTCCAATACATATCTTATGAAAGTCTTTTTCCCCTCTTCCCTTATGCAAGTTGCAAATGCTTTTACCTTGGAATATCTCCCCAACGAATATATCCCCTCTTCACATTTATATACATCGTTACACTCCCAACAACCTTCATAATTCTTTTTTATGCAGCAATTCCTCTGGTAACATCCTTTATCTGAACAATTCCGTTCACATTTAATATTGACGATCCTGCATCCATCACATTTCTCCTCAAGAAAACATAACTTACAGATTAATCCGCAATATGAAATACTGGCTATTAACGTTTCAATATTATACATATCAACTTCCTTAAATCAGATTTTCGAATGTTTATTCCATTTTACATTTATTTTCTACCTAGGGGACAAACGGATATACAGATTCCGCATAAACTTATTTCTTTTCCAATTTTTTCCATTGATATTTTTCTACAAAATTCCTTGCAGTAAAGCATGTCCGATCTCATATAAATCATCCGGACATATCTTTTTGATTTTCTCAATTATTCTATTCATAAAATTAAAACCGCCGCAAAAAACGCTCCTCCGAAATATTCAATATTAATAGATAAAGATTCTCTTTTTGATATATTTTTAAGATCCTCTCTGGTAAAGTATCTTTTGTATATCTCAAATGTTTTTCCATTATTCAATTTTCGCAATTGCCTTCCTGCCCTGTTCCTTGTTTTTGCTCTTTCTTCGGACCATGTTGAATCTAGGATTATAATTTTTCCTTTCCTGTCAATTTTATTCTTTATCAATGAGAAAAATTTAATTTCTTCCTCAGGTGTTAAATGACTTAAAAAAAATCCGATCAAATATACTGAGGGTTTTAATTTAACAGATCCCAGATGAAAGGCATCAATTTTAAAAAATTGGCACCTCTGCAGACAATTCAAGGCTCCGGCACGTTCTTTTGCCTTTTTTAGCATATTTGCCGATTGATCGATAAGGATCATCCGATCAGCATTCCGGTAATATGAAGGCATCCAGAACGCAGTTCCGCAAGGAACATCAAAAACCATCCCTCTGATATTTTGCTTTTTGATTGATTCCCTTACCTTAATAACATCATCTCTATATGTATTTGGATCTGTTATTGAAGCCGGGCCTCTGCCTAATGTATATATCTCATCATATTCGTCAGCTCTTTTATCATAATATAAACATTCAGATTTCTTAACTCTTATATTCATTTCTTCCATACTCATACTGCTCCAATGATAATTCTTTCTTCATTAATTTAACCGATCTGTCCCTAAAACTGTCTTCTCCGATTTTTTCCCAGTGCAGGTGCGAATAAAGACTTTCCTTATCAAAAGTAAATAAGAATAATTGGGAATGCCTGAGTTCCTTTGCCTTTTTACAAATAGCATGTTCCAGGGACCTGCAGATGTTTTTACTTGTTTGGGTATAGCAAGAAACATAATAATTAACTCCTAACTTCCTCAAAGTTAATCATCATTGCCTGCCTCTGTGCCCAGCGGGGGTATTTTATAGGTGTCAAGAGTCTTTAGCATACCGGGTATTTTCTGGAGAATGCGCATCAGACTTCTCTTGCCACTAACATCTACATCGTTACCTTCAAGAATCTTGGCAAATACTCTAATATTTTCAGCAATATTACCCTTGTGGGCGACTACTTCCTCTACGCCTGCGCGAATCAAATCATCTCTGTCATTCAGGGCCTGAACGAGTTGTACAGAGACTGGAAAAATGCAAAGAGCCTCTTTTGCCTTCTTTCGAACACCTTCATCTTCATCCTTCAGAGTCTGAATGAGAGGTTTTACAGCTCTTTCGTCTATTATCTTTCCAACAAAAGCTTCTGCTGCTTTCTGCCTAACACGGCTATCTTCGTCTTTTAAAGCTTGAATGAGAGTTTCTACAGCTGGCTCTCCTATAGTTACAAGAGCTTCTGATGCTCTATTTCTAACTCTTAGCTCTTCATCTTTCAGAGCCTGAATAAGAGGTTCTACCGCCCTCTCATCTCTTATCTTTCCGAGGGCTTCTGCTGCTCTCCATCGGACAACTTCATCTTTATCCTGCAGAGCCTCAATTAGGGATTCTGTCGCTCTTGCATTTATTATTTTTCCCAAAGCTTCTGCTGCTGCTCTTCGAACAAAATCGTCTTCATCCTTTAAAGCTTTAATGAGAGGTTCTACCGCTCTTGTATCTCCAATCTCTCCAAGGGCCCATACCGCTCCGAACCATCCCCTCTTCATCTTCAGAGCTTCGATTAAAGGTTCCACTGCCCCTGCATCTCCTATCTCTCCAAGGGCCCATGCCGCTTGGTGCTGAACCGCTCTCTCTTCATCCTGCAGAGCCTGGATGAGAGGTCCTACCGCCCTTTCATCACTTACATCCCTGAGAGCTTCTGCAGCATCACGTCGAATAGAAGCCTCTTTCTTATACCCCAGGGCTTTTATCAAACCTCTGACATCTTTGTTGACCTTCATCTTTTCAATGTTAGGTTTAGCAAATATTCCCATTTTCACACCTCCTTCCCCTGCTCATAATTACAAATATGGCCGTGGATAAACGAAGTTGCCAACAAGCCAATCCAAAACTTAAAATATCAAATTATTCCAAGAGCAGACAGCCATTTCCTAACTGGCGGAGAGAGTGGGATTCGAACCCACGGTACCGCTTATGGCGGTACACTCGATTTCGAGTCGAGCGCTTTCGACCAGCTCAGCCATCTCTCCGTACCACCGGCAATATTACTCTTTAATCTTTGAATACCAGTGCTTTTCACCTTTTAAAAATTCTTTTTCCCCTTTTTTCTTTATTTTCCTTAAATTTTTTATATGTGCATCTCCATGGTTTGCCTTCAGGAAATCCATTTTTCTGCAGTCCTCGAAGTCCTCACACTGCCAGCATCCCTCCAGCTCTTTTTTACGGCAGCATCTCCTGATAGCACAATTAGGGTCTCCTCCTCCGCCCCTGCAGGCAGCCTTGCATCTTAGCTTTACCATGGCGCCCAATACTTCATAGCACTGGGGATAGTTTTTAAGAATTTTAAAAAAAGAAATTTTGGATAATGATTCCGCGGTCCTGTCAAATCTTGATTGCCGGAGTTCCTTCCTCAGGTCCCTGGACAGATCGGCAATTTTTCCCTGATGGCTAAAACATTCGCCGCAGAAAAGACCACAGTACGCAATTAATGTCTCCTGACCTGCCATATTGTTCCCCTTTCGATTAACATTTTATATCCTCATTTTTTATTTTAATAAATCAATACACCCTAACCGCCTGGTTAAAATAAAGTTTCCATTGCAATAAGGTTTATTTATTCTTCTTTTCTTTATCAATCAATCTCTTCTGAATTTTTTCGCTTTTAAGCTCCCTTAGAGCATCAGATGCAATCCATTTTGCACTATTGGAATCAAAGGTGCAAATTTCTTCTCCTGTCTTGACAGCCAGCTCATTAAGCCTGATATTCCTTTTACCAATTTGCCTTAAGGCCCAGTTTACCGCCTTTTTTACATAATTTCTGCTGTCGGCCGACTCCTTTTTGATATATGGCAAGAACTTTATAAATCTTTCATCTCCTGCTTTTTTATCTTTTACCGCAAGTATAGCCATAAGAGCAAATCCGGCCCTTTTTACAAACTCTTTATCCCTGCCGCTCCATTCTACTGCCTTGCCATAAGCAATAGGAATTTTTTCAAAGAGATTCATGCAGACCTGGTCGCAAACATCCCAGGAATCAAAATCACCTGCCCAATCCTCCATCTGCTCTTCGGAAACTTTAGCCGGTTCGTCAATCATTCCCGCCAGTATCCTGGCGTCATGGATGCCGGTCGACCACAAATTAAGGGCCAACACATGGTTTCTTTCGGTTTCTCCGGCAATCTGTCTTAAGTTCGGAATTGATACGCCAAGATTTTTTTCCGGATTAATCCCGTATCTTGCCATTCCCTTAACAGCCTTAGGATTTGATAGGGACTTAAGTTTTTTTATTGCATCATTAACTTTATGCTCAATATCCATATCAACTTCTATTATGAAATGAAGAATAACTGGCGGAGAGAGAGGGATTTGAACCCTCGAAGCAGCTTACGCCGCTTACACGCTTTCCAAGCGTGCGCCTTAAACCACTCAGCCATCTCTCCACCAATCAAATATTATAACATATTAAATATGAGGAAATATTATATTTTTCAATACGGAAAAATGTTTTTTAAATCAGTAGCCGGCCAAACAGCATAAACAAATAAGGGAATTATGCTATCTTGGTCCCTCCCATTTCTATATTTCTGTTTATTGTCTTTATCTCTTTTACTAAAAATATGGTGGTTATAAAGAAGCAGCAGAAATCAGTAACCGGCCAGGAAATCCATACTCCCGTAAGATCAAAGAAAATAGGTAGTATAAAAATAGCCGGCATAAAGAAAAACAGGTCCCTGGACAGGGTTATAACCAGAGAAGGTCTGGGTTTACCTATAGCCTGGAAAAATGTGCTGCCCAGTATGGGAAAGCTCCATAAAGGTGCCAGCATTGCTATCATCCTTAAAGGTCCGATTCCTTTTTCTACCACGCTCATGTCGCTGGTAAAAATCTTTATAAGCGATTCAGGAAAGATTACCATAACAATAAATCCTGCTATGGATATAACCGAGCTCCAGATAAATGCTTCCGCTAAGACCTTTTTAACTCTTGGATAAAGTTTCGCTCCATAATTAAATCCCACAATAGGAGAAAAACCCTGGCTTATTCCCAGAATAGGCATAAATATCAGATCGATAATTCTGATACCGATTCCGGTAATAGTAATATATACATCTCCGCCGTACCGGCGAACAATCTTAATAAAAAGTAAAAACATCACACTACCGATAATTTCCATCAAAAAGGAAGGAGTTCCGAGACTTAAAATTTCACGGGATATGGATTTGTTTATTTTGAACATATTAAGCTTGATTTTAAATATGCTCTTGCTGGACATAAAAAAGACTATAAAATAAATAGTGCTGATTATATGGCTTATAACTGTTGCAATTGCCGCACCCTTAACTCCCCATCCAAACACAATTACGAAGAAATAATCAAGAATTATATTTGAAACCGCTCCTAAAACCATTTCATACATAGACGCCCTGGGCTTGCCTTCCGCCCTGATCAGACTGGAGCCGTTAACAGAGAAAGATAAAAACAAAAAACCAAAAAGCATAATCTCAAGATAATCCCTTGCATATGGCAAAACTTCACTTGAGGCACCTAAAAATATAAGTATCCTGTCACTAAAAAGATAAATGGGTACAATTGTTATAATATTGAAAATTGTATTCAAAATAAAACTATCCCCACCGGTAATTACTGCTTTTTCATTATCCCCTTTACCCAGCGAGCGGGATACTACGGAAGCCGCGCCTACTCCGGTAAGAAGGCCAATGGCCACTATAAAAATAACTACGGGCAGAACTATTGTAAGGCCGGCAATCGCATTCGGGCCTACCGCATTTCCAACGAACAGGGTGTCAACAAAATTATATAACGCTATTGTTACCATTCCTGTTATAGATGGAAGGGAAAACTTGAATAATAATGACCTCAAGTTTTCGTTTAAGATTTGCTTCTTTTGTTTTTCCATTGCTTTCACCGGTTTCTAAAAGGAATTTTTATTTAAGAATAAATTAATTGATTAAACTCAATCAGAAGTGTTTAAAAAAAACTTTATGTTTAACCCCAAATTGCGGCACAAGAAATATTTATTATATTAAAGGAAATAGAATTGTCAAGAAATTTTCTTCTCCGGGACCTGTTTTGTTCGTACTGTTGCTATCGCTCTGCTTGAGATTATGCCCTCTCTTTTGCCGCTTCCATCATCCTTCTGAACAATTTCATTTCCCATAAAACAAATATTACCGTTACCAGAAAAGAAAGAAAATCCGAGACCGGCCATGAAAGCATTACTCCATTCAACCCGAAGAAAAGAGGAAGGATAAAAATAGCGGGAATTAAAAAAATGATCTGTCTGGACAGATTGATAATCAGTGCAGGCAGCGGCTTGCCGATAGCCTGGAACATAATTCCTCCGATTATTAAAAAACCAAGTATTGGCATAAATATCACAATAATTCTCATGGGCAAAACTCCCATGCTTATCAGTTCCGGATCATTGCTGAATATGTCAAGCAGGTATCGGGGGAAAAACATAGTGACTATAAATCCCACAGATGCAATTACTGTTGTCCAGAGTATAGCTTCACCCATAATTTTCTTAACCCTTGTATATAATTTTGCCCCATAATTAAAACTGGCAATAGTAGAAAAACCGTAACTGATCCCCAGGATGGGCATAACAGTCATATCAACTATTCTGATAATAATTCCCGCAATAGCTATATAGATATCATTTCCATAATGCAGGATGGCCCTATTGTATATCAGGAAAATTATACTATCGATAACGGCCATAAAAAATGAAGGCAATCCAATAAAAAGAATATTTTTCATCACGAGTCCATCGGGTTTTAACATCTCTGCCCTGGGCTTGAATACGCTTTTTCCATAAAAGGCATACAGTATAATATATACTGAGCTCAAAAACTGGCTGATAATAGTGGCCAGTGCCACACCCCTTACACCCATTTTAAATACAAATATGAAAATAGGATCCAGAATTATATTCAATACTGCGCCTACCATCATAGGATAAATGGCTGCCCTGGGTTTGCCTTCTGCTCTGATTATATGATTGGACGCAAGTGAAAAGGAAAAAAATATAAATCCGAATAAAATAATTGACAGATAATCACGGGCATATGGCAGTACATCGGGAGAAGCTCCAAAAAAAACAAGAATCTTATCCACAAAAATAAAAGCAATAATCATGAGCACCATATTTATCAGGATATTCAAAATAACTGCATTACCTGCTACCTTTACTGCAAGTTTATGATTGTTCCCTCCCAGAGCCCTGGATATTATGGATGCTGCGCCGACTCCTATCATCAAGCCTATGGCCAGCATAATAATCTGTACCGGACAGACTATGGTAAGCGCCGCAATGGCCAGTGATCCTACGCCGTTGCCTACAAAGATAGTGTCTATGAAGTTATAGAGGGCACTTATCACCATACCAATAACACCGGGGAGTGAAAATTTAAAAAGAAGAACCCTCAGATCGCCGTTTAAAATTTGCTTTTTTTGCGACTCCATAGTTTTTAAAAAAGTTGCAGCAGTGATTATGCTATTTAATATTTTAAATAAATACAGTTAACAGCAATATAAATTTAATATTTATAATATAATTATAAATATTTATTTACAATCATTTTTTTACATCTGAATAATAAACTTAACCATAACTGTCTTATTTCCAGATGAGGCCATGCATTTAGCATCTTTAAGAAGGTCAATTTAAAATTAGTTTATACCCCGCAGATATATTTCTGTTTTGCATAATATTAATAATATTTATAAAGAAGTTAGCGACGATACGATTAAAATTTACTTACAAAATCATCTTTTAATTTATAACCGCAATAGGGACAAAGATTAAAATCCTCTTTTATTTTTTTACTGCATTCAGGACATTCATCCTTCGGTTTTAATTTCTTGATCTCTTTTTCATCAAGAAAATTTCCGATTCCCAACTCCGATTCTTTTAAATTAAACGAATTTTTCAATTTAATCAGAACAGCCAGGCTTTCGCGCTTTAATCCTCCCTCTTCACTGGAAAATTTTTGATATACTCTTTTAAAAAGATCCTTGATATCCGAGTCCTCAAACTTTTCAAGGACTTTTATTTCACTATCCAGGAGTTCTTTGAAAATCATTATATTATCTTCTATACTGTCAAACTGCTTATCCAATTTCTCATCACATTCCTTGCAATACGGCTCTTGCGATTTATCCTTCAGGACCTTTCCGCATTCTTCACACCTTTCAATCTCTTCCACTTTTACTCTCCTTTTTATTGGGGAATCCGTTATTTTAAAAAATAGAACTTTTTTATATCTGGCAATATTACCATAATATATATAAAATAAAAGAGCGTTTATGGCAGGATTTATTATTCAAGCAATTCTCTTACATATCTGGCCACGGCCAGTGAAGCAGTCAGGGCCGGTGAGTCCATTCCAACCAGGTTTAGGGCATTAGGATATTCCGGGTCTCTTTCAATCACAAAATCATAATAATCTTTCAATTTAGCTCTGATGCCCGTCTGGTGTAAACTTATATCCTCCAGTTTCAGATCGGGAAAAAATGGCATTACCATATCCAGATAGTATTCTTTTTCTCTTTTCTGTCTGTAATCCTCTCTGTTTCCGGGTTCCGAATAAGCCGGACCGACAATCACCGTATCTCCTATTTCAAATTCATTTCCTTTTATCTCCAGGGTCGGGCTTAAATGAACTCCGGTAGACTTATTTACCTTTCCCAGTTTAAACTGCTTTTGAAACTCATTAAAACTAACTCTTAATTTTTCCCCACCGGGAAGATAGCCAAAAGGCACCGGATAGATATTCATGCCGTTCATATAAATATCTTCTCTTCTGCTTTTATAAAACTTTACCCATTCACCTCCCACCGGATCCATACTGTACGGGCTTTTTGGATTTATCATTCTGGCAATATCATCGGAGTACAATCCTGCAGCATTAATAAGCATTACGGTTTCGAATGTTTCAATCTCTTTATCCGATTTTATCTTTACCTTAAAACCTTCATTTCGGGATTTAATCTCCACCGCTTCATTACCGTTAAGAAACATGGCACCGTTAGACTCGGCAAGCCTGTAGAGTTTATCTACGAGAGCGGTCGGCTCTATAATTCCCGTAGATGGAACATACATAGCAGAAAGGGCCCTAATATTGGGTTCATAATCGGTCACCTTTCTTCCATCAATCATTTTTACTCCCGGAACCTGGTTCTCCTTTGCAATTCTATAGACATCCTCAAGATATTCTTCTTCCAGCCTATCAGTGGCCACTACAAGCTTCCCTGTCTTTTTGTAGGGGACATTATACCTGGTACAGAAATTATAAAGCATTTCATTTCCTTCTACACACAGCCTGGCTTTAAGAGGACCTACCCTGCGGTTATAATATATTCCTGAATGGATAACCCCTGAATTTCTTGAAGATTGATTTTCACCTTTAATCTGCCTGTTTCTCTCAACTACTACTATGCTCCGCTCTGAATCTCTGGAAAGTTCATAAGCTACCGCACAGCCTATAACCCCTCCGCCAATTATAGCAATTTGAATTTTTTCAGTCATAGTATTTTATTAAGACTAAATTTAAATCAATTTCCTGTTTTTTATGATTTTATCACCCTGTATGACAGTAACGGGTAAAATACGCTATAACTTCTCCCGGATTAAGTGGAACAATTTATTTAGATAATATTTTTTATTTTATTGGTTAGATGGGTTAGATACAAGAAAAATTTTATATGACGATCTGTATAATAAAAAATATATTGCCCAACTGTTTACTTAATAATGTTTGCCCCTATAAGCGGCTGAAGTAATATTTTTTAAATATTCACACATATAGCATAAAATCAATATAATATACCATGATAAGGTAAAAATTTATTTTTAACCAAAAATGAAAAAATTATTAGCATATCTGCTTATTATTATATCAATAGCTGCAGTATTCTCTTTAGAAGGCTGCAGGATCCTGATTCCGGGTAGATCTAGAATTGCTTTTGCATCAAACTGTAATGGAAATTTTGAAATCTATACCATGGATTCTGACGGAAAAAACCAGGTCAACCTTACCAATAATAATTCATGGGACTGGTATCCTTCATGGTCCCCTGACGGGTCCAGGATTGCTTTTGTGTCAGACCGCAGCAGCAACTGGGAAATCTATATTATGGGTTCCGATGGGAAAAACCAGGTAAGGCTTACCGACAACAGTTCGTGGGACTGGTCGCCTTCATGGAATTAGAAGTAAGCAAAGGACGAAGCAATTTATATAAATTATCATATTTAAATACTGAAGATAAGAATTAATATGGAACGTAATAAAACAGAAATAAAAAAAATTGATTTTTGCCCCTGACAAATCCGTCTATAAAAATTTTAACTGCGGCCTAACCTGGAAAGAGTAGCATTAAGCCAGTAATTATCCGTTAAATCCCCACGAAGTTTCACAGCTTTTTTAAAATAAGACAGCGCTTCTTCATATTTTTCATTTTTTACAAGTTCAATTATTTCATATCCTTCAGTTGGCATTACTTTCTTTCCCCAGTTTTTCTGATTAATACGTATTTTATAGAAACATTAATTTCATATAAGCATTATTTTTATTAAAATTCTATTTCTTTATTTTTTTTAGAATATATATTGAAATATTTCTTTAAGTAGTTCTTTCCACTGATATTTACACCAACTTATACATGAAAAACCACCTAACTTAAGAGTGCCTGTACACTTCCTTAAAAATTATTTTGTGGTGTTTTAAAGTATATGTTTGTTATAATTATAGCAATTTGAAAGGAGTAAAATGTTAAAAAAAATATTTTCAATAATCCTTATATTATCACTGATCTTTTTATTAAGCGTCACAGGATGTATTAAAACAGAAGAAGCTGTTGCTGAAGAAAAGGTAGAAGAGGAAATAATCACTGAAGAACCATCCGTAAAAGTTTCCTGGAAACTAAGTACCCAGGATAAGCAGTGGCAGGATATGGAACCTTTAACCGCACTCCAGGGAGAAGGCCAAGGAGCCGATGTAACCATAGATATTTCGTCTCCCAAACAGGAAATAGATGGTTTTGGCGGAGCTTTCAATGAAAAAGGATGGGAGGCGCTTTCACTTTTAACTCCTGAAGAAAGGGACAAAGTAATAAAAGAACTTTTTGACCCGAAGGAGGGTGCCAAGTTCAATATCTGCAGGGTACCGATTGGCGCAAGTGACTACGCAATCAGCCGCTATACATTGGATGAAACTAAGGACGATTTTGATATGGAGGATTTTTCTATTGAACGTGATAGGAAATTCCTTATACCTTATATAAATGCAGCCCTAAAATATAAAACAGATTTAAAGATTTGGGGATCAGTTTGGACTCCTCCGACATGGATGAAGACAAACGGAGCCTTTGACAGCGGGTATATGAAAGATGATGCTCAAGTGTACAAAGCATTTGCCCTGTACCTCGCCCGCTTTGTTGAAGAATATAAAACTGAGAATATTGATATATATGCAGTTGCCGTACAAAATGAACCGCTGATTAAAACAAATTATCCAAGCTGTATCTGGACACCGGAGCAGTTTTTGGTTTTTATCCGGGATTATATGGGGCCCTTATTTAAAGAAAGAAATACGGAAACGGAGATAATGCTGGGCACGATACAGGATAGTGATTATTCAGCTTTCCCGGAAACTGTATTAAGTGATCCGGTAGCTAACAGTTATGTATCTATAGTAGGTTTTCAATGGGATGGGCTCAGTTCCGTAGCAAAAACACTCATCGATTATCCTGATAAAAAAACCATGCAGACAGAAACGGAATGTGGTAACTGGCACTGGAAAACTGGTTTTGATCCCAACCGTCCTCAGAATGACTGGGCATACGGAGTATATACCTGGAATAAAGTAAAGGCTTATTTTGATGAAGGTGTAAATTCATACCTACTGTGGAATATGGTGCTGGATGAGGAGGGGAAGAGCATAGATTCAGAGAGGCCCTGGCCCCAAAATGCGGCGGTTGTCGTAGATAAAAATACAAAAGAGGTTATTTATACGCCAATGTTTTATGCGTTTAAGCATTTTACTTCTTTTGTAGAGCCGGGAGCCGAATATATAAATGTTACCAGTAAAGAAGACAATGCAATTGCTTTTTCAAATCCGGATGATGAACTTATTATTGTATTACAAAATGATGAACAAAATCCGAAAGCTTTAAATATATGTTTTGGTGAATATATGTTCACTATTACATTACCCGGAATGTCCTGGAGTACCCTTACTGTGCCATCCCTTTAAAAAATATTTTAAAAAGGCC
>CAZBSE010000012.1:0-49563 GCA_964494385.1 uncultured Actinomycetota bacterium | reverse complement strand
CCCACCGAACCATTTTCTATCGCCGAAGCAACATTTATTATTTTAAAAGTAGAACCGGGCTCATAAGTATAAGATATTCCCAATGTCTTATATAATTCCGGATCGGCTTCAGAGTAATTATTTGAATCAAAGCCGGGGTAAGCTGCCATTGAATAAATCTCTCCGCTTTTGGGGTTCATTACTATGGAAATTGCTCTTAGGGCATTGAATTCCAGAACAATTTCTTCTAATTGTCTCTGTGCCATATATTGAATCTGTGAATCGATAGTGAGTACCACGTCCTTACCATCCACCGGTTCCAGATAAATATTATTCTCACCCGGGATTATATTGCCGAAAACATCTTTCTCGGTAATTGCTTTACCGTCAATTCCGCGAAGAACATTTTCATACTGAAGCTCTATCCCGGAAAGACCTTCATTATCCACACCTGCAAAGCCTATTATTGAAGCCGCAATATCACCCAGAGGATAATATCTTTTGGATTCATTTTGAAAATATATTCCTGGCAGGTTATATTCAATAATTTCTTCAGCTTTTTCTAAAGAAACTTTTCTCTTTATATATACAAACCCCAGCTCTTTATTGTCTAGTTTTTCTTTTACCTCATCTTTGTCCAGTTCCAATATTTCCGCAAGGATTTTTGATTCATACTCTGAATCTAAAACAAAACCCGGATTCGCACATACAGTTCTCTCATTTAGGCTGGTTGCCAGTTCAGATCCGTTCCTGTCCAGGATCTTACCTCTTTTGGAACTTAACACAAATTCACCTATATGCTGAAACTCCGCATAACTCTTAAACTTTGGAGCATTTAAATACTGGATAGAGACCAGCCTATAGATTATCAATAAAAAAGCAATTAAAAATAAAATAAACAGGAAATATAATCTTTTCCTGTTTATCCTGATGTTATTTCTATCTCTAAACATTTTTTAAATATACATAATAAATTAGGGAATAAAAAATGTCAGTACACTTTCTGATACTACCAGCACTATATCCTGGACATAGTAGATAGTTCCTAAAAAGCTATCATAATTTGCAGTTATGGCAGTTGTGTCCTTCGATATGTAATTATATATTTTTTCGTTATTTTTAAGCCCGCTGTCCGAAATCTCGACTATCTGGAAATTGCCGGACATATTCATGCCCAGATCATTTTCGGCAATCTCAATAACTCTGGATGGTGATTTTAATTCCGATATTTTCAGCAGCAGACGGTCGCTCCTTTCCTCTTCCAGGGAAATCATTTCATTAATTCCATATATGCTTTTTTGATAATTTATATTGTGTATTTTAAGTCCGATATTTAAAAGAATACCCAGACAGGTAAAAATTATGGCTATTATAATTATATAGAACAATCCTTTATTGCTATATACTATATTTTCCGTATTCTTATCTTCGTCCGATGCCTTCTCTAGATATAGCAAAGGATAAGATTTATTTCTATAAATTTCTTTTTTTTCTGCTAATCCTAGATTCATTTTAAAAATAAATTCATAAATTAATTTATAATTTCTCCAGAGCCCTTAACCTTGCACTCTTTGAACGCGAATTCAATCTGACTTCTTCGGGTCCGGGTTTAACTGCTTTCTTTGTAATTACTAAAGCTCTTTTTTCCCTTCCGCATACACAGACCGGCAGATCCGGCGGACAAATACATGCTCCTCCAAATTTTAAAAATGTCTTTTTTACTATTCTGTCTTCTAAAGAATGGTAAGATATCACAACCATTCTTCCTCCGCTTTTTAACATTTTAAAACCATCTTCAATTGCTGTTTTTAAACTGTCCAATTCCTGATTAACCTCTATTCTAATCGATTGGAATATTCTCTTTGCCGGATTGCCCCTTTTGTAATATCCAGAGTCTTTAGGAACTGCTTTTTTTATTATCTCCACCAGTTCTCCGGTAGTTTTTATATCCCTGTTTTTTCTATAACCGCTAATTCTTCTGGCAATCAATTTGGACCATCTCTCTTCTCCATATTCCTGAAAAATCTCTATCAGCCTGCTCTCCGGATAATCATTTACTACGTTAAATGCACTTATATTATTATCTCCAAACCTCATATCCAGTTTTTCATCTCTTAGATAACTAAACCCTCTTTTTGATTTCTCAATCAGAAAAGAGGATAATCCCAGGTCAAGCAATATTCCATCCAAACTTTTTATATTTAAATTTTCTAAAATTTTTCTGACATTTGAAAAATTGTCATTTATTAAAATTATATTTTTTAAAAAATCTTTTAGCCTGGTGGAGGCGGTGCTTAAAGTCTGACTATTAAGATCAACTCCAATTACTCTGCCTGTGGGGGCAATGACTTTAATTATTTCTATGGTATGACCAGCACCGCCAAGAGTCCCGTCAAAGATAACATCACCTTGCTTTAAATTTAAATAATATAAAACCTCCTTTGAAAGAACAGGTATGTGAATTCCCTCAAAACTCATTTGCAACACACCTTTAAAGTTCTAACTTTTCAAATACATCCGTATTTTTCTTATATTTAGATTCCGCTTCACCATAATATTCCAGCCAGTTTTCTTTATCCCATATTTCAGCTCTTTTTGAGACGCCTACTATAACAATATCTTTCTTGAGCCCGGCGAATTCTATTAAGTTTTGGGGTATTCTTATTCTTCCCTGCTGGTCCGCAGTATCCTTTACGGCAGAAGCGTAAAACCACCTTTTAAATCTTTGAACATCTCCTTCGGCAATTTTATTTTCGATTATTTTATCTTCTACTTTCTCCCATTTTTCTTGTGAGAACAAACAAAGGCACTTCAAACCATATCCCTTTGATATCATTACACCTTTTACCAATTCTTCTCTGAATACAGCAGGAATAAAAATTCTTCCTTTGCTATCAATTGTCCTATGATAGGTTCCCGAAAACACCATTTACCCCATTTTTTTTTAATTTATAGGGATTTACAACCTTTTTTCTCCATTTCTCCCCACTTCACAGCAATAAGATACCACACTATTATTAATTTGTAAACTATTTATTTAAAAAGATATGAAGATAAATATGATTATTTGATTTAATGTTTATTTAAAAGTAATATATAACTATATATAGCTACTTCTGATATATTCAATTTAAATACCACACAATATATAGCTTTTATCAAAATACTCCGTCCTACCGGTAAACCGGTTAACGGCTTGCTATTTTACTTATATATTATTTATTTCCCTTTCCTAAATCCAGTTCACTGGCAATTAATTTCCCATCACCGGACCTGGTCAGCTTCTCTATTTTTCCCTCGGCTTCATTTAATTTTTTAAGACAATTAGAAGAAAGCTTAATACCCGTCTCAAACTTCTCCATAGACTCTTCCAGGGAAATATTTTCGTTTTCAAGTTCTTTTACAATTTCTTCTAATTTTTCGATAGACTGTTCGAAACTCATTTTTTCAATTTTCATTCTTTAACCCCAACTCCAATTTTTTATATATTTTATCGAATATTCTTGCCTTGAGTATTCCATCACCCAGAATTATTCTAATTTTCTGATTGATTTCTGCCTCTGCTGCGGTTTTAATACTTTCATCTGCCTTCTCTTTATATATAAGAGCAAAACCCCTGTTTAAGATGACAACCGGGTTTCTTTCCTGTAATTTTCCTAACATAAGTCTTAATTTACTTTTCTTGGAACCAAGACAACCTTTGATAATTGAATTAATCCTGATATTTATATTACCGATTACCGTCCTGGAGGCTTGAACCTTTTTAAGCATATCTTTTTTATCTATTAGCCGAGCATAATCTGACACCGTCCTCATTCTGGCTGCGATGATCTCCTTTATATTTTCCACAAGCTTTATACGGGCTTCATCTGCAGCCTGGCCGAATCCATCCAGCATGGTCCTTGGTTGTGCAAAAATCTTCCTGTCGATTAAAAACTTAACCTCTTTTTTAAATATATATATCTTTGATTTTACTAAATTCTTAATTTTTTTTCTCATTTCTTTCAGATTTTCCGTTTCTGCCGTCTTATCCAATATTACTACCTGTCCTGCAACTGAAGGAGTGGCGGCGCGCTTATCTGCTACAAAATCCGAGATAGTATAATCTGTTTCATGTCCCACTGCTGAAATTATGGGTATGGAACAGTCAAATATTTTTTCGGCTATTTTTTTGGTATTAAACGCCCATAGATCTTCCAGCGAACCACCTCCCCTGGCCAGTATGATCACATCCACACCATACTCACACAGATCATCTATCGCTTTACAGATCTCATCATCTGAAGTAATCCCCTGGACATTGACGTCTCGTAAGACGAGATGGAAATTATTAAATCTTCGTTTGAGAACAGAAATAATATCCCTTATTACCGCACCGCCTGCCGAAGTGGCTATTCCTATTTTACCCGGCATGGAAGGAATCTTTTTCTTGTGTGCAGGATCAAAATATCCCTTTTTCTCTAATTCCTGTTTTAAACGCTCAAAAGCCAGGATCAGCGAACCCTTCCCTACGGGCCTGGCATCAAGAGCTACGATCTGATAGTCTCCTCTTTTTTCATAAACGGAAACATAACCATTGATTAAAATATGCAGGCCTTCTTTTATGTCAAAAATAAGATCTTTGTTGTAGTATTGGAACATAACTACTTTGATCTTAGATCCTTCATCTTTCAAATCAAAGTACATATGCTTTCTATCGTGGAAATAAAAATTACTGACTTCTCCTTCAAGCCATATATTCGAATAATTTGATTCAAGATTTTTTCTTATGTCTGAATTGAGTTCACTTACAGTATAGACGTTTGAATTTAAGGTTTTATGGTCTTCCATTTAGCTACTTACTGCAGATTCCAGTAAATAATCATTATTTGTGTTCTATATTTTTCCAGGCCCTTGATTAAAATATTGGCAACCTTGTCTTTTTCTGTGCTGGAATATGTAAATTTAGAAACAGGTATGTTTTCATTTCCCGAATCAAGAAATTCTTCTTCGGCCTCTTCCGAACTTTTTTCAAAAATCTCTGACCTGCTCCATATTGATTGGATTTTTTTCCGTTTATAATAATCTTCTACATCTTTAAAAACTTCTGTTGATTCAAGCAGAATAAAAATTAAATTTTCATCGTCTTGCACCTGTTTTGCTTCAATGACCGTAGAGCCTGGGTAAAAGAAACTATTAAAGGTTTCTATAAATTCCTCATTCTCCATCAGGGTATCTATATCAGTTTCCGAATTACCTGCTGTTTCTGCCGCATTCTCAATACTTTTAACAGGTTCGAGTTTCTGGCCGCTGCCGAAAATAAAACATGAAACATTAATTACGGATACAAGCAGAAAACAGATAGTTATATAAATTATAAATATTTTTTTCCTTCTCATATTTAATCTAACCCAAAATTATAAATTTAATAAAGATTTTTATAATTATATAAGAACAAAAAACAATTTCCAGGGGAACGATAATATAATTTAAAACACTCTCCAAACCCTTATTTCTACTCATTAAATAATTGAAAGGCTTACTCATAAAATTTCTAATCTTTGAGAAAAATTTTACCACAGAATATAAAGTATATCCAACAAGAACTGCGCTTCCAATTGTCACAATCAAATCATTAAAAAAGTAATTGCTGTAAATAAAATAACCTATTTCCATTAAATTTATTACCATTATTACAGCCAGTGATAATATTAAAGAAAAAGATTTAAATGAAATATTTTTTTCTACCTCCGGCATATGGTCAAGCTTTTTTATATCTTGAATGCTGCCGGGATCATTGCCGGTTTTTATCATAAATTTTAAATTGTATGCATGCAGCCATATTAATAATATGGATGTAATTAATAAGAAAATCATAGTTATAACAGTCAGCAGTAGATTATAAAGTTAATGGAGGACACTCTGATATCCATGGTGCCGGTCTCCGCTTATTTTTTATCAGACACGGAACTGGCCATCTTTTCACCTGAAGATTCGTTTTTAGGCTTTTTATTTAGCTCTTTATTATTATTCTCTTTATTCCTTGAAATACTGGTATTGCTGCCCGGACTTTTAGAGCTTAATTTATAATCCGTGCTGTAGAATCCAGATCCTTTAAAAATAATACCCGCAGGTGAATATATTCTGTGAGTTTCGGAATTACAATAAATACATTTTGTATTACCGTTTCCGTTTACTTTTTGAAATTTATCAAAAGTTTTGCCGCACTTCCTGCATCTATAGCTGTATATAGGCATAAACCTGTTACCTCCTTAAAAACATTTAGAAAATATATATCAATTGAAGATTTTAGTCAAATATTTTGAATAACTCATAGCCAAGGTTAAAAATAACTTTTATAATAACCAGAGACTACTAAATCTTGTATTGTAATATTCAGATGAATAAAAGAAATATAATCATTATAATTGTTATTACTGCAATACTGGTAATAATTTTAATAACTGCCCTTAAGACAAAACCGGACATTGAAAATATCTATTTAAGTTCTGATAAAAATTCTAATATTGAAGAACTAAAGCCGGAGCAAAACAATGGTTTTTATTTTAACAGTCCTCATACGGATATTTACCTTATTATGACAGTTAAATACCTTACCACCGAAGATGAAATACATGTGCAGTGGGAAAAAAAAGAAAATAGCTCCGGTAGAATAATTCAAGAAAATATTATCAGTCCGGAGAAGAAAGGTTCGGGTAAAATCATTGTCTCATTGGTCAAAAAAGATAATGTTTACTCCAGCGGAAACTATACTGTAACAGTTTTTCTGAATAATGATAAGAAAACCGCTGAAAATTTTTACATTTCTAATTGAATCCTTTTATTTCGAATATTCCGCTCCTACTTTACTGAATTCGCCTTTTACTCTCTTAAATATTAATTCAAGTATTTCATTTACTACACTGTCAAGATTATAGTTTTCAATGATTTTGACATTCTTTTCTCTTGCCAGCTTCTCGATATAATCCTGAATTATCAGAATTTTATCCAGATGTTCTAAATACTTTTTTATTGGTCTTGAACCCTGAGTCTCAACAGTCCTTTTGGTGAAGTGTTCCTTATGCACTTCCTTATCCGGCACTGATATAACTATCTGCTGGACTATAGCTTTTGATGAATACTCATCAATATTATTGAGATAACCCGGCACTACATGCGCTCCCTCTATAACTGCATCCGTTTTTTCCAAAATATTCCTTTTAACTATTGCTTCTATACCTACATTTACAGCCAGCACCTGCTCCCTGAATCCCAGAATAACCGGTTCTACTCCCGAGGGTGGCAGAGTTAGATTCTCATAAGCATTATAGGAAGAACCTCTAAGGGGCCTGATTAACTTTTCGGAAACCGAAGCCCTCATAACCTCTCTTATGGCATCCGTTGAAGCTACCCTGTTTATATTTAACCTATTGGCCAGTATGGTAGCAATGGTTGATTTTCCCACACCGGTTGCTCCTCCTATAAGAATAATAATCGGCTTCTCAAGTTTACCCACCGACTGCCAGATCAAGTATCTCTCTGCGTATTCCAGGCTAACCTCATCTTTTATAAATCTAAAAGCCAGCGATCTTAACTCGTCAAGAGATAGATAATAGATTTTATTGTCCAGAAAATAATCCTGAATCTGAAGCGCAATTTTATGAGCAGTCAGTATATCCAGACCGGTTACCGAAATAGAAGAAGCAAGTATTCCTTTAGAAAATGGCAAACCTCCCTTTTTATCTGAAATTACTGTTACTCCCGGACCTATTTCATCCCTGTTTTTTAAATTCATGTTAAACTCTTTTCTTTGAAAAAATCTTTTCCAATTGATTGTTTAAAATTTCTTCTCCGCCTGATACAACCGGTGTATTATTAATATATACTATTTCTTTATTATGACTCAAGGCATACTTAGTTAAGATATCTACTGAGGCCGCCTTTAATTCCGTCATTATAGTATTATAATTGTCGCATCTTTCAAGTTCTCTTTCTAGCTCCTTTCTGTTGGAAAGATTGAAACTCACCTGCCTGATCTCGCAATTATATTTTCTCTCTATATAATCTTTAATTTTTGGCCCTATAACTTTACTGGCAGTCATGGCCAGGAATATTTTTTTGCCACTGATATCAGACAAAGGCTCAGGTCTAAAAATTGTTTTTATAATCTTTGCTCCCGAATTTATCAGTATAATTTCCTTTTCTAAAAATGATATTTTTTGGGGGTCAGCAATGGGCTCTTCACACATGGTAATGATTATCAAATCAGCAGATAGAATCCTATAGATTCCTAAATAGCCTATTATATTCTCCCAGCTCTGCCCTGCGCCTATTATACATATGGTTTTATCGGTTTCTACATCCGGGACAGAAGCACCGCTTCCCTCTATTATTATCAGGTCAGGATTTAATTTTTCAGCAACGGCTATACCTTCTTTTATATTGGACATAAAAATTTTTCCACCGAAACCTCCGCCGCATCTTCTGCAGCCGACTGTGGTTACTTTTCCCATAAGGGCGTCTTCTATATAATCCGAACTTGCATGCATTCCCCTATTGTTAATCTCTAAAAGATATTCCGGAGTTATATTTATTTTATCACCTCTTAAGATTTGGGGCTTCCGGGGCCCTCCCCTGCCCATGGCAATAACACATACTTTAATACCTCTTCCTGTATATATTTTAGATATATAAGAACCAATTGCAGTTTTACCAATCCTCTTCCCCGTACCTATAATGGACAGCGTGGGCTTACTGCAACGGATATCCTTCTTTTCATAGGAAAACAAGAAATCTGGCCCCATATAGCTGCACTTATGGGCAAGGCAATAAGAAGCTATCTTCATCCTTACTGTATAATTTACAACCGGCTCATCGCTTAGGTCATAAACAATGTCCGGTTTAAAATGTCTGAGTGCTTCCTGAAAATCTGCATCAAGATTCTTAATCCTGTAAATCTCTTCACCAAAAAACCCCTCAATATTATCTACCACCAGCTTCTCGGTACCGCCCAGGAAAATAATACCCCTGAAGCTGCCCGGGTAGATTCTTTTTAACATGGCCACCGCATCATAAGTTACCTGTGGATAGTGTTCGCCGTCAATCAATACAATCAGACTTTTATCCTTATTGCTTTTTTTCTTTAATAAATTTATCACAGAGTTTCCTCTTCTTTTCTTTTCTTTTTACACCTATAATTTTTTCGATTTTATCGAAAGGAGATCTCCTGTAAATATCAATTTCTTTTTCTCTGATATATATGATATTATAACTTGGTTCAATTTTCCCCCTTAATCTGAGGCAAGAGACCGTTCCGGCAGTAACCACCAGAAGATCTTCCACTCTCCATAAATACGGTACGTGTTTATGCCCGCACAGTACCATATCTACACCGGCATCAACAACCGTTTCCAGCACGTCACCGGCATCATTTACAATATTTCTCTCCCTGCCGGTGTTGGGGACCGATATCAGATGATGATGCATTGCAAATATTTTAAAATTTTCATTATCATGTTTACCGAATTCTTCTTTAATCCAGCTATAGTGCTCCCTGCCGATTTGTCCATTATCAAGATCCGGCTCACTTGAATCAGCCGCAACGATTGTTACTTTTTTACCGGTAAATGAAATATACCTGCTGCCAAAAATATCCTCGAAATGCATGTAACCTACATTTCTTGAATCATGGTTTCCTAATTGAATAAGTAAATTCTTACATTTTATTGGAGAAAGATAGTTCTTTACAGTATCATATTCCATCCTAAAACCATTGGCAGTCAGATCACCGGTTATAATTACTATATCGGGACTGAGTTCATTTATCTCATCGATACACCTTGTAAGAAGACTGGGTACAAAATGTTTCTCACCCACATGGATATCAGAAATCTGAACTATTACTGTCTCATTAATGTTTCCCGCCATTATCTTTCCTTTCAAATATATTTTTATTCAAAATGTATCCAACAATCAATTATACCATTTAAATCTTATACTTCTTTGCACCTCTAGGCAATAACCCTTTCATTAAATAGTAATGAACCCAATGTTTTACTCCGGATATAAATTTCATGCAGGTAATCTTTTTTTATACTTTTAATTCACTCTCAACAAAAACAAATCAAGTTAAATTGCTATATGCTTTACTGTCATTGATTGAGCTGTTTATATCTTGTTTAATTTTATAAAAAGAAAAAGTAAAGCACAATATATAGTATGATTGTTGTGATTTATTCTTTAATAAACGAAAATTTACTAAAATAAAACCATAAAAAATTAAATTTTAACTTTCTTATATTCTTGGTTTTCAATTCTAATTTGTTTTGCTGCAATTTAACTGCCAGTTCCAATCCACATCTTTATAAACAATAAAAGGAGAGGCTAGAAAATACTTGACTATATTAAAATTTCTGTTATAAAATATATGCACACGCGCTTACACGCGCGTTTATAAATAATAAAACGACTAGATAGAATAATGTGTATAGTAAAGATATAGCCAAATTAGCAGGGTTTTCGAGAAGTACCGTATCCAGGGTAGTCAATAAATATCCTAATGTATCAGCTAAAACAAAAGAAAAAGTAAATAAGATTATTGAAAAATATGGTTATGTGCCGCACGGTCCGGCAAGAACACTTGCAGGTAAACACAACAAAGTAATAGGAGTATTTATAATAAATGTTGACCACAAAAACGAAAAGTTTAATGTTTTCCAAAATACATATTTTTCCCCTTTTACAGGAGCTGTTATAGATTGCGCTGATAAACTAGGATATAACGTACTGGTTTCAATAATTGATAAGAATAGTGATTTTAAAAAAACAAAAGAGCTCTTTCATAACAGAACTTTATCAGGGGGTATCTTTGTCGGAGCATATAAAAATCCCCCCGAAATTTTAGATCTAGTAGAGTCTGGATATAAATTGGTAATAATGGACCAGGATCCAAAGTACCAGAATAAGGTAAAAGGAAATTATATTATAGTTAATTCCAATAATTTAGAAGGTGCTTATACAGCCACAGAACATCTAGTCAAGTACGGACATCGAAATATAGCACATATTTGCGGGGACATAAAAAAGCTATCCGGATCCGAAAGGCTTAAAGGGTATAAAAGAAAAATGAATGAAACAGGACTAAGAATTAGAAAAAACTACATAGTCAATGGAGATTTCACTGAAGATAGCGGCTACAGGTGCGCTAAAAAACTTTTAACCGGTAAAAATAAAAATAATATAACCGGCATCTTTTCTTCAAATGATGCTATGGCGATTGGCGCTATTAAGGCTATAAATGAGATGAAACTTAGAACCCCTGATGATATTTCAATTATTGGATATGATGATACCGAAATCGCTAGTTATATTTTACCTTCACTAACAACTATCAGGAGTTCTATTCTGAAGATGGCATTAGTTGCCACCAGAAATCTGATAGATTTTATTGAGAACGGTATTAAATCTTCTAAGTTTTATATTGTTCCTACGGAACTGATAGAGAGAAAATCGACTAAAATATTGGTAAACTAGATTTTGAAATAGATATTTTTTTTCTAAATATAATAAAAGAGAAAATAACAAAACATTAAATTAACTGGAATATATAATTCTTATAAGTGAAATATAAGATATATTAATTAGAAGGGAGGTTAATTATTGTTAAAAAAATGAGGTTTGTTGGAGTATGATATGATTTAATATTTTAAATCTTAATACTAACAAATCTCAGGTAAGTCTTTGTAGAGACTAATTGTTAATAAAAACCTTAAAAGGAGGTTAGAGAGTGAAAAAATCATTATTATGGATAATAGTGCTGCTGTTAAGTATTTCAATGGTTGCAGTGTTTTCTCTAGCAGGTTGCAAGGAAGAAGCTGCAGAGGAAGAAGAAGTTGCAACAGAGGAAGAAGAAGCAGTAGCAGAGGAAGAAGTTGCTGAAGAAGCAGCAGCAACAGAAGTTCCATTAGGATTTTCTTATGATCCGAATATTGCAGCTACCATTCTTGCCGATGCTGGTTATGTTGATGTTGACGGCGACGGATTAGTAGAAATGCCTGATGGTACTCCTATAGCACTGGAAGTAACCTGTCCGACTGGTTGGACAGACTGGATGGCAGCAATAGATGTTATAAGCAGCAGTGCCATGGAAGCAGGTATCAACCTTGTAGATGCAACCCCGGATTATGGTGCCTGGAACACTGGGCTCATGGATGGTACATTCGATTCTACACTAAACAACTGGGCTGCAATGAGTAATACCCCATGGACCTATTACAATCTTGTTTATAACCATCCTATTCAGGATATGATGCAATCCGGTAACTTCGGCAGGTATGATAGTCAGGAATTGTTTGATCTTACAGATACTCTTGCCGCAGTTTCATCAGATGACGTTGCAGGTATGCAGGATATCTGTGGTGACATTCAAACTATTTCACTGACAGAAATGCCCGCTATCCCGCTGTGGTATAACGGTTTATGGTCACAGTTCAATGATTCGGTGTGGGGCAACTGGCCGTCAGATGCAGCTGATACTCCTAATACCCTGCCTACATCCTGGTCAGGATACTGGCAGTTGGGCGGTCTGATGACACTTACTACATTAGAATTGCAAGAAGGTGTTGAGCCTGGAACAGGTACTTATCCCAGAAATGAGACCCTTTATATCAGCGGAGCAGCCTGGGGTGCATTTTCAGACTTAAATCCATTTTTACCTGGAACCAAAGCAAATTCAACGGGAACAATCGGACTCCTGTACGAATCACTGTATTTGTATGACCCAATAGCCGATGTGATGACACCCTGGCTGGCAGAGAGCGGAGAATGGACTGATGATGTCACATATGAACTCAAGATAAGAGAAGGCATCACTTGGACTGACGGTCAGACACTGGATGCAAATGATGTCAAGTTCACCTTTGAACTTGGTCAGCAGTATCCTGCAGTCTGGTTCGCTCCTATGTGGAATTATCTGGATAGCATCGACCTGGTTGATGACAACACACTGCAGTTAAATTTCACAGATCCTCTGTACCAGGAATTTTCAAACAATCTGTACAATATCTTCATAGTTCCTGAGCATATCTGGTCAACCAGAACTGAGGAAGAAATAACTACAGGAATCAACGATGATCCAATTGGTTCAGGTGCCTACAAGTGGGTATCTGCTGGTGAAGACAGAAACGTATGGGAAAAGAATGATAATTGGTGGGCAATAGATGCACTCGGAATTGAAGTTGCTCCCAAATATATAGTTGACATTCGTTTCTCCAGCAATAACGTTGCACTGGGTTCGATTCTTAAAGGTGAAGTAGATATGTCCAATAATTTCCTCCCAGGTGTTGCGGAACTGGTAGATAAGGGTTACGTTAAGACTTATTATGCCGAAGCGCCGTATATGCTTTCAGCTAATACGGCTATCTTGTTCTTGAATACGACAAAGCCACCTATGGATGATCCGGCTTTCAGAAGAGCATTGGCTTTTGCTATCAATACAGATGATATTGTTAACATAGCTTATGCCAATCTGGTAAAAGCTGCCGATCCGACTGGTCTCCTTCCGGGCTTGTCTAAGTACGTTAACTACTAAAATCTAGCCGTGGCGGAATAGTTATAGTCCGACAATCACCGCCCCTCCATTAAACTTGGAAGGAGGGGCGGTATTTTTATAACTTTCTTTTTAAGAAGGAGATAATTTGAGACGGTATTTCGGGAGAAAAATATTAATATACTCAATTACCTTTTTTCTTGCAGTTACCATAGACTGGGCAATCCCAAGATTCATGCCCGGCGATCCGATTCGTAATCTACTGGCAAGAGCCGGACAGCGTGCTGAAGCTGCTGATGTGATGTATACTTATTACACCAAAGCCTTTGGATTGGATGTGTCCACCTGGCAGCAGTACCTTAATTTCTGGAAAGCACTTTTCCACGGCGACCTGGGAATAAGTGTGTTCAGGTTCCCGCAGCCGGTTGCAGCTATACTCATGAAAGCGGTGCCATTTTCCATATGCCTTCTGGTTCCGGCAATTCTGCTGAGCTTTTATGCAGGAAATAAATTCGGTGCTTTTGCCGCACGAACCAAGATTCTTGACAACACCGTACTGCCGTTAGGCTATATTCTTACCGCAACCCCCTATATGTGGCTGGGGATCCTACTGGCCTGGTCACTGGGAATAGTTGCAGGCGTTTTTCCAATTGCAGGCGCGTACGGTTTCAATCTGGCACCAAGTCTCTCCTGGACTTTCATTTTTAGTCTTTTAGAGCACTGGTTTCTGCCTTTTACTTCACTGTTCCTGGTGGGTTTTGGCGGCTGGGCAATTGGAATGAGAAATATGATTATTTACGAACTCGAATCCGACTACTCTCATTACCTGGAAGCACTGGGAGCACCAAGAAACCTGATTAGAAGATATGCATTCAGGAATGCATTACTTCCTCAGATCACGGGACTGGCTCTTCAGCTTGGTGTAATTGTTGCTGGCCAGGTAGTCACAGAGGTCGTTTTTTCATACCCGGGGATCGGCTGGCTGCTACTTGCGGCCATTCAAAATCAGGATTATTTTCTTCTTCAGGGATGCTTTCTGTTTATCATCATTATGGTGCTGATCGCTAACTTTATTATTGATATTGTTTATGTCGTCATTGACCCAAGAACACGTATAGGAATGGTGGGCGGAGGATCATGATAGAAAAAAAGGAAAAGACAGAAAAAGTATTTGCTAAAGAACCAAAAAAAATAAATGAATTTCTTTATTTTGCTTTAAGAAACACCAAGCTAAAAGTCGGTTTAAGTATTGTTCTTTTATTCCTTTTGCTAACACTTATCGGCCCACTGTTTACAAATTACGAATTGAATGCTTTCTCTGCAGGTTCCCTATCCAGTCCGCCATCATCAGAATACTGGCTTGGGACTACAGTATTCGGGCAGGATATTTATACACAGTTTGTATATGGTCTCAGGGCAACATTTATTGTAGGAGCCATCGGCGGAGGCCTGGCAACTATTATAGGATTACTTGTGGGCTTTATTGCCGGTTATCGTGGCGGTATTGTCGATGAATTATTGAATATGCTGACCAATATTGTTCTTGTAATTCCCGCATTTGCTGTACTTCTCATTATAGCAGCATATCTTGATGTCAGGGGTATTCTTATGGAGAGTGTTCTTATTGGTCTTATCAACTGGACCTGGACGGCCAGGGCAGTCAGGGCCCAGACATTTTCATTACGTTCCAGAGAGTTTGTTGACATGGCCAGGATGAGCGGAATGAAACCTTTAAAAATTATTTTTACAGAAATTGCGCCTAATATGATGTCATATCTGCTAATGGCATTAATCCTCCAGTTTGGGGGTGCGATACTCTTTGCTGCCACACTGGATTTTATTGGGCTTGGCCCAACGCAAGGAATTTCACTCGGCCTTATGATGAACTATGCAGTACTCTGGGGTGCCCTTCAGTTTGGTTCATGGTGGTGGTTCGTTCCGCCAGGTTTTGCCATAATGGCCATAGTGGGATCTTTATATATTATGAACGTTGGATTGGATGAAGTTTTCAACCCCAAACTGAGGGAGATGTGAGAAAATGAGTTTGCAAATAAATAATCTTAGAGTCTACTACCAAACCCTAAGGGGTGATGTCAAAGCACTGGATGATGCAACATTCGATATCAGGGATGGAGAGATTATGGGCCTGGCCGGCGAATCGGGCTGCGGAAAAACAACACTGGGCAATAGCATTATCTACCTGAGCCCGCCGATGAAATTTATAGAAGGCAGCGTGGAACTGGATAATGAAAAGCTGCCTATCTGGGATATGAAAAAAATGGATAAATACAGATTTAAAAAAGTTTCCATCATACCTCAGTATGCCATGAACGCCATGAATCCCACACGAAAAATAGGAAAAATGATATCTGAACTCCTCGATTCCAAAAAGGTCAGCTACAGAAAAACCAAACAAGAATTGGAAAGGAGACTTGATCTGGTTGAATTGACCCATAATATATTGAATATGTACCCTATAGAACTTTCAGGCGGTATGAAACAGAGAATGGTACTGGTTCTGTCTACCTTACTGAATCCTTCGCTGCTTATAGCCGATGAGATTACTTCGGCACTCGATGTCTCTACGCAAAAAGCTGTAGCAGATATGCTTGTAGAATTCCGCAACCGGGAATATGTAAAAAGTATGATAGTTATTACCCATGATATTTCAATCTTATACCAGATTGCGGACAGCATACTGGTAATGTATGCGGGAAAACTTGCCGAAAAAGCTTCTACCCGGGTAATAATTCATTCCCCGCGGCATCCGTATACAAAACTTCTGATTTCATCGCTTCCAAAAGTTGGGGTAAAATATTCTGAAAAAAAACTGATTGGCATTCCGGGAAATACGCCGATGCTTCTTAAGCCGCCTATAGGGTGCCGCTTCAGAGACAGGTGCCCCGTTGCATTTGATAAATGCATAGAAGAACCACCTTTCATTGAAATTGAAAAAGATCACTTTGTTGCTTGTTGGAAGGAGTATAGAAAGAATGCTTAAGCTTGATAAATTAACAAAAACCTATAAGACCGGGACATTTGGAGGAAAACTGCTCCCTGCAGTAGTTGATGTCAGCTTCAATGTAAAGAAAGGAGAAGTCGTCTCACTGATCGGAGAAAGCGGAAGTGGAAAAAGCACAATAGGAAAAATGATTCTGCATCTTATTAGCATAACCTCCGGAAAGATCGATTTTAACGGAATTGACGTTTCCACCCTTAAAGGAAAAAATTTAAAAAATTACTACCGTGATGTGCAGGGCGTTTTCCAGGATCCATTTAGTTCCTACAACCCTATCTTTAAGGCTGATAGAATATTTAACATAATCAGACAGGAGTTTTTTCCAAAAATTGAAGACCACAAGTGGAAAGATAAGATTAATAAATCACTAAGAGACGTGGGCCTTAATCCTGATCAGGTTTTAAATAAATTTCCACACCAGTTAAGCGGTGGGCAACTTCAGCGTTTTCTTATAGCACGCGCACTACTGCTTGATATCCAATTTCTGGTGGCAGATGAAATCATAAGCATGCTTGATGCGTCCACCCGTGTTGATGTTCTAAACTTACTGGTAGACTTAAAATCACGCGGCCTGTCCATACTCTTCATAACTCATGATCTCTCCCTTGGCTATTACATAAGTGAAAGGGCGATAATTCTGTACAGAGGATTTATTGTGGAAATGGGCTCGACAGATAAAATATATTATAGCCCGCTTCATCCATATACAAAAATGTTAATGGCTTCTGTTCCGCGACTGGATAAAAAATGGGAAGAGGTAAAGATAGAGTTAAAAGGAAAGAAAGCTGAAGTCTCCACTGGCTGCGTATATTATGAAAGATGCAAGGCTGCAGACAGGAAAAAAAGCTGCAGTCAAAAAATGCCCGGGCTTGTAGAGGTGGAAAGCGACCATTTTGTGGCGTGTGACTGTTTTAAAAAAAAATAACTACTTAAAAAAATACTAACCCATAATCACTTCTATCAAGTGGTTTTTATTATCCCCGAACACGGGAGCTGTATTGCCCTTTATTTCTCTGCCATCTACTTTGAACCGGGATATTCCCTTATTAATATGCCCGGGGTTTTTGACCTCAATATCATATATCGCATTTCTGTACTTACGTACGGCTTTGAAACCGTCCCATTTTTTAGGAATACACGGATCAACTGTAAGACCCTCATAACACGGCCTTATCCCCAGTATAAATCCGGTACCAGCCTGATACATCCACGAAGCTGTTCCTGTGAGCCAGCTGTTCCGGCCAAGACCAAATTGAGGATGTTCATTGCTTAGTATATTCTGGGCATAAACATATGGTTCACATTCATATTCATCTGCAATATCATTCTTGGCCGCTGGATTTATTTGATTGTAGTACTGGTAAGCAAGATCCCCATTACCTACCATGGTCTCTGCAATTATCACCCAGGGATTGGTGTGCAGAAAGATGCCGCCATTTTCCTTTGTTCCCGGAGGAAAGGTAGTAATACCGCCCCTGGTCCGGTCATAACCATCAAAACCGGGCCAGCTGACTTTAATTCCTTTGGAGGTATTCAGAAGCTTGTTTAGCGAATCCAGAGCTTTCTCTGCCCTATCAGGTAAAGCCATTCCCGATATCAAAGACCACGACTGGGCATTGAGATATATTTTCCCGTGCTCATTTTTATGTGAACCCAGCGGAGTCCCGTCAGAGTCAAAATAACGGACATACCACTCCCCATCCCAGCATGTTTGATTAAAAGTCTCTTTCAGCTTATTATATTCAATCCGGTAAGCTTTGGCTGCTGCAGCATCTCTCAGATAATTACAGAGTTCAATCATCTCCAGCAAACCCTTTCCGTAAAGATGGGTATTAAACAGGGACTCTGCCCCGGTCCTGAGATTTACCGTATCGTTCCAATCAGCAAAGCCAAGATGCGGCAGACCGTGCATGCCCTTATCATTGCCGGTAAAGTTTAAAGCACGTTTCATATGATCCAGAACCGTTCCGCTCTCCCGGGACCGTTCATCTTTACTGTCTTTGTAGTATGGAATTATTTCTTCCAGAAATTTCATGTCCCCGGTTTCTTTTAAATATACAGTTACAGCCAGTATGATCCACAAATGATCATCGCCATAATATTTTGGGCGGTCCGGCCAGTCTTCTGCTTCTCCTTTTGAGGCTTCCATGCTTAATGGATTAAAACTGTGCATTGCGCTGCCGTTTTTTCTCTGAACCATCATCAGCTGTTTTAGCAGTTTTTTAGATTCTTCCGGTATACGGTCAATCACTCCCATCACATCCTGGGAACTATCACGGAAACCGATACCCCTGGTACCTATCCCCAGCTGGTAATATGAAAGATAACGTGACCAGTTCTTGGTAATAAAGCACTGCCTGGGATTATGGACATTAAGCATACTGTCTATATTAGGATCAGGCGTTTCCACCTGCATCCTTGATAAAAATTCACTCCAGAAATCACCCATTTCATCCAGCGCTTCCTTAATCGATTCCGGTTTTCTGTATTTATCAATTCCGGGCCTTGCTTTTTCAAAACTCTGTTCCTGGCCCAGCTGTGTAATAAAGATCTTTGTCTCTCCTGATTTAATACTTCCCAGATGATGCAGCAGGGCACCTATATTATCACCACGGTTTGCTTCATAATTACCCAGCTCCTCACTTTGAAGCGAGAGCGGATTTGACCAGGTTCCGTATTCATTATCGCCCAAAAACCGCTTTCTGTCGGATTCGAAAGAAGAAATTGGGAGATTTGAAGTAAAAAAATTAACATTAGTCTCTCTGCGCATGAAAGCATATTGAATCAGAGTCAACAGCCCGTTATTTTCCCTGATACAGCGCGACTGCATAGTCTGGGGGACCCAGTCAGCATTATTAAACTGCTTCATGGCATCAAAGTGCGTATACTCCACTATACTTACTGCATCTATTTCTATATCTTTACCGGTTTTATTGGTGATCCTTACTTCACGAATTTCTCTTATCTCGTTTACGGGAACAAATATGGTGCATTCTGTCCTGATCCCAAAAAATTCTGAGACTATACGACTATATCCCAGGCCGATATGGCATTCATAAAGGTCATATGGATCCAGCGTAGGCACAAAAAAAGGAGAAAAAATTTTATACCCTTCCCGCTGCTTGAACCGGAGATACAGGGTCTCACCCTTAAATTCCGATGAGGGCATCTGCTGAATATATTTCACAATACGGTTTAGAGAAGGATCTCCTTTACATATTAAAGCACCGCCGGTATGATCCACAAAACCACCGAAATCAAGAGTCCCGATATAGTTGATCCATTTGACCGGTGTCCTTGGATTGGTAACTACATACTCTTTATTCCCGTTGTCAAAATAACCATACTTCATGATTGTTCCCTCCTTTTATTTACCTGGACTCTTAAAAGATAAACACTTTATTTTAAATTATTAAATAAATAAAAATAAAAAACATTACCAGAAGTAAAAACTTTTATCGTTCTTCAATATCATATATACTGCGTATTTTTAGCTGGCTTCTTACCTGGCCGAGATTTAATTTGCCCGACATGCTGGATTTATCTATTATGACTTCTTTTGTATTACCTGCTGAAAGATCAAAATAATTATCGCTGAATTTGCAGTCCGTCTTCTTTAAGTCAAGCTCAACAGATTTTGCATAAGTTCTGCTGTCCAAGGTTATAATAAAGCGGTCCCCTATCTCATTTATAGTCGCTTTTATATCAGGATTTAAAAAATTAAAATGTTTTGGCTTTACAAACAGCAATGATCCGCTGCTTGCATCCCGGCCTCCGGTATTAAATGAAAATTCAAGATAAATATTCCTTATGTTGTTTTTATTTATCATATCTTTTAGATCCAGACTTATACAATCCTCAGCTTTCATTGAGTCCACTGCGGTATTTTGTTTGTTTTTACGCATGACTCCCCTTTCATTATTAATAAGCCTCCATTCAATTACTCCTTTTATGCTTTCCATAGTATCGTTGACAACATAAATATTTACTTTTGTGTCTTCATTAACTGCTGATATCAAAACAGGCGCATAAAATCGTTTCGCGTAATAATGCAGGGCTTTCCAGCGTCCATAATAGTCAATACTGGACCATGATGCCGTAGGCCAACAGTCATTAAGCTGCCAGTAAATAGAACCCATACATCGGCCCCGGTTCCTTCTCCAATGTTCCACACCATACTTTATGGCTTCTGCCTGCAGGAGCTGGGATGTATAAAGCAGAGATTCAAAATCTTTTGGATATTTGAATGTTTCAGAAAGATAATTTAATATTTTACCATTTGCCGATGCGTTCTTCTGATGCTTTTCCATTATATATGAAAATATATTCCTGTCCTCAGGCACCGTAAAACTCTCTACGGTTTTTATTCCCGGAAAAGATTGGAAGCCGTATTCCGAAGTAAAACGAAAATAATACCGGCTGTAATAGCTAAAAGGTTTCAGACCATGCCATACATCCCAGCAGTGGACATCTCCCCTGTTTTCCTCATTTGGATTATCAAATTTTCCACCAGACGATGGTGATGAGGGCCAGTAAAATCTATCCGGGTCGTATTTTTTCACTGCTTTTGGAATTATGTCCTCAAATAATCGGGAATACATTTTCTTAATCATTTTCATGGGAAGCGGCAGCATATCTTTACGTATCGGCTCACCGATAAATGATTGCTTATCAATCATATCTATTATCCATTCCACTTCGTTGTTTCCGCACCACAGGCCCAGACTGGGATGGTTTCTGATTCTTTTAATATTGCATTCCAATTCCTGTTCTACATTTCCGATGAATTCTTTATCTACGGGATATATGGAACATGAGAACATAAAATCCTGCCATACGATAATGCCATATTGGTCGCACAGGTTAAAGAAATCATCATCGGGATATATGCCTCCGCCCCATACGCGAATACAGTTAAAATTAGCTTCCGCACAATCTTTTATCAGGTTCTCGGTACGTTTGTACGAGTATCTGGACATCAGATTGTCCTCTATTATATAATCTGCTCCCCTGGCAAAAATGGGTATGCCATTTATTTCAAATTCAAATGATCTGCCCCACCTGTCATATTCCTGCCTTATGCCTAATTTCCTCAAGCCTGTTTTAAATTCTCTTGATTCCAGTACCCCGTTATTCTTCTTTAAGCTCACTAAAATTTTATAAAGATATTGTTTTCCGCAGCCATTGGGCCACCAGAGCCGGGGATCGCTAACCTCAACCGGAATAGTGCAGTAATCTTTTAAACAATTGAGCTTTTTAGCCTTGCATATCCTTTTTCCACCAGGTGGCATAACCGTAACTTCCAGATTAAACTCCCCCTGACTCCAGACCTCAAAATCTATTTTAATATCCAGCTTAACCCTATTTGCCTGATGATTTTGACTGATATATATATTACCCAGACGTGCGTCATCTAAGAACTTTAAGCTGATATTTCTCCATATGCCCGAATCGGGAATCTTTGGTCCCCAATCCCAGCCAAACATACAATGGGCCTTACGGAGGTGATAAAATCCAGGCAGGACTATATCATTTATCCTTTTCCACAGGGGATTTTCTTTTTGTTTTCTTTCAATAAAACGGGTGGGAGAAAAAAGGAGAATATGGATATTATTGCTGCCCTCTCTCAGTACTTTCTTTACATCAAACTCATAACTACGGTGCATATTATTGGTTCGGGTTATCAGATTGCCGTTTATCCTGATTTCTGTAAGGGTATCCAGCCCCTCACAGCATAGAAATATCCTGTCATGCTTTAATAAATCACCGGAAATATTAAAATCCCTGGTATACTCATAGTCATTATACGAAAGTGCGAGGGTCCTATCTTCGTTATCTCTATAAAATGGGTCTTCCATCAAACCCTCTCTTAATAAATCCGTAAAAACAGAACCCGGTACCTGAGCGCTAATCCAGCGTTTTCTTCTGGTATCTTTCATCTTCCACTTACCGTTCAGGCTGTATATTTTCACCACTCCTCCTTTATCTGATACCACACGGTTTTAAATTTATACCAATTTCAAAAATATTACACACGGATATCGATTACTATTCTTCTGGTGAATATATGGTCAAAACAGTCATAATATTTACTTATAGTGCAAAAAAATCAGCAGAGCCTATTCAATATATACTTCTACATGGTGGGTTCTGTTATCTTTTAAAATAGGTATTGTATTCGATTCAAGCTCTTTATTATCCAGGATTACCCTGAGTGTTCCCCTGGAAACTCCTTTTTGTTTTTTAATTTCAATTTTGTATCTGGTTCCCCTGAATACCCTTTCTACTTTGTAACCGGTCCAGCTGCCGGGCAGACAGGGGTCTATCATCAGGCCATTATAATCAGGTTTAATCCCAAGGATTGCCTGAGAAATATTTACAAAAGTCCAGGCCGCTGTACCGGTAAGCCAGGAATTTTTTGCCTCACCGAAAGTAGGGGCATCCAGGCCCGCAATCATCTGACTGTAGCAATAAGGTTCGCAGCGATAAGTTTCTATGGCATCCTCTTTGATGCTGGGACAGATACGTAAATAATAATCAAAAGCTTTATCACCATTTCCCAAAATAGTCTCTGCTATAGATATCCATGGATTATTGTGACAGAATATTCCCGCATTTTCCTTATAACCAGGCGGATATGAAGAGATTTCTCCCAGATTTAAATAATAATGTGAATATGCAGGTTGATTTAAAACTATTCCATTGGGAGTGGCCAGGTATTTTTCTACGCTGTTCAGAGCCTTACGGGCCATCCCGTTTTCCAGACCTATACCGCCCATGATACACCAGCCCTGCGGCTCTATGAATATCTTTCCTTCCTCACATTCTTTGGAACCTATTTTCTTTCCGTAATAATCATAAGCCCTCAGGAACCATTCTCCATCCCAGCCTGATGTTTCAACTGCTCTTTTTACAAGTTTATATCCCTTCTCCAGTTCATCAATCTTTCCTTCAGCGCCAATCTGACGCAGCAGTGCTGAAAATTCACGGCAGGCATGTAGGAACAACCCTGCAATCATAACCGATTCCGCCGCTCCGCCAGGTTTGTCTCCGTAAGTCTGGAAACTTTCTCCGGGGCGTTTTGAAAAACAATTCAGGTTCAGACAATCATTCCAGTCTGCATGTCCTATAAAAGGCAGGTTATGGGGACCTAGATTCTTTAGGGTATAATTTAGAGAAAGGAAAAGATGATCAAGAAGAGTGGCTTTTCTCCCGGGAACATCAGAATAGTCAACCGCTTCATCAAGAATCGAGAAATCGCCGGTTTCCTTGGCGTATGCACAGGTAGAAGTTATAAGCCATAACGGATCATCATTGAATCCTCTCCCAACATCTTCATTGCCTTTCTTGGTCAGCGGCTGGTACTGATGATAACAGCTGCCATCGGAAAGCTGGACCCCGGCAATGTCCAGTATCCTTTGCCGTGATCGCTCTGGAACCATATGTACAAAACCAAGTAAGTCCTGATTTGAGTCTCTGAATCCCATTCCGCGCCCAATACCTGTTTCGTAAAAGGATGCTGAACGGGACAGGTTAAAAGTTACCATACACTGATACTGGTTCCATATATTAACCATACGTTCTACATGTTTATTGTCAATTTCCACTCTGTATTTACCAAGTAATTCATTCCAGTACATCTTTAATTTTTTAAAAGCTTTATCCACAGCTTCAGAGCTTTTATAATCTTCAATCTTGGCCAGGAACGATGTTTTATTTATAATGCCGGGAGCTGAAAATTTTTCATTTTCTTTATTTTCCATATAACCAAGTATAAAATGAAGTTTCTTTACCTCTCCCTGGTTTAAAGTGACATTAATCTGATGAACACCTACCGGGTACCAGCCGTTTGCAACAGAGTTGGTGCATTTTCCATTGATAACAGCTGCGGGGTCTTTGAATCCGTTGTAAACACCAATAAAGGCATCGCGGCTTGTATCAAACCCATCTATTTTCTGGCTGCAGGTGAAATATGCATAATGGTTCCGCCTTTCTCTATATTCAGTCTTATGGAAAATAGTTTCATTTTCCACTTCTACCTCACCGGTGCTAAGATTACGCTGAAGGTTGTTCATATCATCCATAGCATCCCAAAGGCAAAACTCCGCAAATGAAAAAAGAGTTATCTCCTTTTTTTGATTTGTATTATTGGCCAGGGTAAGTTTCCATATTTCCATATTTTCACCAAGGGGAACAAAATAGGTTATCTCTGCTTCAACTCCATTTTTCTTACCCTTTATGACAGTATAACCAAGACCATGGCGGCAGGAGTACTCATCCAGTATTGTACAGCTTGGCTTCCAGCCGGGATTCCAGTAAGTATCGCCATCTTTAATATAAAGATATCTGCCCCCGTTGTCTACCGGAACATTATTATACCTATAACGCGTCAGCCGGCGGAGCCTTGCGTCCATATAAAAACTGTAGCCTCCTGCCGTATTGGAAATAATGCCAAAATATTTCTCACAGCCTAAATAATTTATCCAGGGCAAAGGAGTATCCGGCCTTGTGATAACATATTCCTTATTTTTATCATCAAAATGGCCATAAGTATTCATCATCATTTCCTTTGCTAGAAGTTTAATACTTTTATTTACTGCAGGATAAGACCTTAAATTAACTTCAAAATGTTAAGGATAATAAATATTATCATATTTTTATGGATTTTCACAAGGCTACTTCCTGGTATGCTGGTTATTTTCTGTTAAATACCTTTATTCCAAAATCTCTTTAATTCTCCCTTCTATTTCTTCTTCGGATTTTCTTCCGTAAGTGGATGATAAACTTTGCAGGTTATGCGGGACATGCGTTGAAAGCTGCGGTTTTAATGCCATTAAAAAAGGCAGGGACAGCATTTATATTATAAAAGAAAATTGTACAGGATGCGGGGAATGCATGGGCGCCTGTAAATATGGAGCAATCAAACCCAGGTTCTTCGGTGGAAGTAGAAAACTGCAGGTTGCTTTTTTTATAACTCTGCATGGATTTCCCGCAGCTACTACATTTTAGGGAATGTCCTTTATTACAACACTACCTGCTCCTATCCATACATCATTCCCGATCTCAATGGGACGACCGTATTCAAGCCCGCTAATTCTCGCATCGTGATCGAGGGGATGTTAAGCTGTACATATTTGTATCCCCGGCCCCAGAAAAACATTATCGCCAATATTAACTGTATTTACATCAAGTATTACACAATTATGGTTTACATAAAAATTTTTGCCTATAATTATTTTATATCCATAATCACAGTAGAAAGGCGGTTCCACTGTACAATTTTTATCAGTCCTGAATAATTTCTTAAGGAGTTCTTTTCTTCTTTTATTATCGGACGGATCCGTCGCATTAAATTCAAAGCACAGTTTCTTTGCGTGGTCCCTCTCTCTTGTCAGTTCTTTATCCGTGGATATATACAACTTTCCTGATAGCATTTTTTCTTTTTCAGTCATAACTTAGTTCGATATGCTACTTTATAATTCTGGTTCTTATTAAATCTCCGTACCATGCCGCACTGTCTTTTAATATTCTTTCCTGTGTCTTATAATTGATATAAATAATCCCAAATCTTTTGGAATAGCCGAACCGCCACTCAAAGTTATCCATCAGTGACCATAAGAAATATCCTCTTATGTCCGCTCCCTTCTGATTCAGCTCAGCAACCTTTTTTAAATGATTTTTTAGATAATCTATGCGTTTATTGTCATGTACTTTACCATCCCTTGATATCCTATCTTTGAATGCAGCACCATTTTCGGTAATATATATGGGTATAATGGTATAGTCTTCTCTAAGTCTTAATATCAGTTTAGCCAAAGCCTCCGGTACTATTTCCCAATCCATTTCGGTCCTTTCAAAATTTCCATGAACTTTCCTGAATTTTAGTCCTGAGTCCGGCGAAAATTTAATCAATTCACGTGAATAAAAATTTACTCCCAGAAAATCATTTTTAATTGATATCTTTTGCAGGTCGCCGTCCCTCACAAAATCAAAATTGCCTATAAGTTCTTTATATATCTCCTCCATATCCCTGGGATAGCTGGCTTTGAAAAGCGGATCCAGGAACCATCTATTATAATGTCCGTCAAATATGGAGTTCGCTTTTATATCCTTTTTAGAATCAGCTGCAGGATATGACGGGGTTAGATTAAGAGTTATTCCAATCTTACTATGTTTGAAGTTTAATTTTCTAAAATTTTTTACTGTGGTACCATGGGATAATAAAATATGATGTGCCGCTATAATGGCTTCTCTTAAATTTTTATGTCCCGGCGCATGTATACCTTCATAATAACCAAAAATCGATGCGCATAGCGGTTCGTTATGAGTTATCCATAATTTTACACCATCATTAAATTCTTCAAAGAGTCTTACTGCATATTCTTCAAACCATTTGATTACTTCCCTATTCAGCCACCCGCCCATATTATGAGCCCATAACGGTAAATCCCAGTGATACAGAGTAATGACCGTTTTTATATTGCTTTCATTCAGCTCATCTACCAGTCTCTTATAAAAATCCATTCCCTTTGGATTAAATTTCCCTTTTTCAGGAAAAATCCTGGGCCATGCAACCGAGAATCTGTATGCATCGGTTCCTATTTTCTTCATTAACTTTATATCCTCTTTATACCTGTGGTAGTGGTCACATGCGATATCACCGGTATGTCCTCTGTATGTTTCCCCGGGAGTTTTGGAAAACGCATCCCATATGGAAGGAGTTCTGCCATCTTCAGCAGCAGCCCCTTCTATCTGATAGGACGCTGTTGCGGTACCAAAAATAAAATCTTTTTTGAATTTTTTTGTCATCTTGCTACTTTATGCCAACTTATATCTTTGATTTACTCTTACACGTAATACCCGGCCTGCAATAAATAACAAATATTCTGTGATAGATATTATTTTATATGGAACTTTTCTTAATAGGTACTTTTATGTCTTAAATGGGAAGGATATTTAATTCCGGCGCCTTTACGTCCACCGGCTGTTATTTCTACCTTATAAATAATTTAAACATACTCGTAAACCTTTTCCGTTTTTTTATCGAACATATGTATTTTATCAATATCTACATGCAATATTGCCTTTTCGCCGCTTCTATATTTAGATTTTGGATTAACTCTGGCTGTTATAAGCACTCCTTCAATATCAATATATACATAAATTTCCGCACCCATTGGCTCAGTAACCTCAACGCTTGCCCTGATGGTGTTACTTTTTGTTACATCTTGTATAAAATTGCTGTCCTCTAAATCCTCGGGCCTGATTCCAAGTACTATTTCTTTCCCCATGAGATTGTTGTCTTTAATCATTTTTTTAATCCTATCAGACGCGTCAAGTTCAAATATATTGCTTTTAAAAGTCATCTGGTCGGTCACGGTAGCATCTAAAAAATTCATTGCGGGGCTCCCTATAAATCCTGCTACAAACATATTGACAGGATGATCATATACTTCCTGAGGCTTACCGGTCTGCTGTACTATTCCGTCTTTTAGGATGATTATTTTATTTGCCATGGTCATTGCTTCGGTCTGATCATGGGTCACATAAACTATAGTGGCATTAAGCCTCTCATGCAGTTTTGCAATTTCCGTCCTCATCTGAACCCTTAGTTTTGCATCCAGGTTGGACAGCGGCTCATCCATTAAGAACACCTTTGGATCCCTCACAATAGCTCTGCCTAAAGCGACCCTCTGCCTCTGTCCTCCGGAAAGCTGTTTGGGCCTTCTTTTAAGCAGATCTTCTATCTTTAAGATTTTTGCTGTCTGATTTACTCTTTTTTCAATTTCCAGTTTCGGAGTTTTTCTCAGCCTTAACCCAAATGCCATGTTGTCGTAGACATTAAAGTGAGGATAAAGAGCATAATTTTGAAAAACCATGGCTATGTCCCTATCCTTGGGAGCAACATTGTTGACCAGCCTGTCTCCTATATAAATCTCGCCCTCGGTTGCTTCCTCCAGGCCTGCTATCATGCGTAACGTAGTAGTTTTTCCACAGCCGGATGGTCCTACCAATACTACAAATTCTCTGTCTTCAATAGTATCGTTTATATTGCTTACTGCTGTTACATCATCAAATTTCTTGGTTAAATTCTTAAGAACAACTTTTGCCATTTTTCCTTCTCCTGCATATTAAATAATAATAAATTATAGAATAAAAAAAAATTATTTTCTATAGTTAGATATATAATTCATGCCATAAGGATCCCTTCCGGCAAGAAAGTCTGCTGCCTTTATTGCTTCCGAAAGACCGCTTACCAAAGGATCAGCTATTGGAGCGCATAAGCCATTGGCGATACCCATGGTTATAAAGTGAATGTTAAGCTGGTCTCTATCCGGCATTCCAAAACTGATATTAGAATAACCGCCCGTAATCGATACTCCGAATTCTTTTGCTATTTTCCGCTGGGTCTCCAGTGTAACCCCGGCGGAATCGGTATTTGTGGCATTAGCCATAACCAGGCAATCAAATACCAGATTTTCTCTTTTTATCCCTACAGACTCAGCTCTGTTTATTATTTTTTTTGCAATTTTAAATCTCTTTTCAACATTATATGAAATGCCTTCCTCATCCATTGTAAGACACACTACCGCACTTCCGCTGTCTTTTACCATAGGCAACACCTCTTCCAGCGATTTCTCTTTGCCGTTCACCGAATTAATAAGAGCCTTATACGGATAAACATCCAGTGCTGCCTTCAGTGCTTTTGGATTAGCAGAATCCAGACAAAGGGGTTGATTGGTCACTTCCATAACCACCTTAACGGTTTCAGGCAGTATTTTAACCTCATCCACGCCGGCTGCTCCTACGTTTATGTCAATTATGTGAGCTCCTGCTCTGGTTTGTTTTACAGCATCTTCCCTTACAATATCAAATTTACCCTGTTTTAATTCTTCCGCCAGAGACTTTCTCCCCGTAGGATTAATCCTTTCAGCTATAATAACTGTGGGGAGATTTGATCCGAATCTAATCTCAGTTCCCTTGCCGGTAACTACTGTTTCCATTTATCATGCTCTTTCTTTTTTATATATATCCTTAAATATTTTTATAAAAGCGGTTAAAAACTTTGTGTTTATTTCCGGCGGACCAACAGTAACCCTGATATATCCCGGTACTCCCAGATTCTTCCCCGGTCTCACTATAAATCCTTTCTTAAGGAGTTCTTCTACCATCACATCACTATTTTCACCTATTTTAATCAAAATAAAATTTGCAAATGATTTAATAAAACCCACTTTATTTTTCATTAAAATATCATAAAAACTATTTTTTTCCTTATATATTTTTTCTCTTACTTCTTTTATATAAGATTCATTTTCCAATGCTGCTGCAGCAGCATTCTGCGCTAATAAGTTTATATTAAACGGAAGCCTTATTTTATTTAGCACAGAAATAATTGAACTTCCGGATATTCCATATCCGATTCTCAGTCCGGCCAGGCCGTAGATTTTTGAAAAAGTTTTCAGGATCACAAGATTGCCGTATCTGGACAGGTATTTTACCGTATCAATTTTTTCCTCATCCAGCATATATTCACTGTATGCCTCATCTATAACCAGCAATGTATCTTCTCTGATATTTTTTATTACATAATCAAACTCTTCCCTGCTTATATTTGAGCCGGTAGGATTGTGGGGATTGGTCAGAAATAATATTTTTGTTCCGCCATTTACGGATTTCACCAGCATCTCTACGTCCTGTCTGGATTCTTTCAAAGGAACTTTAATCGCTTTCCCGCCGTATTTTAAAACTGATTTTTCGTAAATTAAAAAAGTTGGGTCCGTGATTACAATATTATCCCCGGGTCCGATAAAACTGTCACAGATCATCTCAATAACCTGATCCGTGCCGTTTCCCATGATTATAGAATCTGTGCCTACCCCGTACTTCTCGCTGATTTTCTTCTTTATCTGCCTGCATCCACTGTCAGGATAGAATTTAATATCTTCCATACTGCTGCGGATTTCTTCCAGTACTCCGGGATGAGGCCCATATAAATTTTCATTAGAAGCTAACTTGTAAACCATCTTTAGATTATACTCTTTTTTTATTTCTTCCATGGTTCTGCCAGGAATATATTCAGGCATATCTAGAATCCATTCGTTAATTTTTATATTCATTTTTAATCCTTATTTCCCTTAAATCTTACCTTCACCGAGTTCCAATGTGCATATAATTTTTCAAATTCAGCTATGGTTTTAATAAATTTTTTTTCCTTCTCCAGTGCATTTTTATTATAAAAAGTGGTGCTGCTTTTTTTTAAGAAATCATATACTCCCAGCGGTGAAGAAAATCTTGTATTGCCGCCGGTGGGAATAACATGATTGGTGCCCCCTATGTAATCGCCCACCGCTACCGGACAGTAACGGCCTATGAATATTGCCCCCGCATTCCTTATTTTATTTAGAACTCTTTTTGAATCCCTTACCATTATTTCCAGATGTTCCGGAGCTATTATATTGCAAATTTCAATTAGCCAGTCTTCCTTGCGGCTAAAGATAATTCTGCAGTTCTTTTTAAGTGAACTTAAAATAACTTTTATATTTATTTTATTACCATATTCTTTTACAAGTGAATCAAGACAGTTATAAACCTCCCCAATAACTTTTTTTGCCGTATCCAGGCTGGTTGATAGTAATATGCTTCTGGAATCAGGGTCATGTTCGGCCTGCGAAATCATATCAGCGGCAATAAAATCAGGACTGGCTGAATCATCAGCCAGAATACTTATATCGCTTGGTCCGGCAAGACTATCGATTCCCACATCACCGAACACCTTCTTTTTCGCTGCAGTAACATAGATATTACCGGGACCAACTATCTTATCCACTTTTTCTATACTTTCTGTACCATAAGCCAGAGCCGCTATTGCCTGTGCGCCTCCAATTTTATAAACCTTCTTAATTTTTAATTTTCCGCAGAGATACAGTAAAACCTGACTTAAATTTCCATCGGATTGAGGAGGTGTGCAGATTATAATTTCCTTTACCCCCGCTATTACTGCAGGAACCACAGTCATAAGCGCTGAAGAGGGATATATATATCTTCCTCCGGGTATATATATACCCACTCTTTCCAGGGGACGCAGGATCTGCCCGATTTCCTTACCCTTATCAGGCTTTGTAATCCAGGAACCTGACTCTTTTTTAAATTGAGCGGTATGATAATCCTTTATATTTCTATAGCTGACTTCCAGCGCTTCAACTAAATCGGGCATATCTCTTCTAACCCTTATAAAAGCCGACTTAATTTCTGCATCTTCCACCTTGATATCATCAATACTCTTAATCTCCATATTGTCAAACTGTCTGCAGAACTCCATTAATGCCTTATCACCGTCCGATTTTATTTTGTTTATTATTTTACCCACTGTTTTCTCTACGGAATCGGGGATCTTTAGGCCGCCGGCAGCCTGGGCGTTTATTTCTTCATAACTCTTGGGTTCTTCAATTTTTAAGAAATTGTAATCCATATAAAAAGACCTTTGAAAATTTTAAATGTTTTTATTAATATACCTAAAGAAAATAAAATTAGCAAAATAAAACTAAGGTTATAAATAAAATGCCGGAATATTCAAAATCAAAATCCGGGCTTCTTCTTCATGTATGCTGCGGAACCTGTGCTCTCTATCCTTATTTTTTATTAAAAAAAGATTTTAATGTAACTTTTCTCTACTATAATCCCAATATATACCCGCAAGGAGAATACATCAGGAGACTCGAGGATGTAAAAATGATTTCGGAGAAATACTCTGTTCCGCTTATAATAGGCAAATATGAAACAAAAAAATGGTTTAAACTAACCGAACATCTCAAGCAGGAGCCTGAAGGTGGAGCCAGATGCAGCCTATGCTTTAGAATGCGTCTGGATGTGACAGCCGACACAGCAGTAAAGATGAGTTTTGATTTATTCGGAACCACCCTGACCATAAGCCCCCATAAGAATCACAGGATTATAAATTCAATAGGAATGGAGCTTGCAGCCGTAAAAACATCAGGTTTTTATCAGGCAAATCTAAAGAAAAATGACGGATTTAAAAAAACCATTGAGCTGAGCAAGAAATTAAACCTCTACCGTCAGAATTACTGCGGCTGCCTGTATAGTAAAAGATAAAGAGTGTTTTAAAACCGCAACTTATTCCATTACCGGGTTTCATCCGGAAAATTTAAAAATAACATGTTCCTATGCATTAATCCTCTATATTTTCTTCTATCTGCTTTTTTTCTTTAAATTTAGTAATTACATGATTGGCTATGATGAATGCAGCTATAAGGGCAATAAAGTTTATTATATACACCACCTTGACCGAACCTATTAAAGTACTATCAATACGGTAATATTCGATAAAGGTCCTATAAATTGAATATATTCCCAGGTACATGGAAAGTATAATTCCATAGGGAATTTTTCCCGGTTTATTTCTGTATAACCGGTGCATCAGTAAAAGAACTGCAAACAGCAGTAAATTTGCTATAGACTCGTACAGGAATGTGGGATGAAAGTATTCATAGCTTTGATAACCTTCAAGTCTATTGGCATATTCAATATAAAAAAATTTCCAGTGAAGGCTGATCGGCTTTCCATAAGCCTCCTGGTTAAAGAAATTGCCCCATCTGCCTATCGCCTGCCCCAGTATCAGGCCGGGTGCCAATATATCAGCCCACAGCCAGAAATCAAGTTTTCTTATTCTGCAGAATATAATAAGAGCCGCAATACCTCCCAGCATGGCTCCCTGTATGGCAAGCCCGCCTTTCCTGAAGGCAAAGACATAAAGCGGATTTTTCATATAATAGGAAAAGTTTACCGCAACATGAAGCAGTCTGGCTAAAACAATTGAAGATATTATTGCAAAGGGTGCAAAATTTAAAACTTCCTCTTCCCTCTGACCCCTGTACCTGGCTATAAAATAAACCACTGTGAAACCTGTAATCAGGGCCAGTGCAGTTAGTATCCCATACCATCTTATATCCAATCCAAATATACTGAAAGCAATCGGATCAACAGTCAAAATGACCTCCTTAGAATTAAATTGATAATTACTCTACCTAAAACCGGAAACCTGAATAATTAAAGATTTTAACACAAATAAAAGTAAAAATTTATTTAAAAGTTAATTTTATTTAAAAACGGCAGATATCTGGATAAAAATCCTACTGCCAAATCTATGGAACCGGTAATAAAAATAATACCCAGAATAACAAGTAATACTCCGGAAATAATAGAAACCACATTAAGATGTCTGTTTATTCTCTTCAGAAAATTGGAAAAAAAGCCAATAAATATACCAGTAAGCATAAATGGTATACCCAGCCCCAGTGAAAAAACCGCCAGCAGCAAAACTCCCTGCAGGAGGGTTTCAAGCTGACTGGCCAAAAGCAAAATACCGGATAGAATCATACCCACACAAGGGACCCACCCAAATGAAAAAATTATTCCCATAATAAATGAGCCTGCATAACCTGTTTTTAATGAGGAGGGAATTTTAAATTTTTTTTCCATATTCAAAAAAGGAATTCTGAAAAGACCCATATACTGCAGCCCGAAGATTATCAATATAATACCGCCTATTCTTGCAATTAGGCCGGAATAATTCTGCAGTGCCTGACCGATTATAGTTGCAGTTGAACCCAGGACTATAAAAACTATTGAAAACCCAAGCACGAAGAATATGCTGTTCAAGAATATATAAAGCCTTTCTGAAATTTTTACGCTTCCGTTCCTGTAGATCGCTCTGCTGGACATAAGACTTATATAAACCGGGATCAGTGGTAGGATGCAGGGAGAAATAAATGCCAGTACCCCTGCGATAAAAGCGGAAAATAAACCAATTTCAAACATTTATAATGCATCTTCTATAATATTTTTTAATTGTTCGCCGGTCATCATACCAACATTTTTATCTATTATCCGGCCCTCTCCGTCGATTATAAAAGTAGTTGGAATTGCACCTATATTCCACTTACCCATAACATTTGAATCATCGACTAAAATAGGATAATTTATATCAAATTCCGAAGCAAAACTTTTCAAGGTGGGAATATCTTCATTTGAGACTCCCAGAAATTGAACATATGAACTACTGTATTCACCGGCTAATCTAACAAAATCAGGAATTTCTGCCCTGCATGGAGGGCACCATGTGGCCCAGAAATTTAATACCACAATCCTTCCGGTAAAATCAGATAGCGACACTTTATCCCCTTCCAGGCTGCTTAGTGTAAAATCATCGCCGGACGATTGCCTGCATCCGCCAGATATAAGCAGGCCCGTCATTATAAAAATAATCAAGGTTATTAAAAAGATTTTTTTCATTTAATTCCTTTTAATAATTAATACAAATTTTTTTGCCGTATTCATACAAAGATTCCATTGCTTTTTTATTCTTTGATATGTCTCCTTTTTTATCTACATCATTAAACACAAAATCACTTAAATAATCAACATATAATACATCAAAAAAAGAACGGATCACCTTTCTGGGACAGCTAAATATCTCTTTGGAACCGGAACCGGCAGTACTTATAAAAATGCCTTTTCTTTTCCCGGCAATCACCTTCTTCTTATGTTCATACTTTAACGACCAGAATCTCTGACACCTGTCAATCAAAGCTTTAAGATAGCCGGAGACAGTGGTAAAGAAAACCGGGGATGCCACTGCCAGAAAATTTGCTTCAATCAATTCTCTGTATACCTGCTGCATATCATCCCTTATTATACATTCTCCGGTTCTAGAACAATTGCAGCACTCCTTGCAGGGATTTATGTTTAGATCCCTGATTACAATCTTTTTAACCTTTATAGATGTTCCTGGCGGGCTGTTAATTGCGGCGGCGCCTTCAAGAAACTTATCCAGAAGCAGGCTGGTGTTGCCATCCTTCCTGGGACTGCCGTAGATAGCCGCTATTTTAAACTGTTTAGGTTTGCATGTGTTGCTGATGTTCATTGATGAATCTTGTGCCGTGTGCAATGCTAATTAATAATAGCTGTTTAAAAGCCTGTTAATATCTACATCGGTTATTATATGGTCAACCAGCGGTTTCCTCTCTATCTGTTTTAACTCATCTTCATATACCGGTTCTTTTACCTGATAAAAGATACCCGTAGGTATCTTCTCTTGTTCCATGGATCTTTTTATGGCTTCATTCAGGTCACTTCTATTATAATCCTTCAGCTCATCCAGCTTATATATATTTTCTCTGTAGAAATCATATGTGTTTATTTTATTGAATGTCACACAGGGCTGAAGGATGTCTATGAAAGAAAACCCCCGGTGTTTTATGGCTCTCTTTATTATTTCAGTAAGATGTTTGGTATCTCCCGAAAAACCTCTTGCCACAAAAGTGGCTCCGGATACAAGGGCCAGCAGAACAGGGTTAACAGGCTTTTCTATTACTCCTGATGGTGTTGATTTAGTCTTAAAACCCCTGCTGCTGGTAGGAGAAGTCTGACCCGTTGTGAGCCCGTAAATCTTGTTGTCATGCATAAGGTAAGTCATATTAAGATTTCTTCTGCAGGTATGAATAAAATGATTTCCGCCAATACCGGCACCGTCTCCGTCACCACCCATAATTATTACATTCAATTTATGGTTGGCAAGCTTTGCTCCTGAAGCTACCGGAAGTGCCCTGCCGTGTAAAGCATGGAACGCATATGTTTTTATAAAATTGGCACCATTGCCCGAACAGCCGATACCATAAACTATCAGTATTTCATGCGGCACCAGATAAAGCTTGATTAATGCCTTTTTAAGCGAATTCCAGATTCCGTAGTTTCCGCAGCCAAGGCACCATGTAGGCTTCCTTTCAGTATTCAAATCACTTGATTTTAAATTATAATCTTCTTTTAAAGATTTTCCTTTATTTTTATTCATTTTTACTGCCTTTTATTCTATTTTTTCAATTCCGCTAATAATTTCTTCAGGTAAGAACTGCCTTCCGCTATATTTTAATATCTTATTTTTTATTCTATATCCGGTATTCATCATTATTATTTTTGCCAGCTGAGATGTTTTATTATTTTCTACTACTACATTTTTGCTGGAGCTCTCAATGATCCCTGCAATAGATTCGTTATCAATAGGGTACAGATAGGTAAAGTGGATTAAATTTACTTTTTTCTCTTTCTGGTTCAATATATTCATGGCCTCAAGAATAGGACCCTTACAGGAGCCCCAGCTCCAAATAGTAATTTCAGCATCTATAGGGCCGTAAATTCTAGGAGGAGGAATTTCGTCAATCAGTTTTTTTATTTTCCTAAACCTTTTATCCACCATGAGTTTTCTATTGTAGGCACTTTCCTCGGAATACCCTCTTTCATCATGTTCGTCGCTGTTGGCAATATGGATTCCATTTTTTGTCCCGGTTATAACCCTGGGAGAAATGCCATCTTCTGTGTTAAGATAACGTTTGTACTTTTCAGCTATATCCTTGTTGTTGGTTATTAATTTGCCTCTGTCCACAATTATTTTTTTAAAATCAAATTTTTCGTATGAAAAATGGCTTTCGGATAAATATTTATCCAGTATTATAATAACCGGGATCTGATACTTATCAGCAAGATTAAACGCCCTTCCTGTCAGATAAAAACATTCTTCCGGATCACCGGGTGCTATTATAACTCTTAAGAATTCGCCATGAGACGCATGAGCCGCAAACAGCATATCTCCCTGTTCGGTCCATGTGGGCAAACCGGTAGCAGGAGCAGGTCTTTGACATAATACCACAACGATAGGAGTTTCTGTCATAGCGGCACTGCCTATTCCTTCATTCATGAGGGAAAAACCGCCTCCTGATGTTGCTACCATCGCCCTTACACCTGCAAAAGAAGCACCTATTGCCATATTAATTACTGCTATTTCATCTTCAGCATGTTTGGTTACAATATTATAATCTTCTTCTATCGAAGCAAAAGAGTGAAGTATGGAAGAAGAAGGTGTCATGGGATATGCTGCATAAAATTTGCATCCTGCTCTTACCGCTCCCAGAAAGACTGCATCATTTCCCGTTAAAAGCATTCTGCTTACCGGATTTACTATCTCCATTTCATAAGCTGTAGCTTTTAATTTTTGCTTTATATACTTATATCCCAGTTCCGATGATTTGATGTTTAAGTCGACAACCTCAGGACCCTTTTTCCCAAAAATTTCCTTTATAACACTTTTCAGTACTTCCAGATCATAATTTAGCAGAGCAACAGATGCTCCCAGCGAAACATTATTAATCATCACTCCGGGAGCTCCCAGCTCTGAAACTATCCTGGAAAAAGGTACCATAACATAATTGATGTCTTTCCTGGCCTTTTTTATATCTCTGACGTCGCTAACGGCTTCGTCATAAACAATATATCCTCCATAGGTTATTTCTTCCTGATGCAGCTTTATAGTTTCTTCATTTAATACCACCAGAATATTTATATCCTTATTAATTGAAAGAATCTGATTGGAGCCCACTCTGACAGTATATGTATTATGACCACCTCTTATAAGCGAAGGATATTCAATATTATCAACAACAAAATATCCTTTTTTGGCAAATATCTTTGAAAAAATAACTCCGGTGGATAATATCCCGAATCCTGCTTCCCCGCCAATCTTCCATGTTATATTCGAAACTTTCATTTGGCTCCCTGTAGTATTAAATTAGTACCTAATGCAATAATATTACCCAGTTGATTTATTTGCAACTATTCATGCATGTAAAAACAAACCTTTATTACCTATTAATTACCTTTAAATATACCGGCAGTTACTTTCCGGCCCGGTTTTAGCACCAAAAAACCCGGTCCCAGTCTCTCTTCAGCATCTTCATCAGGAACTTGCCATCAGCCTGTACCTCATCAAATTTTAATCCTAATCTGCTGGTTTCCTTTCTGGTTTTTGAAAATTGAGCTTTATATTCCTTAACCGAACCTAAAAGCATGGCTATACAGTCATAGCACCGGGGCATTTCCAGAACTGTTTTCCCGGAGAGCAACTCTTCCGTTCCCCTTCCTCAAAAACCGTACCCAGGCAAAACAACATCATAATAAAATCCTGGAATAGATTTTTATATTTAATTATTCTTTTATCATTAATTTATCAATTTTCATAGTAATAATATGTTTTTTTTAAGATAATAAGTTAAAGTTTAAAAATCATAAAATATTATATGAAAAAGAACGCTTTCAAATATAATATTAAAATGCTCCTGAAGCCTCCGGTCGTATCATGGGCCCTTTATGATCTTGCCAATACTTCATTTGCAGTGGTTATAATTACCGTAATTTTCCCGGTATACTTTACCAATGTAATAGTATCTGCAGGAATTTATCCGCAAAATTTCGGAGATTTAATGTGGGGAATCGCAGGGGGCGTCTCTATGATAATCACATCCCTGCTGGCACCGGTTTTCGGGGCAATTGCAGATACTTCCAGGTCTAAAAATAAATTTTTAACCTATCTCACCCTGGCCTGCATCTTCTTCAGCTTTCTGCTCTACTTTCTGAAACAGGGAATGGTTATCCAGGCTGTAATTTTATTCATCATATCAAATGTCTTTTATCAGACTTCAATGATGTTTTATAATTCATTCCTGCCCCAGCTTTCCTCAAAAAAGAATACGGGGATCATATCGGGTTTTGGCTTTTCGATAGGCTATCTGGGAGGTTTTATTATTTTAATCTTGATCTACCCCCTTATAAAAGGAGGGCTGGAGCCATCAAATCTTTCAAATATTAAAATCACCTTCCTTATCACCTGTATATTCTTTCTTATATTTTCACTTCCTTCTTTTATCCTGCTCAAAGATTCGCCTGCCGTAAAAGCTAAAATAATCAATACCTCCTATATTTCTTACGGATTCAGGAAACTTGCAAATACGCTCAGGAATATAAAAAAACATAAGAACCTTACAAAATTTCTGATGGCATACTTTCTTTTCAGCAATGCTTTTTCCATTCTGGCTTTTTATGTAGCCATATATGCTAAAAACACGCTGAATTTCGGGCTGCTTGAAATCACCACCCTTTTTATACTGGGACACATACCCGTCATTATAAGTTCTATTTTTTTCGGATGGTTAACTGACAGGATAGGTCCAAAAGTGACCATTACCATAACTTTAATTATGTGGATCATAATAATACTGCTGGTAACAGTTTTTACAACAAAAACAATATTTTACATAGGCTACATACTTGCTGCCATCTGTACAGGATCAACTCTAATAGCCAGCAGGAGCCTTATGACTTTTCTAATACCCCCGGATAGTGAAGCAGAATTTTTTGGTTTTTACTCCATAAGCGGTAAAATGTCCTCAATTTTGGGCCCCATTACCTTTGGCCTGATTTCATACTTTACCAAAAATCAAAGACTGGCGCTGCTCAGCACTTTATTTTTTCTTATCGGCGGGGTTATAACCATACAATTTGTAAAAGTCTCTGCCCGCAGGCAGGAAAACTCCAGGCCTTAGATCTTTCTTACCCAGCTCAGGTATGAGCCGTTCAAAACTTTCACATCCTTATATCCCATATTTTTTAGTATCCTCAATCCCAGATAGGCTCTATAGCCTGTCTCGCAATATATTATTATCTGTTCATTCTTTTCTAACCTGTCCAGGTTATCCCTGAGTTCATCTATATAAATCAGCATGGACCCTTCTATATGTCCTTTTTCATACTCTCTTCTGGTCCTTACATCCAGGATTACCATCTCTTCTTTCTTTGCCATTTTATGCTTTAATTTTTCAACACTTAAGAACTCCACTTCATTTTTAACCTTATTTTCACCTATCATTCCCAGTATATTAATTGAGTCCCTTACCGAACCATATGCAGGCTGATAACCAAGGTCAAGATCCGCCAGTTCCTGGATTTTTAAATTCCCCTTTATGGCAGTAGAAATTATATCCGCTTTTTTATCCACCCCGCTTTTCCCTATGGCCTGGAAGCCGAGTAACCTGCCGTCAGCCTTACCGAAGATTACCATCATATGTATCATATCGGAACCGGGATAATAACCGGAGTGTGACAGGTAATGAAGTTCAATAAAATCAGCGCTGATACCCAAACTCTCTGCTTCTTTTAAACTCAGTCCTGTTTTTGCTACGGCAATATCCAGTACTTTTATTATAGACGTGACTATACTTCCCTTAAATTTCTGACGGCCCCCGGCAGCGTTATACCCCGCAGCTCTGCCCTGTCTGCTGGCAATAGATGCCAGGTTATATGAACGCTTAACGCTACTGATTAGGTTTTCACATTCACAGCAGTCTCCCACAGAATAGATATCTTTAAAATTAGTTATCATAAATTCATCCACCGCTACCGAGCCTGATTTCCCTATCCTGATACCGCAATTCCGCGCCAGTTCCGTATTGGGTCTGGTACCAACTCCAAAAAATACCATATCAGCTTCTATAGCACCGCTTTTTGAAGTCTCCACTGACACAACATTGTCATTGCTGTCCTGCACCATATTTATAACTTCATTTTCCCTGTATAAATTTACTCCCTTTTCCGTTATATAATTTTCCAGGTATTCAATAATCTCCCTGTCAAACATGGGAAGTACCTGCGATGTCTTTTCAATGATACTGACCTTATATCCTCTATCCATAAATGCATCCAGCAGTTCAAGGCCTATAAAACCTCCGCCTATTATGACCGCTTTCTTTTCCTGGCTCTGGCTGTGTTTGTCCAATTTATCCATATATTCCTTCAGGCTTACGGCATCATCAATAGTCTTAAGGGTAAAAACATTTTTGGCATGCTCCGGATTAAAATCCAGTTTTATGGGAATTGACCCGGTAGCAATAATAAGTTTGTCAAAATAATCTTCAAATTGGTCCCCTGTTTTTAAGTTCTTCACGCGTACCAGTTTTGCTTCCGGTTCTATTCCGGTTACTTCATGGAGTGTATTTACCTTAAGTGCAAACCTTTTTTCGAAGCGTTCTTTTGTATTTATAATCAACCTGTTTATATCCTTTATCTTGCCGGAGACATAATAAGGAAGACCGCAGGTCCCGTATGATATATATTTATCTTTTTCATATATAACAATCTCCGAGTCTTCGCTTTTTCTTCTTATCTTGGCAGCTGCAGAAGTTCCCGCGGAAATAGCGCCGATTATTATAATTCTATTTTTCTTTTTCATCACATATTCCAATCTTTTATAATAATGATAGTCTTTTAAGCCTAAGCGAATTACTTACCACGGAAATACTGCTGAAAGCCATTGCCGCTGCTGCAAATATCGGACTTATGAGTATGCCTGAAAATGGATAAAGCACACCCGCGGCAACCGGGATCAATATTAGGTTATAGAAAAACGCCCAGAATAAATTCTGCCTTATGATCCTTACCGTATTTCTGGAAAGCATTATTGCTTTGATCACACCATAGAGGTCTCCTTTGACCAATGTAATCTGGCTGGATTCAACGGCAACATCTGTTCCTGTTCCGATTGCAATTCCTATATCTGCCTGGGCCAATGCCGGTGCATCGTTGATGCCGTCTCCTACCATTGCTACGATTCTTCCTTCACTCTGGAGTTTTTTAATTTCTTCCGCTTTTATTCCCGGTAAAACTTCTGAAACAACCCTGTCAATTCCTGCTTTTCTGCCCACAGCCAGTGCCGTGTTTTTATTGTCACCGGTAATCATGGCCACTTCCAATCCCAGCTTATACAATCTTGAGATGACTTCCGCTGCATTACTTTTAAGGTTATCGGCAAAAGCTATAATTCCGGCAGGCTTTCTGTCGATTGAAACAAACACCGGGGTAAGTCCCTTTTTTGAAAGCTCCTGCGCCTTGCCCTTAAGGCTGCCGATTGAAATTTTGTTTTCCCTCATTAATCTTAAACTTCCTTTAATAATTTCCCTGCCGCCTACTTTTGCTTTTATGCCCTTACCGGCCATGGAAACGAATTCCTGCGGTTCTTCTAATTTTAAGTTTAATTTTCTGGCTTCTTTCACTATGGCCCTTGCAAGAGGGTGTTCGGAATAAAGCTCGGAGCTTGCCGCAAGAGACAGCAGCTTCCAGGATGTTTCTTTGAAAACACTGCTTTCTATGATTATATCGCTTACCTCGGGTTCGCCCCTGGTTAATGTCCCGGTTTTATCAAATACTATCGTGTCCAGTTTATGAGCCATTTCCAGGCTGGAGGCATCTTTTATTAAAATACCGTTTTCGGCGCCTATACCTGTACCGACGGTTATGGCCGTAGGGGTAGCAAGGCCAAGGGCGCAGGGGCAGGCAATTATAAGTACCGATACAAAATTAACCAGGGCATAAGTTATTGAAGGTTTGGGTCCCCATATGAGCCATGCAGTAAAAGTAATTACCGCTATCAGTATAACAGCAGGCACGAAATAGCCCGCGACCCTGTCTGCCAGCCTCTGTATGGGTGCTTTCGAACCCTGAGCTTCTTCTACCATTTTTACTATCTGGCTGAGAAAGGTATCCTTTCCTACCCTGGTTGCCTTGAATTTTAAAAAACCGGTCAGATTTATGGTGGATCCTATTACCTCATCCTTGATCTTCTTATCGACTGGTATTGACTCCCCCGTAACCATAGATTCATCCACCGTAGAGTAGCCTTCTTTTATAACTCCGTCTACGGGTATTTTTTCTCCCGGCTTTACCAGTACAAGGTCCCCTTCTGCCACGCTGTCTACATCAATTTCTTCCTCTTTTCCGTCTCTTATAACCACCGCCTTCAGCGCTTTTAACTTCAGGAGTTTCCTTATTGCTCCCGAAGCCCTGCTTTTTGATCTTGCTTCAAAAAACCTTCCCAGAAGTACCAGTACCATAATCATTGCAGCCGTATCAAAATATATATGCGCCTCTATCCCGGTTCTGGTAAAAAAGCCGGAAAAGAAAGTAACAAAGGTGCTGTAGATAAAGGCAGATAAGGTCCCCACTGCTATAAGGGTATTCATGTCGGCGGTTCTGTATTTGAAAACTGCGACCAGTCCGCTGTAAAATTGTGAACCCACCCATATTTGAACGGGGCAGGCAAGAATAAAGATTATAATATACCTGACTTTATCAGGAAGCGCCGAAAGTCCCGGTATCAGATTCATGGATGACAGCATTATTAAAACCGCCAGGAAAGCTCCCACTACCAGCTTCCGGATAAGCTTTCTCTGAATCCTTCTTTCTGCAAGTTCTTTCTTCTCCTCCAGGGTGAGTTTAGCTTTTTGATCCATGGTCTCTTTCTTTTATATCTATAAGCGGCCGGTTTCAGGTAATAAGTTCATAGCCGATGCTTTTAATTATTTTTTGCAGTTGATCCAGGTTTAATTTATCATCTTCATATTCGATAGTTAATTTTTCCGTAGCAAAATTTACGGCAGCATCGATCACTCCATCAGTTTTACCCAGAACTGACTCTATCTTGCTTACGCATGAAGCACAGCTTATTCCCAGTACGGGATACGTTTCTTTAATTTTTGCCATCTCGCCTTTCCCTTAAGTAAATACCTGACATATTTAAAAATCTTAACTTTGTTTAAATTATCTGTCGCTTTCACGGCAAATATACTCATAATTTAATACTTTCCTTCCTGATTAACTGATATTAATACACAGCGACATATATTAATATTACTATATATTAGACTACTAATATATTAATTTTACAGGGAAAATTATAGAAAAGCTAGTTTAAAAATTCTGATATAGTCCTGTATTCTTCCATAACAGGGATCATAACCCCAAAAACAGCCGGATATTTATAATCTAATTACCGGGCACCGGTAACAGTTATTTGGTTACGTCCTTTTGTTCGGATATCACTTTTTTTATAAATTCTATTTCTTTTTCTGTAAGGTCCTTTACCTTTTCGTAACTTGAAACGACACTATTTATAACTTCGTTATATTTTTCTTTGGTTAGATTTTTGATTCTGCTTGCTTTCTGCTCTACCTTGTCTGCTATATCTTTGGTTATTTTCTTTATATCTGCCCTCAATTCCTCGCCGGTTTTGGTAGTCAAAAATAATGCTGCAACCGCTCCCGCTACAAGCCCCAATGCAAATCCTATGAATATACCCTTTATGGTCCCTGATTCATTATCGCTCATAAGTCCTCCTGTATCTTAAATTAAAAGTTTACTTTTTTATTATCTTCATTATACATATTATAAAAACTTTTTTTAACATATTTCCAATAAAAAAAATTTTTGATAGTATTTATGGATTACAGTTAAATAAAAGAATATTTCTGCTTAAAAACAACAGGTTGAGGCTTACGGGTATAATTTATAACTAAAAGATCCGGATAGCTTATGGAACTATATCATTACAGCAGTAAAAAATTTAATTACAGCTTAATTAGAGAAAAGCAAAAGGATGGTCCTATTAAAAAATTTAAACTGACCTACGATTCACCTTACAGGACAGGGGTAGATATAAATGACAGGGTTTATGCACGGTTGTTTTTTAATAAAAAAACAATTAAAAAAAATACCCCGGGCAGTGGTATCTTAATACTGGTCCATGGATTTTCAAGCAGAATAAAGAGTACCTATAACTATTACCGATTCATCAGCAGGATGGCCGGAAGTGATCTGTCGTGTGCCTTTATAAATCTTCCCTTCCACCTAAACAGGACACCGGAGGGCGAGAAAAGCGGCCGGAGAATGATATATTATGATGATGTTGAAACCCTCCGGTTTTTTCATCAGGGTGTTGTGGATATTAAAAGATTAATAGACATTTTATTAAGGATTTTTTCTGTAAAAAATATTTATATCAGCGGTATCAGTCTTGGAAGCATGGTGGCACTTATTGCCATGGCCAATGACAGCCGGATAAACAAAGGTATTTTTTTGCTTGGAGGCGGAAACTGGAAAGAAATCCACTGGAATGGAATTCTAAGATTTATATTAAAGGGCGACTGCACCCATAAAGGCACAAGCAGTAAAGAAACATGCAGCAGGTTCTATTCCAATTTTCCTGAATTTTTAAATGAATTTAAAAAAATAAAAAATGAAAAGATTAAAATGGACCTTGAAGGCTTACCTGATTTAAAAAAAGCAACCACAAAAATGTGTTTCCTATGCGACCCTCTGGCTTTTGCCCATAAAATCAAGCCTGAAAAGGTGCTTATGATTAATTCCAAATTTGATTTTTATTTTTCCGGAAAATCAACAAAACAGCTATGGGAAAAACTGGGCAGGCCCAAAATCCACTGGCTGAATTCACCGCATTCCGGTAAAATTTTAACCAATGAAAAAATCATAGCTGAAATAAAACAATTCCTTCAGGGTACCTGATTTTAAGAAAATTCATATCCTGACCGGATTTTAACTTTTTCTGTTCAATCTTCCCGCCATTTTCAGTCTTCCGTATATCAGATTCCCTATAAAAGAATATTTTGTAGCAATAGCGCCCTCGGGGCACATCTCACTGCAGCAGAAACACCTTATACAGGTCTTATAGTCAAATTTTATTTTTCCCTTGCTTAGAGAAATAGAATTCTGGGGACAAACTTCCACGCAGGTCATGCAAAGGCTGCACTTTGAGGAGTCAACATAAGGATAGGGGTTAAGTGAGCTTTTTATAAACGGCAGGATGTATGTGTTTATAAAATTACTTTCCATTAATTTTTTCTGACCCGCACTTTTGGGAATCCTGAAATCATCTATTATGATATCAGACAGCTCTTCTCCCAGTACCCTGATATCATCTTCTCCGTAAGATTCCTTTCCCTCTTTTTCCAGAATCTCAAACAGCGGAATGAGCCTCTTATCAATATTCATTATTTTGCTCATAATCACATCCATGGATATAGGATCACTGCTTGCCATAATCAGGCCTATCTTCCTGGGAGTTCCGCTTCTGCCAGGACCTTCCCCTTCTATTCCCACAATCCCATCCATTATATTCAAACCGGGCTTAATAAAAGATATTATATCCAGAAGCATGCTCCAGAATTTTTTAAAATCATCAAACCTCAGATGATACCCGACTTTGGTAAATCCGGGGATAATTCCAAACATATTCTTTACTGCTCCGGTTATGACCGTTAGATTGTGGGTTTTAAATTTAGGAAGGTTTATTATTACATCCGCTTCAATTACCGGCTTTATAACTTCTATTTTCTTTATGACCCTTCCCTGTTTATAGGAAAGAATCTCATAATCATTGGAATAATTAAGCCTGCACCCCGTTCTTTTTGCAACATCCAAAATACCGGTGGCCTCATAGACTTTCTTCATGCCTTTTTTATTATAAGGAACACCGGGACCAAAGCTATCGGCAATTACAATATTTTCACTTGTCCCCGTAATAGCTGCAATTGTCTCGATAACCGCTTCTATAAATAACGGATGGGTGGTAACTGCCTTGTCAGGCGCAGCTGCTAGAAGTAAGTTGGGTTTTATTAGAATCCTGTTTCCGGGATTTAGAAATTTCTTAAAACCACCCAGAAGACCTACACAACTGCTTATGGCTTTCTTCAAGGCTTTCTTATCATAGCTATCGCATTTTATAATGCTTACCGCTTTGATGTTTCCTGCTCCTTCTGCCCGGATATCCTTTTTACCGAAGGTTTATATTGTAAACCGCCGTACTTTCGTGCGTCCCCTGCTGATACCCGGGATTACTCACCGTTTCCGCTTACTTTTCCCATAATATAAGGATAGAAAGCCGCCTTTAAGTAGTTCTTAGCGCCCCCTGGCAATATTAACAATCATCTTTACTGTCCTCACTATGATGCCCACTATCATACCAATAATAATCAACACCAGAACCACAATGGTAATATTATTAAGGGTGCTGGTTAAATCTCCCGGAAATACCGTAAAATTAAATGGAAATATAATCAGCAGTGATATAACGGCAGACAGGCCGAATAAATTAAGAATAATATGTATCAACTGATAGAAGAAATATCCGTCATAAATAATCAGTATAATATTCCCGATTATTGCTGCCACCAGTGCTACCGAAACGATGGGCAGCCACTGACTGAAACTTTCTGTCAGCATAGGATATCTATGCCATATTCCATCATTATAATAATAAGCTATGTACTGGCTGTAGAAATTAAATAATACAAAAATTGCAGCACTCCACATAATGGCGAAACTATAACCGGCCATCCTGCCGCCCCTGGTATCCTTGAAGTAAGAATCTACCTTCCCCCCCAATTTTTCCATCTTCTTCCCGAATTCCTGTCCTGCCTTTTCAGTTTTTTCTCCGAATTCTTCCATTTTCCGGTCTATTTTTTTTTCCCACCCGGATTCACGTGCCTCTTCGTCTTTCTCGGCGTCTCCTTTAAAATACTCGGATACGCTGCTGCCAAAATTGCCGGCAGCTTTCTTGAAATCCTTAAATTTATCTTTTACTCCTTCATCCTTGAACCTTTTTCCAAAGGTCTTTGCAGACTCCTCGGCGCTTTTGGCAAATTCTTTTGACTTTTTTTTCAGCTCCGGATCATTGAAAATCTTACTTATGGTCTCACCAAATTCCTTCATCATATCACCGAAACTCTCTACCGGGCTTTTACCCTTTTTTTCTTCAGGCAAAGTTATACCTCCTTTTTATATCTTATATATTTCTAATAATAAATCGTGAAGTTTTCCAGCATTTACCTCTGGCTTTCATTCTAATTATAGATTATAAACAAATATCTTAAATAATAAAACTGCAGGATTTCTAAAATCTCAGCCAGAAATTATTTGATTTTATAGTAGTTATCACATATTCTTATATGATAACTATTGTTACTTATAAATAACCCGGGGATAGAAGATGAGTGATCTAATTAAATACCTTAACGCACAGAGATTTATAGTCACCAGTGAGTTAAAATATAAGGACAGCTGCACCAAACCGGATATCTTCCACTGTGACTTTACATATAAAACTGTTGATTGCATATTTGATTCTCTAGAAAAGATAGCTGAGGAAATAGAGAAATTAAAACCCGAAAAATAATGTATCTCCAATTGCATTATTAATTTACCTGCTCCAGGGTTATATCATATACATTTAAGTGAAGACTACTGCAACAAAAAAGTTATTAATATCTTTATTCCTGGTAGTTTCCATTTCCCTGTTCCCTACATCTGCTTTTTTAAATAACTGCGCAATACAATCCGAAGGCAATACGGAACCCATCTCACTTAAGCAGGAAAGTGATACTCAGGAGGAACCGGCTGCAGAAGAAGTACAAGATGAAGCTTCTGAGTATATAGATGAAAAGGTAGCCGAAGAGGAGGAAACTTATCCTGCTGAATCCACAAAAATTACTCTTAAAATCTCCTATAATTTCGAACTGCCCGGAAAAACGGAAAAAATAGAATTTATAACCCTGGTTCCCGATAACTATTATCCCAGGCAGAAAGTACATGAAACCCTCTATTCAATAACACCTGCAGAAATTTTTAAATCTGATGACAACAATTATGCCAGATTTGTCCTTGACGATCCCAAAGACAGCTTTGTAATAGATATTATTTCGGTACTGGAGCTCTTCCGCTACGATATGGACACAGCCTCTCAAATCGGTAATTTTTTAAATACTGACCTTGATATTTCCGAAAGCTATATCCAGCAGGAAAACTATATTGAAAAAGACAGCCCCTTAATACAGGAAGCATGCAGAGATTTTAAAGAAAAAAAGCAGATAGATTTAATAAGACAGATATATGATTTTGTCCTGGAGAACATGAGTTATTCCGGTTACAATCCGGGTGATCTGGGCGCTGCAGCTGCACTTAATGCCGGAAGAGGAGACTGCACTGAATATTCTGATTTGTTTATTGCCCTGTGCCGCGCCAGATATATTCCCGCCCGGTTTATAGAAGGTTATACCATAGATATGAATAACCTGAATATAGGGCATAACTGGACTGAGGTATATACCGATGATTACGGCTGGTTACCCTTTGATCCGACATACGATGATACTGACGGAACCACCTTTGAAAAATTAAGAAATATTTATATCTACCTGTCATTTATAAGAAACGATGATATTTTGGATTATTATCATTTCTACTACTATACATACCGGGGTGATAGTATCAATGTAAGTAAAAATATAGAAGTTTA
>CAZBSE010000011.1:0-54460 GCA_964494385.1 uncultured Actinomycetota bacterium | reverse complement strand
CCCGTCTATCAAAACGATCCTCCCCGGTTACTTTTAATAATTAATATCCAATGCCCCTATATTTGAAATCCATCTATTGTATATTTCTACCGGTTTTTCATGTTTCTGCCGCTTATAATGCTAAAGCCGGCCGTCAGATTTTTTATTTTTTAATTTATACCACGGTATTGAAGTATAATATCAATAAAGATATCTTCTTACAATACAATCGCGCTTCGTCCGCATCATGAAAATTTAACTGTTGTCCATCCAATGGAAGTTATTTCAAAATCAATTTTTTAAAAGCCTCTACCGTTTCCTTTATGCTGTTGTTCCAGGAAAACACTTTTTCCACTCTTTTTTTATTTAGTTCTCCAAGCTTTTTTGCCTTATCCATATTTTGAATAGCCCATATTATACGGCCGGCAAGATTCTCCAACCTGCTGTCTTCAGCGTAGATTCCATTTTCACCCAGAAACCTGCGGTTATTCTTGCCTTCATAACATACTACGGGAAGTCCCGCACCCATATAGTTTATAACTTTCCCGCTGGCTTCTCCTGCCTTATCAACCTTTGGTTCCACTGCTATATCGCTTACCAGCAGATAGTCCGGAAGCTTAAAATAATCTACCATTCCTGTAAAATGAACATTTGATTCCACACCCAGTTCTTTTACTTTTCCGGCTGCTTCTTCCACAGGATAACCCACTATTAAAAAATGGGCATCTTTAACTTCATTTAGGACCAGAGGAATCGCCTGTATTAAATTCCAGATACCCTTGGCTGCCAGCAGTGCCCCGGTAAAGATTATAATCGGCACGCCTTCGGGTATTCCAAGTTTCTGCCTGAATCCTTTTTCCGGAGTCTTGCTGAAAAAATCAGTATGCACCCCATCTATTACCACTTTCACCCTATCGGGGCTTATATGGAACCTGTTTTTTATGATATCTCCATTGGATACCGAGCTGCATATAAAAAAATCAGGCATCCTGCAGATAAATTTTTCCAGAGTGTGGAAAAACCATCTAACCGGTTTCCTTCCTTTGATCCAGTTAAAAGTATCCAGCTCTGAAGTCAGGCTTCCCTGAACATCAAAAACAAGCGGAGCCCTGCCGAAGGTTAAGAGATATTTGATGAGCCCTCCTACAAATGCGCCTTCGTGAAGATGACCGTAAATAATATCCGGTTTTTCTCTGATATATACGGCTGCCGCTTTAAGGAACAGGATCGGGTCAAGGTAAAATTTATGTATGGACGGGCCTGCTTCCAGTTTTCTGTACCAGGGGATATTTATCATCCTCCTGATATCAAGCCCCTCCAGATCGCGGCCGTTATGATATGTTACTATGATGTTCCGGTACCCATACTTTGCCAGCGCCTTCATCTCTCCCAGTATTCTCATATGACATCCTCTATCAGCAAAAAAAGGAGTGGGAACTATATTAAGAATTTTTTTATTTTTTTCTTTCTTCATTTCCTATCTACTTTTATCTGTTTAAGAAATCAATATATCCAATTTTATTACTACTTTACCGGGGATGCACTATAGTTATACTTTCCCTGGCTTTTTTTATTTTTCCAATGTAATTATAAAGAATTTTTATAATCTTTCATATTTTTATAATTATTAATTAGACTATACTCTACAAATTATTAAGTATTTTGTCTATCAAGACACGGATAGTATCAAGCACCTTTACTTTTTAAAAAATGAAAATTGATAGCTTTTATCGTCTTTCCCCATGAATAGCACCACCAAATGCAGATTAATACTTGACAAATAGTAGCACTATATGTAAATTAATATTTAACAAATAGTATTATAAGTTATAAATTAATTCAGTACATATGTTAAAAGAGAGACTATTATTTAATCAAATAAAGAAATATATGGATTCTCCTGAAGCAATTGTTATAACTGGCATAAGGAGAGTTGGTAAAACAAGCTTAATTAGATTTATATATGATAAAGTTGACTCTGATAATAAGATTTTTTTAGATTTGGAGAATCCATTAAATCAAAAATATTTTGAGGAGGAAAATTACGAAAAAATTAAATCTACACTTGAATTTTTGGGGATAGATTTTACTAAAAAATCTTATCTATTTTTAGATGAGATTCAGTTGTTAAAAAATTTACCATCAGTAGTAAAATATTTAATTGACCGCTACAAAGTAAAATGTTTCCTTACCGGCTCAGCAAGTTATTATTTAAAAAATCTGTTTGCAGAATCTCTTGTGGGAAGAAAATATCTTTTTGAACTTTTCCCTTTAAATTTTAAAGAATTCCTATGGTTCAAAGAGAGTAATATAAAACTACCTGATAATCCCAAAACCATAAGTAAACCTATATTTAATACTATTTCTAATTTATATGAAGAGTATCTTTTGTTTGGCGGCTTCCCGGAAGTTGTTTTGAAAAAAAATACCGGCGAAAAGAAAAAATCATTAGAAGATATTTTCACTTCTTATTTCCAATTGGAAGTATTAAGACTGGGAGATTTTAGGAGAAATAATAAAATCAGAGATTTAATATTACTGCTGATGCAAAGAGTTGGTACAAAACTCGATATTAAAAAATTATCCAGTGAACTTTCAATTTCCCGTCCAACACTTTACCAGTATATTTCCTTCCTGGAGGGAACATATTTAATAAAAACCATAAAGCCTTTTAGCAGAGGAAAAGATATAGAGGTGAGAAAAATACCAAAAGTCTATTTCTGTGACTGTGGATTGGCAAATAATTTTGCTAAGTTAGATGAAGGAACCCTGTTTGAAAATAGTATTTTTCAGAATTTAAGAATAAAAGGAGAGGTTAATTATTATCAGAGGAAAAGTGGAGTTGAGATTGATTTTATCTTTAACAAAGATACAGCTATCGAGGTAAAAACAAACCCTTCGAAACAAGACCTAAAGAAATTGTCAAAGATTAGCAGTGAACTTGGTATTAAAAAAATTTTTATAGTTTCCAGAAAATATAGTGATCTGGAAAATATCCAATACGGTTTCCTTATTTAAGATTTTAGAATGAAGCTTTTTTAATAATAATACGATGCTTATTAAATACCTATTATAAATAATAGTATTATTATTAAAAATCAAAGGTTAGTGTTTTTTAAACCAATGGTAAGTTAGTTTAAGCCCCTCTTCTATGGATACTTTCGGCTGCCATCCCAGCATCTTCCCGGCCAGCTCACTGGAAAGCTGGCTCCTTCTCTGTTCTCCTTCCCTGGAGGGCCCGTGAGCTTCTTTTATACTGTCTTTTCCCGATACTTTCTTCAGGATGTTAAACAGCCGGACCACGGTGGTTTCCCTGCCGGTTCCAATATTTAAGGGCCCTACAAAACCACTTTCAATGGCCCTAAGATTTGCATCTACGGCATCTCCTACATAGACATAATCCCTGGTCTGAAGCCCATCTCCATTAATAACCGCACTTTCGCCTTTAATCATTTTACTTGAAAATATGGCCACTACCCCTGCTTCTCCGTAAGGATCCTGCCTGGGGCCATATATATTGGCATATCTTAGAGATATATACTTCAGCCCGTATGCATTATAAAAATAATATAGATAATTCTCAGTGGCAAGTTTTGCCGCTCCATAGGGAGATATGGGATGAGTAGGATGCTTTTCATCAGCAGGGAAATATTTTTGCTCCCCATATACGGTGCCTCCGCTTGATGCAAATATTATCTTTTCCACATTATATATGCGGCATGCATTTATAACATTAAGACCCCCTATTATATTTATATCTGCATCCATCAGCGGATCCTCAACCGATACTCTGACTGAAAGCTGGGCCGCATTGTGTATTATAACTGCCGGCTTCTCTGCTTTAAATATATCATATAATTTTTTATCCCTTATATCACACCTGTAAAATTTCGCCCCCTGGGGGATATTTTCTTTCTTTCCATTAGAAAGATTGTCAACAATTATCACCTTGTAATTTTTCTCCAGCAGCCCGTCTGCCACATTCGAGCCGATAAACCCCGCGCCCCCGGTTATAAGTACCTTCAAATTAACCACCCTTCGCCAATTACACTTTTATTTACTTTTTTAAAATCCATCCGCAATATGTTTTCTTGCCGTCTACTTCTCATTTATATAATCATTGTTTCTGATGGCCGGTATGGATAGATCTATATTTCCATATACTTTAATCCTTATGCCCTCTATATAAAAGACTATTCCCTCCACCTCGGGAATCTCTGTCAAAGTATTTACAATGGAATAAATTACATATTCATCCAGGATCCTGCTGTCCAGACTATTTTCCAGGAATTCCTGCGATAGGTCAATTGCAGCTATATTTTCATAGGTTTCTGCACCAATTAGTTCCGTCCCGGCCGGAATCACGGGGAAGTGATATGGCTTCACGGGCCCCTTCAGCAGTTCATATACTGCATTTTTAACCGCAGTCTCCGAATTGCCTGCTATTATAGTTCTTTTTTCAGGAACCAACTCTTTTTCTTCACCAAGATCGGAAAAATAAAAATTTATTTCAAGCCTGCCGGGATAAGCCTGTTCTTCTTCTCCGGTATCTCCCTCCCCTTTGAAAAAGTTGATTATTTTCTGCCAGAAAGATATGTTTTCAGCGCTGTCACTGTAATCAGGGTTTTCATAGGCGCTGATTTCACCGTCTGATGAATTATCAGTTTCACTGCCGTCAATATTATCCTGAGCGGTATAATTGTCCGTATCTGCTCCTGGCTGGTTCTCACCGGTTCCTGCCAGCTCCGATGCCGTTTCTTCATTCTCCCGGCCGCCAAAAAGAGAAAAAAATTTACCTTTAAAAAAGCCGGGGTTATCAATGCCGTAAAAGATAAGAAAACCAATCACCGACATAAAGATTATAATGACAGTAAATTTTACAACAGGGTTTAAACCCTTTCTTTTCTTCACAACGGACCTGCTTTTAATACTAATAAAAACAATATGAATTTATAAATTTGCCCATAGCCTATAATTGAGATAAGATAAAAAAACTCTCAGCTGCCTATAAAATTCAAATAATAGTTCCTTGCTCTTAAAAAGAGAGCCGGATTTTCTTTTTGAAGTTTCTGAAATATCTTTTCATCTATTAATCCTGGATTATTTATGCTCTTTTTAAAAGCTCCTATAAAAAAATCGACTACATCTTTATCTTTTTTATCAACTGAATTTACAAGTTCTTTCAGGTCTTCTATCTTTTTCCCAATTCTCTTTTTATCTTCCTTTATATCTTTATAATCCTTTTTATCAAGACACCCCCCGCACCAGTCAAGGCAGTTTTTATCTTCTTCACCGAAGATCAACCTCCCATCCCTGTACTCCACTGCCTGGGGGCTAACTTTGAACACGTTTGTATGGCACCCGGGGCACCTCACTTTTCTTTCATCGGCAAAAAACTCAATCTCATATCCGCACTTTGGGCATGGTACCACACTGGTTTTAAAATCTTTTAAAAATCCCGTATTTTGTCCCGGGCAGCCTTTTTTTATATTTACCATAATTATCGTTTAAAATGACAATTTAATTAAATCTTTTGACTTGAATCACCGTTTATTATATTCAGTATAGTCAAATATATTATATACAACTACAACAGGTTTTTAAATAAACAGCATCATTGGGCCATTGAATTCCCTTTACTCTATTTTATATATCCTTACCAGACTGGCTTCCGGCTGACAATAAAACCTGAATTGCGAATACCTTCCCTCCCCGAGACCTCTGGTTACGTAAAGGATAAAAGTTTTAAAGTAAAAAAGGCCCGAGGCAAATTTTGTCTTTATCCTGCATCCCGAGATTATTGCTCCTATCAGCGGAAGTCTTACCTGCCCCCCATGAGTATGGCCGCTGAATACAATATCGGATTTCCTGCGTGCCACTTCAATTATTGAACCGGCATCAGGTGTATGTATAAGTACTATGCGCAATTTCCCCCTGCTGTTTATTTTGTGTATTTCTTCTTTCTTTAATTTAAACAAATATTTATAAGTGCTTCCGTAATCTGCTTTTTTCTGCAGCTCCGGCTCATCCGGAGAGCCGATATTAGAGAAAGCTCTGGCTATATCAGTTTTCCTGATTATAGGGTCATCCAGCCCTATAATCTCAATATTATTTATGCCGCCCCTGCCTAAATTGATTTTTCTGCTTTCATTCATTAAAACCTCTATCCCTATGCCGCCCAATCTCTTGATTATAAGACCAATATCATTTTCCCTGCGGTATCTTCTTTTTCTCTTTAATAAATTCTTTGCGAACTCTGTTATTGATTTACGGTAGTGATCGTGAACTCCTAAAACTGCATATTTACCATATTTTGCACTGAGGGGAGAAAGCATTCTGATAAGGTAGTTTATATTTTCATCGCTTTCCAGTAAATCACCGGTGATAATAATGAAATCTACCTTTAAGTTTTTCAGGCTGGTTACAAATTTAAATAATTTCCTGCCTTTGGAGTTTTTCTGCAAATGAAAATCGGACAGATGCAGAATGGAAAGAACAGGTTCACCCGGCCTTCCTTCATCATTTCGGGCCGCCTGTCCATCTTTTACCAGTATACTTACCCTGGAAAGTTTGAAGTTAAAGGGCTCATACCTAAATGCATACCAGCATAGTGCCGCAAATACAGCCGCTGCGGCCAGGGATACGCAAATAACCCACCATACATTCATTTTTTATAAAACCCCTCTTTTAAAATTTATAAGATAATACCATAAATCTTTCATAAATTAACTCTTAAATTGATGCCGGTAGATTTTCTTATTATTCACAAATACACATCCGTATATAAGTAATTTGAATATCATAAAAAAGAAAAGCAACAAAACTAATAAGAAGATTTTTAATTCCGCCACCATAACGTAAGAAATCTGGTTTACTAAAAAATTGACATGCTGGATTGAATATATTAATATTAATAATATTAATATGCATATTTATAAGATTATAAGAGGTGAGTTGAGTGGATAAAGAAAGAACATCCATACTCCTTGATAAGGATATTATGTTAAAACTTAAAAGTCTTACTAGAATCTCTAATAAATCTACTTCTTTTCTTATAAGAGAAGCGGTTAGCAGCTACGTGTCTAAAAAACTTCCTAAAAAGAAAATCGGTATAATCGGTATCGGCAACAGTGGGGGCTCAGATATTGCAAATAAAAAAGAAGAATATCTAAAAGGCTTCGGCGAAGATTAAATAGGAATGTCAGGAGTAAAAAATTGCAGGTTATTTTAGAGACCAGTGTGTTATATTCTTTAATTGATAAAGGCGATAAAAACCATAAATTAGTTAAAGATTTCTTTCTAAAGGATAATAGTGTTTATTATGTTCTGCCATCCACAGCAATACCAGAGCTATGTTATCTTATTAACACCAGATTAGGGCCTTATTTCGAAATAAAATTGCTTGAAGAAATTAACAAAGGTTTCTATTTGGAAATATTAAAAAACGAAGACGTATTAAGAATTATAGAAATATTAAAAAAGTATGATGCTCTTAATATTGGATATGTGGATGCCTCAATCGTAGCTATAGCCGAACGAATTAAGGTTAATAAGATTCTTACGCTGGATAGAAAACATTTCGGAGTAATTGTACCCAGGGGATTTGATAGATTTGATATACTGATATAGGAATTGTCAGACTTACTATAATTTATATTGAATATAATTTTAAAATAAAAGGTAAAGATGGTTTTATTAATAGGAGCAACGGGTTTCCTTGGACCTGCAATTTTAAAAGAAGTACTGGGAAAAAACTATACCGTCAGCTGCCTGGTTAGAGTTTCAAGTGACAGAACCGGGCTCTTGAATATCGCCAGGTCAGCAGGCAAAAAACTTACATTCAGCACCGGAACGCTTCGGAGCGGTGATTCAATAATCGCCAGTTTAAAAAAAGCAAGAATTATAATTTATATGGTTGACCTGGAATATACAAATCTTGTGGAAATATTCCTGGAAACTATCATCCGGACACAAGTTAAAAGAGTTATCTTTATAGGCTCTACTACTGTTTTAACCCCTCTTGACAGCATGATTAAAAATCAGAAGATAAATTCTGAGAATCTGATAAAAAAATCGGGTCTGGATTATACAATTCTCCGACCTTCGATGATATACGGCTGCCCTGATGACGCCAATTTTTCAAGAATGATAAAGTTTATAAAAAAAAGAGGTTTTTTTATAACCTTTGGAAGCGGCAATAATCTGATTCAGCCCGTATATATTGAAGACGTGGCCCGTGCGACAGCGGAAGTTTTGGAAGATAAAAAGACCTATCGAAAAATATATAACCTGACCGGAAAAGAACCTTTAAAATACAGTAAAATGATAGAAATTGTAAGAGCCAAGATGGGAAAACAATTCAAATTAATAAAATTTCCCATCGGTTTCAGTAAATTATTAATAAGCTTATACGGCAAAGTTATTAAAAATCCGGCTTTGACTCCCGGTCAGATAGAGAGGATGCGTATTGATAAAGCATACTCATATAACAAGGCCGCTGCAGATTTTAATTATTCCCCCCTGGATTTTAAAGACGGAATTGAAAAATTAATAAAAGAACTGGAAACTTTAAATTAACGGACCCGGTCAACCATATTGTTCCGGTTTAAAAAGATACAGGAATCATATCACATAGGGTTGACTCAGTTCACACCTTTACCTGTAATAGCTGCTTTAACCGTAACCAGAAAAATTTTTACATCAAGCATTATTGAAGCATCTTTAATATACAGCTGGTCATACATAACCTTATCCCGGATTGATAATTCATCTCTCCCGTTTATCTGTGCCAGCCCGGTCACTCCCGGCCGGACCTTATTCACATCTTTTTCTTTCCTTAATCTTATAAGCAGGTCCTGATTATATAATGCCGGTCTGGGACCCACAAAACTCATATCCCCTTTTAATATATTCATAAGCTGGGGGATCTCATCTATGCTTAATCTCCTGAGTACCGTACCAACCCTGGTATTAAGGGTGCTCTGGTCTCTTAATCTATCAGTGGGAATATCAGGGGTGCCTTCCTTCATGGTCCTGAACTTATATATGATAAAATATGTTCCGTTCAAACCCACTCTCTTCTGTTTGAATATTATCCTTCCCCTGGAATCAATCCTTATCATTAAGGGGATTATGATCCACAAGGGGATGAATAATATCATCGAAACAATTGAAAATACTACATCAGAGATTCTTTTTATAACTCTGTAAATCATAAATCGGGAACCTGTCAGCTAATATCCCTATAGCTTGGACCACATCTTTTTCTCATCAAAATTGGGGACAATTTGTTTAAGATCCTTGAATAAATTTTTATAGTCATATAGCTGGATTTCTTTTTCGATATTAAATAATAAATTTTGTATTTTTTCTTTATCCTGCTTATTTTTATTTTCAGCTACAAATATCGAAGGGAAATTTGTGCTCCTGAGTTTTTCATGGTCACCAGTCAGCTCTTCCGTAAATTTCTCTCCCCTTCTTACTCCCGAAAAAGTAATTTTTATATCTTTTTCCGGTTTCAGGCCGTAAAGTCTTATCATATTTCTGGCCAGTTCCAGAATACTTATGGGTTTGCCCATATCAAGAACATATACTTCGCCGCCTCTGCCCATCACACACGCCTGTATTACCAGCTGAGATGCTTCTGTAATGGTCATAAAGAACCGCGTCATCTTTGGATGAGTGACAATTACCGGCCCTCCATTTTCTATCTGGCTCTGGAATATGGGCACCACACTGCCCTGGCTTCCAAGTACATTCCCGAATCTTACAATTATGAAAACTGAATCTTTGATCCTGGACAGCGACTGTAAGTATTTCTCGGAAAGCAATTTTGATATCCCCATTATATTATTAGGCTTTACCGCTTTGTCCGTAGAGAGCATTACAAACTTTTTAACCCCGTAGAGAATAGATAATTTTACCAATGCCTTGGTGCCCAGAAAATTGTTTCGAAGAGCAGCTTCAGGATTAAGCTGCATCAATGGGACATGCTTGTAAGCCGCAGTATGAAATACGATTTCGGGTTTATATTTCTTAAACACGCCCTTTATGCTGGAATTATCCCTTATATCGGTAACAATGGGTATGGCACCTGGATAATTAAGTTTTGTAAAAAGCTCCTGTTCTATCAAAAAAACACTGTTCTCGGAATGATCGACAAGAATCAGCTTCGAAGGCTTGAACCTTATAACCTGCCTGCAAATTTCAGAACCGATAGAGCCGCCTGCACCGGTTATTAGTATGGATTTTCCTTCAAGCTGATCTAAAAGCTGGTTGTAATTAATTTCTACAGATTTTCTGCCCAAGATATCTTCTATCCTGATATCCCTTACCTGGTATAGGTGAGCCTTCCCGTCTATTATCTCGTACAGGCTGGGAAGAGTTTTACATACTATATTTTCTTCTTTGGCCTTAAAAGCAATATCTTTCCTGACTGCTCCACTAGCTGATGGTATAGCTATTATAATTTCATCAACGGCCAGCTTTTTAATGAATTTTTTAATCTCATCGGTTTTCCCGAAAACTTTTATTCCGTGAATCTGTCTCCCGATTTTTACCTTGTCGTCATCTAAAAATCCTACGGGAATATATTCACTATCCCTCTGTCTCATCATTTCCCTTACTATCATTTCGCCCGCATCACCGGCGCCCACAATTAATGTCCTTTTCTTACGGGAGTACATACTGCCAAATATCATCTCGTTAAACATTCTGACCGAGAACCTCGAAGCTACAATAAGAATCAGGGTAAGAAGAAAATCTATTATAAGTATGCTCTTGGGGAAATATGGTGCCTCAATTATATAAAAAATAAACACCATGACTGCAGAACTTAAAACCAGTGATTCCACAATGGTTATAAAATCCCTCAAGCTGGCATATTTCCACATTTTCCTGTATAGGCCAAATAAGATGAAACTTAAAAGTTTGACTGCGATTATTATCAGGATATATTCTATAAAATAAGCGGTATACTGCGGGGGAAGGCCTTCCAGGCCCCTTATTTCCAGCTGTCCTCTTAAATAAAAAGAAATGGTAAATGACGAAAAGAATATAATTATGTCAAATAGTACCTGTATTATATTATTCTTAACTTTTAATGAGTTCATTTTAAGTCTTACCGGCTGCAGTTTACTCCAGATTTTCCATATAATCTTTGCCTACTATTACAACTATATCCGTATCTTTGCCATATGTTTTCTCAAAAGTACCTAACGGCACTTCTTCCATCTCATAGCTTGAAAAAACTATGGCTACCTGGTCTGCCTTTTCTTTATTATCTTTGATATAGTATATTACAGTTTTCTCATAATTATAACCATCGGCATTGGAAAGTCCTAATATCTTAAATCCATAGCTTTTCAGGTAATCCCTTATTTTGCCAGCTGATCCTGCAATTCCATTGCCGTTGGAAACTATAATATGTGTCCGTGTGGTTATGCTTTTATCTATAACTTTTCCAACATCAATATTTACTTCCAGGGGTACTACTCCTTTTTCAGAAAACCAGGTAACCCCTTCGTGCACCATATCATACTGTAATATATATCTCCCGGGTACGTCAGGCGCCTTAACGATAATATTTACAACTATTTCCTCATTATAGGAAACATCTTCCAAGAGCACCCCCCTGTTTCCATCCCAGATAACCATCTCACCCGTATCCCTGTTTAGCCAGTGGGTTCCCAGGTGTATCTTATATCCATTGCCTTCATGCTCCCATAACAGGAAACCATTGTTCCTCACCGTGATTTGCGCTTCAAAGTCCTGGCCGGGTTTAACATGGTTAGGAGTGGTACCGCCATCGTCATACTGCGCGGTATAAGATATATCCACGGTTATAAATTTTTCCAGAACCGGTACTCCCTGGAAAGAAAACCAGGTCACGCCTTCCTGCACCAGATCTACCTGCAGAATATACTCACCGGGTTCAGACGGGGATGTGACCTTCAGGTTAAATACTACCTCATCACCTATATCAACTCCATCTTCTGAAATAATACTTCTTTTACCATCAAAAACTACTGTTTCCTTACTGTTAAAATCAATCCAGTGATAGCCAAGATAAACCGGATTATCTCCATTCTTATTCCAGGTTAAGGCTCCGGTATTTTTTACGCTGACTTTGAACCTATATTCAGTATCGATGGTCATTGAATCCGATATTTCATCAACTTCCGCATATTCCGCATTATACCAGCTTGCCGGCTGGCCGCTTATTATACGCTCCCACATGGCCCTTGCTTCATCAATATCCGGTATCTGGACACTGATGGTTTCATTTTCTATCCAGTCTGAATGAGAAGGTATTATTGCCGTTTCAAAATTTTCTGAACTAAAGGATAGGGCCGCTTTTGAATAACTCAAGATTGTCAGGATGTCCAGGTCCGTTCTTGTATTCTCTACCAAAATATTAAAATAATAAGGGACACTTGATAAATATTTTATATCTAATTTCTGTTTTAAAAGCTCTTTAAATAACTGCTGCTGCCGCTGGATCCTGCCGATATCCCCGAGTTCCGTGGACCTGCTTCTGGTGTATGATAATGCCTGTTCACCTGTAAGATGGTGATTGCCGGTAGAAAAATTAGCACCGCTCTTAGGGTCGACCAGAGGTCTGTCGATAACAATATCGACACCGCCAAGAGCATCTATTAATCTCACAAATCCTTCAAAATCCAGGGTCACATAATGATTTATTTCTGCCTCCAGGAAAGAATTGATTGTTTTTATCATAAGCTCTTCCCCGCCATACGCATAGGCAGCATTTATTTTATCCTCCCCGTGGCCGGGTATTTCCACCAGAGTATCTCTGGGGATGGAAAGAAGACTACCGGTATTTTTTTCAGGATTTAAATGAAGCAGCATTATAATGTCCGCTCTCCCCGTATCATTTTCGGTATCCCTGGTATCCCGGCCCAGTATAAGAATAGTGACCGGTTCCTGGGGAGATTCAATAGGAGTAAGAATATTTTCGACTTCTGATGTTGTAACTGAATTTATAGCTTTATTTATGGAATTAATATAAAGAAAAAAGCCGCCTGTAGTTACACACCCGATAAAAATTATAGAAGCTGCTGCTATTATTATAATTCTTAAATATAAAGGCAACTTATTAAATTTTCTTTTTTCCCCAGTTTTTTTATTTTTTTTCTCTTCTTTATTTTTATTTTTTTTCATCTTTTCTGATTTTAATATTTAACTTCACAATAGATCCGGTTCCGATATAATATCCGCTGCCGGCATATCAACTCATTTTTTTGATATCCGCCCCAAGACTGAACAGCTTTTTTTCGAAATCTTCATATCCCCTCTGAATATGATATATATCACTAACCTCCGTAAATCCTTCCGCAGTAAGTCCCGCCAGCACCATGGCTGCTCCGGCACGGACATCAAAAGACCTTACCGGGGCTCCCGATAATTTACCGACTCCCTTGATTACGGCATGGTGGCCATCAATTTTTATATTTGCTCCCATCCTGTTTAATTCGTCCACATACATAAATCTGTTCTCAAATACGTTTTCGGTAACGATAGAAACTCCGGGAACAATGGAAAGAAGAACTGTTATTATAGGCTGCAGGTCCGTGGGAAAACCGGGATAGGGGAGCGTGCTGACATTTATAGGTTTATATGCCTTTTGGGGTGAGTCTACTTTTATATTATTTTCATCAATTATTGAAATGTTTACCCCGATTTCTTTTAACTTGAAATAAAATGTCTCCAGACTTCTCCACCTGGCATTTTCGATTTCCACCCCGCTGCCGCACAGTCCGGCCGCAGTGATAAAAGTGCCTGCTTCGATGCTGTCGGGCATAACTTCATAATCCGTACCCTTAAGATTTTTAACTCCGTTTATAACAATGCAATCGGTACCTGCCCTCTGTACATCCGCTCCCATGGAGTTTAAAAAATTAGCAAGATCCACTATTTCAGGTTCCCTGGCCACATTATTAATAACCGTTTGGCCATCAGCGAGACATCCTGCCATCATTATATTTTCAGTGGCCCCTCTGGAAGGAAAATCCAGGTTTACCATGGCACCATAAAGTCTTGCTCCGGCTTTATTACTGTTAACCCGGCAATTAATATATCCGTGCTCTATGGAATATTTTGCTCCCATATCTTCAAATCCTTTTAGATGAAGGTCTATTTGTCTGGAGCCTATATTGTCACCGCCCGGAATAGCAACTTTGACACTGCCAAATTTACTAAGGAGCGGTCCTGCAACCAGTATGGAAGCCCGCATCTTTCTTACAAGTTCATAAGGTGCTTCATAATTGTTAATATTTTCCGGATTAATTTCAATGATTTTATTTTCCGGATCTGCATCCACTCCGGCTCCAAGTGTTTTGAGCACCTCTATCATGATATTAACATCCTCGATTCCGGGGACATTCCTTAAGGTAATCTTGCCATCAGATAGTATTGATGCTGCTATTAATTTCAATGCGGAATTCTTGGCCCCGCCTATTTTTACCTTTCCTGACAGGGTCCTACCGCCATTTATAACAAATTTTCCCATAAAAATTAAAAAAATAATTTCTCTAATAAAAAAGTAAAAGATATTATAACAAATAAGGTGAATTAAAAAAACAAAAGCTGTTTTGCTTTTAAGGGCTCTGCCTATATTTCATTTAACAGGATGCTTTAGAGAAGTCAAACTCCTGACAATTTTTAAAGTATGATCGTTAATGAGAATATTGACCTAAAAATCCAGTCTTATTGACTCCACTCCTGCTTCATCCAGCAGCTCAACGGCAAGAGCGTCGGGATATTCTTCAAAATAATATATCCTTCTGATCCCGCAGTTTATTATCATCTTGGCACACAGGACACAGGGCTGATTGGTTGAGTAAATTACAGCATCTTTTATTTGAACCCCATAATAGGCAGATTGAATAATAGCATTCTGCTCGGCATGCAGGCCGCGGCAGATCTCATGTCTTTCGCCTGAAGGCACTCCCAGTTCTTCTCTAAGACATATCCCTATATCAAGGCAATTTTTTACCCCCGCCGGAGCGCCATTATACCCGGTTGTAAGAATCCTTTTATCTTTTACAATTATTGCACCAACTTTTCTTCTAAGACATGTGGACCTTGCTGCCACCTGCCTGGTAATTGATGCAAAATATTCATTCCATGTCGGGCGTGTAATTACCATCTTCTTTGTAATTGTTTTATTAGATTACAAAAATGTAATTCTATATAGATTATCTGCCATGAACTACATTTAATAGGATATAATTTCTGAGTTTGTCTTGCAAGAAGAGAATAAAAAAGATATAAGAAATTATATAGATACCTTATCATCCTTGGAGAGGTAAGATGAAAGACAGAGGAGTATTAGCTGCCAGAACATAAAAGTTGACCTTCCCCCTAAAAACTGGACCAAAGATTGGGGTAAGATCACCTGCCTGGATGCTATATACAGTCTCCAGTTATTATGATGAGCCAGAAATGATTATCTTGTAAACCTGAAAGCTGAAATTGAAATTAGAAATCTAATAGAAATGCCCAATCTAAAGACTAAATAGAAAGTGGATTTTTAATATTCGGTACATTTTTTTAAATAAGCCAGGATATCATTTAAATTAGCGATAGCTAGAGCTACTACTGAATCAGCAGCGCCATAATAAACTAAAAGTTCATTTGTTTTTTCATCAATAACCGCACCACAGGGAAAAACAACATCGTCCGCTTCACCTATTCTTTCATAACTCTCTTTTGGTCCCAAAACCCAATCACTGCTCCGACCGATTATTTCAAGAGTTTCTAAATCTAACAAAGCTAGTCCCATTCGATAAATAGTACCGGACGCTGTATCTCTCGCCCCATGGTAAATAATTAACCAACCATCTGATGTCTCAATAGGCGGAGGGCCTATCCCTACTCTATTAGAATCCCAAGCTCTATGCCTTGTAGGAATCAATACTCTATCTTTCCCCCAGAAATCCAAATCTTTGGAGAAAGAAATCCAAATATCCGCTCTTCCTTCAATAATGGGTCTGTTTATAAGGGCATAGCAACCCTTAAAAGTTTTAGGAAACAAAGAAGCATCTTTATTGAAAGGCATTAATTTCCGTCCCAAGCGTTGGAAATTTAAAAAATCTTTAGTTGCTATCAGAGAAATACCAGGAGGTTCTCCAGCCACTCTATCAAAGAAAGAAACACAAGTAATCATATATTCTTGCCGGTCCTCTAACCAAACAATTCTGGGGTCTTCCAATCCAAATATAGCTTCGCCGAATTCTGGCTCTGCAATCAATGCTGGCCCAGATTTTATCTGCCAATTTGTTTTTCCATCTTTACTTTTAGCAATAGTTAAATGGGAATATCCTTGTTTATTTTCGGCTCGGATCAAAAGTAATATATCATCATTAAATCTTATTGCCCCGGGATTAAAAACGGCCCCTACTTCATAGGGCCACTTTTCCGGAGTTAAAATCGGATTTCCTTCATACCGTTTAAAATATTCTTTAAAATTTTTATTATTCATTTCTTTGTTTCCTTTATTTCTTAGCCTTTGGTACCAGGATTACTTTAGCAAGTCCCTTAATTCCTTTACTTATTCCCCGGGTTCTAGGGTCTCTTTTTCCGGTCTGCTATTGCACTTAAGTTATCTGATAATGATATTATAATTTACCGGTGTTTATTAAGCTATTGTTATTGCAATTTTTTCTTCTGCTTCAATAATTATGCTCACACGCTTAGTCCAGCATAAGTATTTTTAAATCTATAATTTAAATAAAAAGTATGGTTTGTATATAAATGTACTGTTAAGACTAAACCAGTATCTATAACCCTTCATATTTTTATTGAATGTATAAAAGCTTTATTATTTGTGCTAGTTGCCGAGAACTCTTTAAAAATATACTAAATCTTATTTGCTAAAATGCCAAGTATTTTATCCGGAAGCAAGAGGTGTATGGTTTATGTGGATTTTATTTACAAAAAAAATACTATATACTAAAAACAATCACATTTTATTTACCTATGTATACCATAAGAATTAAAAATACGAATAAAGTTGATAGGGCCGCGATACGCAAAATTGCTAAATCCATAAAAGATGGTAAAATAGCGATTTTGCCTACCGGCACCATATACGGCCTGAGCTGTAGATATGACCGTAAAGATTCAATTGAACGAATACAAAAAATAAAAAATAGAAATAAAATACAGCCCTTTATAATACTTATTTCAAAGCTTGATGATTTAGAAAGTTTTGCTTCAGATGTAAATCCTGCCGCAAAAAATATAATTAATAGATTCTGGGATACCAGAGATCCGGAACCGCTCACCTTACTCTTTAAAAAAAGGAAAAGCCTGAAAGAATCTGCTTCCGGGAGCAGGTCCACTGTTGCCATCAGGATGGCAGAGCTTAAGTTTCTAAGAGATATAATAGATATCTGCGGCCCCATTATATCCACCAGTGCTACCATTTCCGGAGTGAAGGGATATCCAAAAAAAATAGAAAGTATACCCGCCTTGCTTAAAAAACAGGCGGATCTGGTAGTGGAATGCCTGTTCTCTCTGCCCGGAGCTCAGTCAACTATTGTTGATGTAACAGATAAGGCCCCTGTTTTAGTAAGAGAAGGTACGGTAGATTTTAAACATGTTTTAAATATTTACGGGCAGCAATAAGAAAATTACCGTAAATTGTTTTTTGTTTTAAAGAAAGATTTAACCTTTTAAAAAAATTGAATTACTCTTTGATTGCAGCGCTAATTGGCATATAATACAAAAGAGTTTTGGATCAAAGGTTAAAAATACTTTAATAATTTATAAAAAATAGATTTTATGAAAATAGTCATAGGTTCGGATCACGCGGGATTTAATTACAAATCACATCTAATTGAACTTTTAAATTCAATGGGACACACGGTACAGGATATAGGAACCAACAGTGATAAGAGTGTGGATTACCCTGATTTCGGAGAAAACGGAGCGAGAATTGTAGCCTGCGGAAAAGCTGATATTGGAATACTGATATGCGGAAGCGGAATCGGGATGGACATTGTGGCCAATAAGATAAAGGGTGTGAGATCTGCCGTATGCTGGAATGCAGAGATTGCCAGACTTGCCCGTGATCATAACCATGCAAATGTATTATGTCTGGGAGAAAGAGTCCTATCCCTGGACGAATGCATCAAAATAACAAAGACTTTTGTAAATACCCCCGTAAGCAGCCAGGAACGTCACAGAAGAAGGGTTGATGAAATAATTAATATTGAGGAAAGGAACCAGACCTGCGATGACTGAATTAAAGAAAAACCGGAACCATACCTTAAGTGCAGATATCGATGTGGAGGTAAAAGATATAATAAAAGAAGAACTGGAACGGCAAAAGAATAATCTGATTCTGATAGCTTCTGAAAATTTCACCTCCCGGGAAGTTATAAGGACCATGGGTTCCGTACTCACCAATAAATATGCCGAGGGTTATCCGGGATTCAGATATTACGCAGGCTGTGAACATATTGATGAAATCGAGGAGCTTGCCATTAGCAGAGCCAATAAATTGTTCGGCTCAAACTTCAGCAATGTTCAGCCCCACAGCGGTGTAAACGCAAATCTGGCAGTTTTCCTGGGCATCCTGGAATGCGGAGACAGGATACTAAGCATGAATCTTAAAGACGGCGGTCACCTGTCACACGGTAATAAGCAGAATCTCAGCGGCAGATATTATGAAATACACAATTATACCGTGGATCCGGAAACGGAAAGACTGGATTTTGAAAATATTATGAAACTGGCTAAAAACATAAGGCCCAAACTCATTATTGCCGGAGCCAGTTCTTACTCCAGATTGATTGATTTTAAAAAATTTAAAGAAATAGCCGATGAAGTGGGCGCTTACCTGATGGCCGATACTGCCCATATTGCAGGACTGATGGTAAGCGGTTATCACCCCAATTCCGTAAATGTTGCAGATTTTACCACGGCCACCACTCATAAAACCATAAGGGGACCGAGGGGCGGGCTGATTATCGCAGATAAAAAATATGCCGGACTCATAAATAAATCGGTTTTTCCCGGTGTGCAGGGAGGTCCGCTTATGCATATAATCGCTGCCAAAGCAGTAGCTTTTAGAGAAGCCTTAAAAGATTCCTTTAAAGACTACAGCAGGCGTATTATCGAAAATTCAAAAGCCTTATGCGAATATATAAAAAATGAGGGATTTAGAATTGTGTCCGGCGGAACCGATAACCACCTGTTCCTGATAGATCTAACCGATAAGGGATTAACCGGTTTTGATGCCGTGGGAATATTGACCTCTGCAGGGATAACAGTTAATAGAAATGTAATTCCTTTCGACAAACAGTCGCCCCTGGTAACCAGCGGCATAAGAATAGGTACCCCGGCAGTCACAACCCAGGGAATGGGTATCGATGAAATGTATAAAATTGGTGAGATGATTTCATCGGCTCTTAAAAACCGGGAAAATAAAACAAAACTTAAAGAGATTAAAAAAGAAGTTAAAAATCTCGTCCGTGACTTTCCTGTTTATACCACAGGATAATCAATCAGTGGCTTCTTATAATTTCTTTTACCCTTATTAACCTAACCGTAGCGGAGCGTTCATTCTCATCTAATTTCATAGTTATAATCTTTATGGTCTCATCCAATTCGGGAATCAATTTATGCTCCAGAGCATTAACCCTTCTCCTGGTTTCTTCAATCTCTCTGGCCATAAGCTGTACGGCTTTCTCCTTTTCAGCCAAATCGATCAGGCTCTCAATAAATTTATCAAAATCTTTAAGGGCAATATCCATCTCTCCTGAGGTGTTGAAATAACCATAGGGTATTATTTCACCGGTAATCTCTTTGGAATAGACCGGTACATAAACACTCATTATATTTTTCTGTCCTGTCTTGACGGAAACCTTCTTTGCCGGAAGCAGTAATTCCTGCTCTACCTGATAAGAGCCTATTGCTGCCTTTGCAAGTACAAACCTTTCCAGTATGGATTGAAACTTTCTTTCTATGGACAGTCTCATTTCCTTGACCTCACCAATTATCGCAAGCAGCTGCCTCATAAGCTCGTCTCTTTTGTCCTTAAGAAGCCTGTGCCCCCTTTTGGCCAGATTCAATCTCCTCTTTAAACGAAGAAGTTCCATTCTGGTTGCATTTACACCGGTCAGCATTTAATCACCCTTATGTCCCTTCTTTTCCATTTTAAATTTCGCTATGTATTTATCCAGATATTCAGTTCTGATTCTCTTTAATTCTTCCCTTGGCAATAACATGAGCAATTTCCAACTCAGATCAAGCGTTTGGTTTATGCTCCTATTTTCATATTCACCCTGAGAGATATATTCATCTTCAAATTTTCCGGCAAACTCAAGATATAATTTGTCCATATCCGTTAGTGCCGCTTCTCCCAGTATGGTCGATAGTTCCTCTACTTCTTTTCCTCTCGCATAAGTGGCATATAATTGATTAAATAAATCAGCGTGATCTTCTCTTGTTTTTCCCTCACCGATACCTTTATCTTTAAGTCTGGAAAGAGACGGCAGCACATCAACGGGCGGGGATAGCTTTTTCTTATGAAGTGATCTTGACAGTATGATCTGACCTTCGGTTATATATCCCGTAAGGTCCGGAATGGGATGGGTCTTATCATCTTCCGGCATGGTGAGTATGGGAATCTGCGTTATGGAACCTTTCTTTCCTTTAATTCTGCCTGCTCTTTCGTAAATAGTGGCAAGATCCGTATATAAGTATCCGGGGTATCCTCTTCTTCCGGGAATTTCCTTTCTGGCTGCGGATACTTCTTTTAAAGCTTCGCAGTAGTTGGTCATATCCGTCAAAATTACCAGTACGTGCATATCTTTTTCAAAAGCCAGATACTCGGCACAGGTTAGACCTACTCTGGGAGTTGCTATTCTCTCTATGGCGGGATCGTCAGCAAGGTTCAATACAAGGACCGACCTGTTTATGGCGCCTGTTTTTTTAAAATCATCTATAAAATATTGGGATTCTTCAAAGGTTATGCCTATAGCTATAAAAACCACGGCAAATTCTTCTTTTTCTCCCAGTACCGTAGCCTGCCTGGCAATTTGAGCCGCCATTCGGTTGTGCGGAAGGCCCGACCCGGAGAATATAGGCAGTTTCTGCCCCCTTACCAGGGTATTTAAACCGTCTATAGAAGATATTCCGGTCTGGATAAATTCATTTGGATAATCTCTGGCAAATGGATTGATTGGTGCCCCATTTATATCCAGGCTTTTTTCAGGAATAATCCTGTCACTTTCGGTTTTTGGCTTTCCCAGGCCGGTAAACACTTTTCCCAATATGTCAGAGGAAAGGTACATATGCGTACTCCTTCCCAGGAAACGTACCCTTGTATTTTCAGTATCTATCCCCGATGTTCCCTCAAATACCTGTATCAGTGCATTATCTCTGTTAACTTCCAGCACCCTGCCGCTTCTTATACTTCCGTCATCAAGTTTTATATCAACCAGCTCTTCATACTTAACTCCTTTAACCCCTTCCACATGAAGCAGAGGGCCGGATACATTGGTAATACTTCTGTATTCTTTTAGCATGCTCACTCCTCTATTATTGAAGAAAACTCTTTATCTATAACTTTTTTAATCTTATCGATTTTACTTATATCTTCCTTCTTTATATCTTTCATTCTTGCTATCTCGTCTCTAACCTTCATTTTCTCTATGGCTCCTATATCAGCATTTAATCTCAAATAATTAGCTGCCTGGTCGTAGAAATATAGGATGGTATTTATCATTTTATACTGCTTTTCTATTGATGAATAAGTATCCGTTTCATGATAAGCAACTTGATGCAGAAAGTCTTCTCTTAACATTCTGGCAACAAATAGAATTAATCTATCGGGCGCGGATAGAGCATCTACTCCTACCAGGCGTACAATCTCTTCCAGCTCAGATTCTTTTTCAAGAATTTTCATCGCCTCTGCCTGCAGCTCGAAATAATCCTCATGGACATTTTTGGTAACAAAATCTTTTATACCATCAATATAAAGGGAGTATGAATTCAGCCATGATATTGCCGGGAAGTGCCTGCTGTAAGCAAGCTTGGCCTCAAGTGACCAGAAGACTTTTACAACCCTTAGTGTAGCCTGCACCACCGGATCGGAGAGATCGCCTCCGGGAGGAGATACGGCGCCTATAATTGAAAGGGCCCCGGACCTCTCGTCGCTGCTTGATAGACATTTTACCATACCCGCCCTTTCATAAAACGAAGCGATCCTCGCTCCCAGATATGCCGGATACCCTTCCTCTCCGGGCATCTCTTCCAGCCTGCCGGAAATTTCTCTCATAGCTTCCGCCCATCTTGAAGTCGAATCGGCCATCAGCGCAACGGAATATCCCATATCCCTGAAATATTCGGCAATAGTAACACCGGTATAAACGGACGCCTCTCTGGCCGCAACAGGCATATTTGAGGTGTTGGCAATAAGTACGGTTCTTTTCATCAAGGGAACTCCGGATTTAGGATCAATAAGTTCCGGGAATTCCATTAGAACATCCGTCATCTCATTCCCTCTTTCCCCGCATCCTATATAAACAATAATCTCAGCATCGATCCATTTTGCCAGCTGATGCTGTATTACAGTTTTTCCCGAACCAAAAGGGCCGGGAACACATGCAGTGCCGCCTTTGGCAATAGGAAAGAACATATCTATTACCCTCTGGCCCGTAAACAATGGCATATCGGGACTCATTTTATTCTGGTAAGGTCTGGGTTTTCTTACCGGCCACCTCTGTATCATGTTTATTTTTTTATCACCGCTCCCGACCTTTATAACAGCTATGGTATCTGTAACTTTAAACTCACCTTCTTTAATTAAACTGACCTTTCCGCTTATTCCATGCGGAACCATGATATAATGTTTTATTATTTCCGTTTCATTAACAAAACCCAGGAAATCTCCGCCGCTTACCATATCACCTTTTTTCACCGCTGGTTTGAATTTCCACTTTCTCTCTCTGTTTAATGCCGCTGCGGTAACACCTCTGGAAATAAAATTCCCTGTTTTTCTATATATCTCATCCAGCGGTCTTTGAATTCCATCGTAAATAGATTGAATAACCCCCGGTCCCAGTTCTACGGTTAAAGGTTCGCCTGAGAGGTATACGGGCTCTCCGACACCAATGCCTCCTGTTTCTTCATATACCTGTATGAAAGCAAGATCCTTATCTAGCTCTATTATCTCGCCCATTAATTTCTTATCAGAAACATGCACAACATCAAACATTCTTGAACCGGACATGTTTTCAGCTACCACCAGCGGGCCCGCTACCTTTATTATTTTTCCTGGCATACTCATTTATTCACTCCTATTTTTTCTTCTGACATTATATCTGCGCCAACTGCTTTTATTATCGCTCTTCTTAAATTCCTGATTGCATAATCATTTCTTTTCCCCAGTCCCGGAATCACTACTATTGATGGTTTCAATTCATTCGAATATTCTCTGATTAACCGGTCCAATTTTAATGCCACGGTTTCGGTTACAAAAATAATTTCATAACCCTCCTGTATCAGCTTTTTTACTTTTTTCTCCAACTCCGAAATTTCTCCGGTATCTTCGGTCAAGGGGAAAACATCAATCCCTGCTGATTTAAATATTAGCATAATATCTTTTTCACCAAACGCAGCAATTTTGGTATTCATCTAGATCCTCACCTTGCTTTTTATTTTTTCACTTTCAATACCATAGCTAACACCGGTAAATATAACACTAAGATTATTTAATTCTATTTTTTTCATTAAAAAAAACCGAAAAATTTTTTCTATATTTGAAACCGAGTATTTTACAGAATCAAAAAAATCAATATAAAATAAATCTTCACTTTTATTAAAAGATGATAAAGTACCTTCGGAACTCAACGCCTGGGTTCCCTTGATTACTATATCTGCATAATCGGTTCGCTCCATTTCCTGTGTAAAAAAGTTCAGGCTCTCGCCTTCAAATTCCATCATTGTTTTTTTGGGTATAAATCCATTTTTATGCAAGAAATAATCAAAGCCTAAATCCTCTGCCAGATATTTAGTTCTGCAAATGTTTCTTATATTTAATATATCTATGGCATGCCTGAAATAAGCCAGAAGCATTCTGCTGCCCAGAGCTTTTATCGTTTTAAAAATCCTCTGCAGATAAAATTTTTCAAGTTCCAGCTCGAAAAACCTATAATTCTTCTGTGTATCTTTTATCTCCATCCCAAACCGCAGCACATCGGCATCTTCCGGCAAAATCTCCTTGTAATTTTTATCTGCAGCAGCATCCTTTAGCACCCTGTAAGAATACAGTATGGGAATAAAAAGATTTTCCAGGCTCACATCCATAATAATTGATTTAATAATTACCTTTAAATTATGCAGGTTCTGTTCAAGAAATAATAAATTCCATACCGCCTTGTGCCCGGGCCTCAATCTTTCATTTAAAAAATTTACCATGTCTTTATATTCACTTACCACAATATATTCAAAACCGCTGTATTTCCCCATATTATTTATATATTTGGAATAAACTGTATCTCTGAGCGCTGCAATAAACTCTCCCATCCCCTGAGATTTCAGCATTTTTTCTATTTTACTTTCTTCCAGAAATTCAATCTCCCTCGCTTTGAGCTCCGCACATGTAAAAAGATAATAGCTGTCATCAACAATATCATAATTTGCAAATATCAATTATTACTTCTCCTTACCAAATAGATAAAAAGCTGCCTCCATCCTTATATCATCGATATTTGAGTCAATCAGGCTATCAGCAGTTATATTATATTCCGCTTTCTTCTTTATTATCTTAATACCTTTTTTGAAATCCGGTTTCCCGTCTGCTTTTTTCAGCTTTGCAATAGATTCAATCATCTTGCCGTTAACATTTTTTTCTTCACTGCCAATTTGATAGAAACCTTTATCCATATCCATGTCACTAAAAATTTTTCCCAGGAATTTTTTATACTCTTCCCTGCTCAGGCTTGAAAGCTTATCTTTTGCCCTTTCTATAACCTCATCAATTAAACTAATTTTGTATGAAATCATTTTCTGGCTCAGTTCCATCCTGACCCTGTCCAGTTCCATATCAAAAACCTGTTTGTATCTATCCTGCACTTTTATTTTCCCGTTATGGCAAATTTCCTTTGCCCTGCCTTCAGCTTCTTTTATTATTACCGATGCCTTTTCTCTGGCCTCATTCAATATTTCTTCTTTCTGCTTTTTTGAGTCTTCTAAAATTTTTTTAGAAACATTATCCATCTTTGCCATATACTACCCGCTTATTAAAATTGAATTAAATTGTTCAGAAAGAAGGTTATAAGAAGTCCCAGTACTGCATAGGTTTCTACCATCGCAGCAAAAATGACCCCCTTCATTACCTGCTTCGGTCTTTTGGCAACAAGGTTCACGCCTGCGGCGCATACTTTTCCCTGGTGTATGCCCGAAAGCAAACCGGTAAATGCAACGGGCAGCGCAGCAAAAAATAATTGCATGCCCTGTGCAAGAGTCGCAACTTTGGCAATATTCCCAATTATCAGGAACGTGGCCACGAACCCATAGAATCCCTGGGTACCGGGAAGCACTACCAGTAAAAATAAGCTGCCGAATTTGGCAGGATCTTCCGAAATAACACCTGCGGCTGCCCTTGCAGGATATCCAATACCTACAATCGACCCTATTCCGGCCATAATAACTGCCAATCCCGCACCAAATGTTGCCATTGTTACACCAAGTGATAAATCTGACATTTCTCCTCCTATCCTATCGCTAATCAACTATTGTTATATATTTATGCTCATCCCTTAAGGCTTTAAACGGCCTTCCTCCGCCTACGTAGAATTTGGGGAAGAATTCAACATATTGAAGCCTCAGCGTATGAACAAAACCACCAAGAATATTAATTACTATATTGAACAGATGTCCGAATATAAGTATTATAATTAACAGTACAATGCCTGCAACCGGAATTGATATAAATTGAAATGCTATTTTGTTAATAGCCACTCCGATACCGGCAGTTACAAGCCCAAGTGCCATAAGCCTTATATAGGAAAGAAAATCACCTAAATATGACGTCAGTCCGTTTACTATAGTGAGGTTTAAAAACCCCATAAATATCCTGAATCCCCAGCTTTTTTCACCTCTGGCACTGAAAAATATAATAACCGCGGCACCTGCTATAAGCGGCCATATAAGAATCTTTGGTACTATACCGGGAAAAATAGGCTGTGAAACCAGCTGCATATTCACTGCTATTTGTGATGAAAGCAGAATTGTTATAAGAGATAAAATCACAATTATCCAGGGTAAACCATCCAGAAACGCCCCCTGCCAGTCCTTTCGCTTTAGGCAGTCAAAAAAATTGATAAACATGCCGAAAACAATATGTACCACCCCTAAAATAAGAGCCAGCTTGAAAAAGTTCATGGAACCCTGATTAGTATTAACAGGGTCCCCCAGAATTGCCAACTTCTTAAAAAATCCGTCAATGCCCAGATAAGAAGGCAGATCTCCGAACCATCCGTTAAATAAGATACCGGCAAATATAGTAAATATTGCTCCGGCAAAAAGCAGCATAAGGAACTTTTTAACATTTTTCATTCTGAAAGCAAAAATCAAGGAAAGTATTGCCAGTATGAACCCGTATCCCGCATCCGTGAGGCAAAGGCCAAAGAACATGGCAAAGAACAACGAGACAAAAGGAGTGGGGTCAATCTCAAAATATCTGGGAACACCATAAAGATCGACTATTATTTCAAATGGCCTGAACAGCGGTTTGTTTTCTAAAATTACAGGAATACTCTCATCCTTGCCCGGTTTAATTTCCATCACTCTGGTAGATTTAAAACTCTCGATTAAGGAAATAATTTTCTTCTTATCAGTCTTCTTGACCCATGCAGTATGAAAAGAAACATATTCCGTAGAAAACCCTGATTCTATTGCTTTCTCTATTTCCAGATTATTTTCAACATAATCAAGATAAACAGTCAGTGGTTTTTCATATTTTTCAGCTATGTTTCTTATTTCAGACAGTAAATATTTCTTTCTCTTTCTACTCATATCGATACTTTTTTTAATCCTGTTTAAATTTTCTGCTACCGTACCCCTATATCCGGCCAGTGCCGCCTCTTCAAAGGAAATATTTCCCAGATATTCTTCAGCATCCTTTCTGTACTGATTATGATAAGCTAGAATAACATAACAAACATCCCTGCCTTCATGCAGCTTCTCCCAGGAAATATTATTCTTATCCAGTCCTTTTATAATTTCCTTAAAACCGCCCTTTTCACATCTAATGATCCCTAACTTTATGGTATATGTATTGCCGGCTGCTATATTCTCAATATCGCCTTTATAACAGGACCATATATTAAGCTGATTAATCCTTGATTCCATATCGGCAATCTTCATATCCAGGCTGCCTGTTTCATTCTCAGTATCCAAAATATTGGCTACTATTTCTTCAAAATTATTGCTCCCCAGGACCCGTTCATACTCACCCCTGCCGATTACTAATTTTCCCATTCTGGATGTAATCTTTTTTAATTTCTTATTTTTGAAATTATTAAGGACGTCCATAGCTTTTTTGACTCTGGTAGTATACTCAGGGCCTGTTTCTGAAACCGGGATCTCTACTTCAATCTTATGGGTATAGGGTCTTACTTCAATAGCAAGAGGGGTTTTTTGTAATTTCTTAAGAACAGCTTCTGTATCAGTCTTATGTGAAATAATAAAAAGTTTGCTTAATTTAGCAACTGACATTAGCCTACGATCCTCTGAACAATTTTTTCGATTGCTTTTTTACGGTTAGCCCTGGAAACATGCTCCACTTCTGCCAACTTGCTTTTAAAGTCTTCTCTAAGCTTTTCGGCTTTTTTGTCTGCATCAATTTTTGCCTTTTTTTCAGCTTCTACAGATGCAATTTTTAATTCTTTTTCGGCTTCTTTTACAATCTTATCAGTTTTACGGTATGCTTCTTCTATAATATCTGCAGACTGTCTTTTGGATGAGGTTATAATTTCTTTTACTTTTTCTTCGGCTTTTTTTATCTGGCTGACAATATTTTCAATCATTTTAATAATTTATTTAAAAATTGGTAGTATTATAACAACAAAACCAGGTGTGTCAATAAAATCAATCCTGTAATAATGCTCCTTGAAAATTCTTTTTAAAATACCTTCTCTATAAATGAATTAAGATAATAATCCAGTATCATATCCATCAGAGAATGACCTGACTCCTGCCTTATTACTTTAGGTTCGCCTTTGATCCCGCCTAACTCCGCCGCTATATCTATTGCATCTTTATAATTGCCAATCCCATCAATAAGACCCAGTTCCAGTGCTTCTGTTCCCAAAAAGACCCATCCTGTTGCCATTTCCCTTACCCTGTCTATTTCCATATTTCTCGCCTGTGCAACATCCGATATAAATTGTTCATAAATTTCCTTAAGCTGTGCTTCAAGCATCTTTATCTCCTCTTCAGTCACGGGCCTGTCAGGGCTTCCCACATCCTTAAATTCCCCCTGTTTTATAGTAGTATACTTTAATCCCAGCTGTTCATATAACTCTTCATAATTAGGAATCTGCATTATCACTCCTATGCTTCCCACTGAAGAAGAACGGTTGGCAATTATTCTATCGGCAGCAGAAGCTATATAATATGCCCCCGAGGCACAAACTTCACTGACAGATACCACAATGGGTTTCTCTTTCTTTTTTAACTCTTCATATATCTCCTGGGTAGCAGCGGGACTTCCCCCGGGACTGTTTACTCTTATCAGAATAGCTTTTACATTCGGGTTCTTTTCAGCCTCATCCAGCTGACTTATGATTTCTTCAGGCGTGACTGTCTCCGTACTGAACAGGCCCGAATATTTTTCCGCAGATATCACTCCCTCCAGGCGAATTTCATAGATATAATCACCCACGGTATAGGAGGGCCCGCTCAGGCTGCCGCTAAACAGCCCCAGCAAATAACAACCTCCGGAAAATAAAAACAGTACAAAAATACAGAGGAAAATAATACCTACTATTTTACCGGTACCCCATCTGACCAAAAATTAAACCTCCTTTTATAATTTTATTTTAACAGTAATAATATAATTATAGAATAACCATAAATAATTTACAGGGTTATATCCTGCCATATTTATCACTTGTAATTTATAATTACATACCTTAAGATTGTATCAATATTTTAAAAATTCAAATTTTTTACAATGAATATATTTCTGCTATACCAATATTTTATTACTTCAATTTTAGGATTATTTTTAATCAATTTTATCATTAACAACATTTTATTTAAAAATACGGCCAACTACCTGCTTCCGGAAAATCTAAAAAAAACTCCTCCCCTGATATCAATAATGATTCCTGCCAGAAATGAAGCCGAAAATATAAAAAGATGCTTGAGATCCCTTTTAAAACAGGACTACCCTAATATAGAAATACTGGTACTGGATGATAATTCCAACGACAGGACTTCACTGCTGGTCAAAGAAATAGCAGAAAAGGAAAGCAGGGTAAAACTTATTGCAGGAAAGCCGCTTAAAAACGGGTGGCTGGGCAAATGTTATGCCTGCCATCAGCTTGCGGGGCATGCAAAAGGCAGATATTTAATTTTTACCGATGCGGATACACTGCACTTTAAGAATTCGATTTCCAGTGCAATTGGATGCCTCATCAGCAATAATCTGGACGCTCTTTCAGCAATCCCCAGACAAATAATGGTGGGTATACACGAAAGACTGGTGATTACCTGGGTTCACTTTGGGATTTTAAGCCTGCTTCCCCTGGCCCTTGTAATTAAATCAAAAAATCCGTTATTCTGTACCGCAAACGGCCAATTTTTATTATTTAAGAGTGAAGTCTATGAGAAAATCGGCGGACATAAATCCATAAAAGATAAAATTTTAGAAGATATACATATTTCAAAGATGGTAAAAAAACATGGATATAGATTTATGATATTCGACGGAAGTAAAAATATATATTGCAGGATGTATAGAAACTTCCATGAATTAATAAGAGGATTCTCAAAATTTATGTTCGCCGCTTTCGATTATAAACTGTTGACCATTGCGGTGGTTATTCTAATGATCTCGGTACTGTTCCTATTTCCGTTTATCCTGCTCCCCCTGGGGATCCTGGTTTTTAATTGGTCCGGTATAATAATAAATCTGATTATCATACAAATCTTTATTATTCTTGTTATGAGAATTATACTGGCATTAAGGCTCAAGAGCAGAATACTTGATATACTCCTTCATCCCCTCTCTATGGCATACATAATATTAATCTGCATCAACTCGGTCTTCCAGGCCAGGCTGGGAGAAGGTGTATACTGGAAAGGCAGAAGATACGACGTCTGTGACAGGGATCATCTGGAACTTATTAATGAGGATTAGAACCAGCAATTGTCAGGCTAACCTTCCTTTTCAAAGAAATAATCCGGCAGTTTGTAGCCTTCTTTAAAATAAAGACCGGTTTTTTGGGCCGTAAATTCGTTAAATATTTTAAACTTGTTATCAACCGGGCCGGTGCTGCTATAAATTAAAAACGGTACCGGCTCTGAAGTATGTGTCTTTAAGGATATCGGTGTGAAGTGGTCAGGAAGTATCATCATCCTATAATCGGTACCCTCTCTGTCCAGAGCTTCCTTTATGGGTCCTATAACTTCATTGTCAATGATCTCGATAGCCTTTACCTTATCTCTGACATTTCCCTGATGGCTGCATTCATCAGTTGCTTCCAAATGGAGATACACAAAGTCCTTTCCACCTATAAGCTGATTCATGGCAGCATTGGCCTTACCGCTAAAATTGGTATGTATATTACCGGTTGCTCCTTCTACTTTAACCGGTTCAAGCCCTGCCAGAATTCCTATACCTCTTATAAGGTCGACAGCTGATATTATTGAGCCCTTTAATCCATATTTCCCGTAGAAACTATCCAGAGAGGGTTTTCTGCCCTCTCCCCATATCCAGATAGAATTTGCTGGTTTGGCTCCTTCTTTTATTCTTTTTTTATTTATAACATGGTCTTTTAGCAGACTGCTGCTCTTTACCATCATACCCAGGATTATTTTGCTTCCGGGGCCTTTGGGAAGAAATGCTGTAATCTTTTTACCCGTTATATCATGAGGGGGAACCAATATGTTCCTATCCAGACCGCCTTTCCACACTATTAAATGCCTGTAGCTTATTCCCGGATAGAATTTGATACTTTCAGTTTGAAGTTTGGTTCCGATATCCCTGATTAAAATCCTGGACCTGTCGGTCGGGATTTCCCCTGCGCTGTAATCTTCCATAATCTTTTCGGCATAGCTGCCCCCTCCGGATAGAGTGACCAGATTGCATCTGAAAGCAACGTTATCTTCCAAAAGATTAATACCAAGGCTGGCTGCTTCCAGGGGCGCACGGCCGGTATGATATTTTCCGGGATTATATCCCAGTACGGACAGATTAGCAGTATCGCTCCCGGGGGCCATATTATCAGGAACTGTAACAGCCATTCCCATTTCACTCTTTCGGGCAATTTTGTCCAGGGCCGGTGTCCTGGCATACTCCAGAGGAGTCTTATTTCCCAGTTCTCCTATCCTGTAATCTGCCATTCCGTCTATAAGGATTATTATATATTTCATATATTCCATACCCTGGCCATCTATTATTTTCTATATTCCAAGCATATCTCGTAAGACATCTTTCATCTGGCCGACTTCGCATATAGTGTTATGAAGAATCTTTCTTTTACTCAAACTCTTAATTGTTTCGGGGATTTTTTGGCCGGAAATATCCGATAACACTTCCACAAGAGAAAATTCATCCATATCCTTATATTTTTTATCTATGGCTCTTGATACACTGCCCGGAAATTTAAAGGGACTTGCAGTTGAGACTATAATCGTTTTTGTCCTGTCTCCGCTCTCATCCACATACTTCCGGTAAACATTATATCCCACTGCGGTATGTGTATCCATAAGATAGCCGGAGCGATAAAAAACATGTTTTATGGTCTCAAATGTTTCCCTGTCTGTGGCAAAGCCTCCGTAAAAATCAGCCATCTCATTTTTCATACCGGCGGTTATTTTAAACTCTCCTTTTGTATTCAAATCATTGATAAGACTGTTTACAGTATCTGCATTTCTGCCGGATATATCATACAGCAGGCGTTCCAGGTTGCTTGAAACCAGAATATCCATTGAAGGTGAACTTGTAACAATCAGCTTTCTTTTCTTATTGTATATTCCAGTATTTATAAAATCGTATAACACATTATTTTCATTGGAAGCACATATGAGCCTTCCAACCGGAAGTCCCATCTTTTTAGCATAATAGGCTGCCAGAATATTACCGAAATTTCCGGTAGGAACCACGATATTTACTTTTTCATCTGCTTTAATTTTCTCCTGCTTGCTGAGATTAAGATAAGCATATACATAATATACGATCTGAGGTATCAGCCTTCCTATATTAATAGAATTCGCCGAAGATAGTATATAACCATTTCTGTTTAATTCCCTGCTGAATATCCTGTCGGAAAAGATTTCTTTCACCCCGCTCTGGGTATCGTCAAAATTACCCTTAACGGCAACAACACAGGTATTGTCCCCTGTTTGTGTAGTCATGTGCCTTTCCTGTATTATGCTTACTCCGTCTTTGGGATAGAACACCATTATTTTTGTTCCCTCAACACCTGCAAAACCTTCCAGCGCCGCTTTACCTGTGTCCCCTGATGTAGCTGTCAGAATCATTATTTTTTTATTAATGGCGTTTTTTCTGGCTGCCGTACTCAAAAGATGCGGCAGTATGGATAAGGCCAGATCTTTGAACGCAAGCGTAGGGCCGTGAAAAAGTTCGAGAAAAAAGGCTTTATCTTTTTGTAACAGCGGAGCAATCAGGGGGTCGTCAAATTTCTTATCATAAGCTTTCCTTATACAATACTTAAGCTCTTCTGCCGTAAAATCGGCAAAAAACTTGCTTATAATATAAAATGCCAGTTCCTGGTAATTCATACTGAGCATTTTATCCAGCGGCTGGTTGATTTTTGGAATTACTTCAGGAACATAGAGTCCTCCATCTGAGGCAATGCCTTTTATCATTGCTTCAGATGATTCAAGCCAATTATCGGTGCCCCTGGTGCTTCTATAGAATAGCTTTGACATTTTACCCTCTTGGAAACAGGACTGGTCACCATCCCATTTGACATATGTTACTGGTAAATACAGTGATAATATCTCTATCTGAAACTACCGGCCTGCACTGCAGTTAGTTTAAATCTTCTACCCTGATAATACTTAAAACCTTTTCTACGGCATCAAGTTTTGATATTTCATCCATGGACCTGTATAAATTCTTGTTTGTTACTTCATGGGTAATGAATATAAGTCTTGCTCTTTTACTTTCTTCCGTCTGCTTCTGAATCATAGAATTTATACTCACCAGGTTATGTCCGAATATCTCTGCAATACCAGCCAGGACTCCGGGTTTGTCCGTTACGTCAATTAGAATATAGAATTTGCTTACAGTATCATCTATGGATTTAAACTCCTTGCTTTCGAAGCAGCTGCAGCCGTAAATTATGCCCTTTTCCTTACGGTTAAAGTTTCGGGCAATTTTTATAATATCTCCCACTATGGAACTTGCCGTCGGCTTATCCCCGGCACCTCTGCCATAACTCATTATCCGGTCAACATAATTCCCATAAATATAAACCGCATTAAATGTGTCATCAATAGAAGCCAGTATATGATTTACGGGTATCAGGGCAGGGTGGACTCTTGCGCTTATTTTCCCATTCTCTTCTGTTCCAATGGCCAGAAGTTTTATTCTGTAGCCCATACCAAGTGCATTTTCTATATCATCCGACGAAATTCCGGTTATTCCTTCCCTGTAAACATTATCCAGGGTAACACGCGAATTAAAAGCTATAGAACTTAAGATAGCCAGCTTGCAGGCTGCATCGTAACCCTCCACATCCGATGATGGATTGGCTTTCTCCGCATACCCAAGATCCTGGGCTCTGGCCAGCGCTTCATCAAATGACAGATTGTCTTTCTCCATTCGCGTTAGAATATAATTGGTGGTTCCGTTGACTATCCCCACTATCTTGCTTATATTATTGGAAGCCAGGGAGGATTTCAGAGGCCCTATGATAGGTATGCCTCCGCCCACACTTGCTTCAAACAATATATCCACATTATTTTTTTCTGCCGCTGCCAGCAGATCTCCGCCTTTGTTGGCAATAAGATCCTTATTGGCAGTTACGACATATTTCCCCGAGCTAAGCGCTTTATATGCATAATCATAAGCAGGATTTATACCACCGATAAGCTCTACGACTATATCAATGTCTTCATCTTCCAGAATATCATCCGCACTGCTGCTTACTTTTATTTCTCCGGCTCTCTTCACGGATGAACTCTCTATTCTTTTCAAATCTTTTTCCACAATCCTTGTTATGCAAAGATTTTTTCTTATTTTTCTGGAAAGGTAATCTTTCTGTTTCTGAATAAGAGAGAAAACACCATTGGCAATATAACCGAAGCCTATTATTCCGATATTAACATTATCTATATTTTTATTTTCATTTTTCATATAACTTAACATCTCCTATCACTAAATCTTCATAAGTTTGTCTTTTAATCCAGGTCCAGCTTCTCCCATCCTCGACCGCCACTACGGCGATTTTTGGCTGGCCGTTATAGTTGCTGGACATTGCATAGCAATAGGCACCGGTGGTTGTTACCAATATAAAATCACCACTTGATACCAGCGGTAATTTTATATGGTCTATTATCACATCCCCGCTCTCACAGTGTTTACCGGCTATTGAATAATATTTATTTTCGCTTTTCTCAGCGTTTTTATTATTTTCCATTTTATTTGCCACATATGCATTGTATTTGCTGTTATACAACATGGGCCTTATATTATCCGACATCCCCCCATCTATTAAAATATAATTTTTAGATGTCCCTATTTCTTTGACTGCTCCAACTTCATACAGAGTTACACCGGCCCTTCCTACAATAGACCTGCCCGGCTCCAGATACAGCTTATCCAGTTTAACTTTAAACTTCTTTTGATATTTCTTTACTGCATTATAAGCCACTTTTGCCAGATCTCCTATATCAGAGGGTTTATCCTCAGGGGTATATTTTACTCCCAGTCCCCCTCCTATATTTATATTGGTTATTAATACTCCTAATCTTTCTTTGGCTTCCGCTGCAAACTTCAGCATAATTTCTATTAACGTGTCATAGCATGACAGGTTAAATATCTGTGAACCTATATGGGCATGGATCCCCACAAGCTCCAGATGCTTGTGCTGTGCTGCTTTCTTTACCGCATCCAGCGCAACATTATTATAAAGACTAAATCCGAATTTGGATTTAACCTCACCGGTCTGCATATATTCATGGGTATCGGCCTTGATCCCCGGATTGATTCTTAACATAATCTTTTGCCTTATATCGGCTTTACGGCATAATTCTCCCAGAGTCTCAAGCTCCATAAGGTTATCTACCATAAAGAATCCCACTTTGCTTTTTAGTCCGTATCGAATTTCTTCTGTGGATTTATTGTTGCCATGAAAATATATTTTTCCGGCAGGAAAGCCGCTGCCTCGTGCAATAAAAAGTTCGCCTCCCGTAGATACATCCAGTCCCAATCCCTCTCCGGCTATAAGTTCGCACATTGCAGTACATAAAAATGCTTTAGAAGCATAGATGATTCCAACCTTAAGATCAGGAAAAGAAAAATCCTTCAGGTATCTCTGGCACTGATTTTTAATAGTGGCAATATCTAAAATACATAACGGGGTCCCGTATTTTTCTTTCAGTGTGGTCACATCAATCCCACCTATGGCCAGGTGGCCGTTACTGTAAACCTTCGAAGTGATTGGTAATAACATACTGCAACCTTTCCTTATCCATTAAATCCGGATATAATAACCGGATTTTAAAATTAATCAGATACCGATCCGGGTACCATCCTACATTTTTCCCGGAGCGCTAATATTAAGCATTCTTAAAGCATTCTTAAGCACTCTCCTGATCAGCAAGATCAAAACAAATCTATCCATATCTACAGCTAACCCATCTTTTTCATTATTTATTACTCTATAATTATTATAGAAATAATGAAATTCAGATGCCAGTCTGTATAAATACCTGGTCACAAGATGCGGGGCATTATTTCTGCAGCTGCTGTAAACCATATCCGGATACAATATCATTGTTTTTGCCAGCTGCTTTTCAATTTCACTTTTAAATCTTATCCTGGAGGTATCAACCGCATCAAGATTATATTTATCCACATCAAGATTGATGGGATTGCTTTCCCTTATATTTTTAATAATACTCTCAATCCTGGCATGGGCATACTGCACATAATAAACCGGGTTCTGGTTTGATTTCTGTCTGGCTAGGTCTATATCAAATTCCATTGGTGTATCAAAGGAATTCGCACTAAAAAAATACCTTACTGCATCTTTGCCAACTTCTCCTATCAAATCCCTTAAATTATAGAGTTGTCCTTTTCTTCTGGACATGGTCAAAGATCTTCCTTTATCAATTATCTTTACCAGCTGTCCTATGATTATTAACATCCTGCCGTCTTCCAGCCCCAGTGCTTTCCCGATTGCCTTTAACCTTTCAACATAACCGTGGTGATCCGCTCCCAGAATATAAAATAACCTGTTATATCCTCTCTCCATCTTATTAATCAGGTATAATATATCCGAAGCAAAGTAAGTCGGGTTTCCATCTTTTCTTAATACTACCCTATCTTTATCATCTACATATCTGGAAGTCCTGAACCATAGCGCCCCATCTTTGCTGTAGACAAGATCCCTTTTTTCCAAACCGGCAATTACATTTTCAAAGTTCGAATCCTGGTACAGGCAGCTTTCATAAAACCACCTGTCATACTCCACACCCATTAAAGCCAGTGTCTCGCTAATATATGAGGCCATGGCTTTAATTATTTCTTTCTTAAAAGCTTGTATATCTATATCTTTTTTAGCCGCCTTTTTTATTATAAACCTGTCACCAAATTTACCGATTAATCTTTTGACCGCTATTGATACCATTTCCTCCGGATAACCATCTTCGGGATAAGCTGCACTGCTGCCAAAATAGTTCAAATAAACGCATCTGGCACAATCGCTGAATTTTTCCGCCTGGCTGCCGTAATCGTTAACATAATATTCCCTGAATACCTTATAGCCGTTGGCGGCATAAATATTTGCCAGGCTGTCTCCCATGACGCCCCACCTGCCGTGCCCTATATGAAGCTCCCCCGTGGGATTAGAGCTGACATATTCCAGCTGTATACTCGTTTCCCTGCCGCTCCTGTTAAATCCGAATCTTTCTTTTTTACTTATAATCTCCTTGAGGGCTTTTTTTATAAATCCTTGTTTTAAATTGAAATTAATGAACCCCGGCTTTACAATATTTACATTTTCAACCTGGTCCCAGACAGAGATAAGCTCTCCTTTTAATTTCTCAGCAATCTCCACGGGATCCTTTCCCAGAACCGGAGCCAGAACCATAGCAGCATTGGTTGACAGGTCTCCGAACTTCTTGTTTTTTGGTTCTTCGATAACCAGGCTGCCCGGATCCAGTTTAATCTTTTCCACTCTGTTTATATAATCAAAAGCCTTCTGTTTTAGTTCATCCATTATCATTAGCTTACTTCTCCCTGGAGCCGACGACCGGACTTGAACCGATAACCTGCTCATTACGAATGAGCTGCTCTACCAGTTGAGCTACGCCGGCCAATAAATTAAAAAATACAGCTTTCTAAGAACCCCTGGATTTAGCAGGACCTTTATTTTTCATTGCCGGCTTATCTTCTTTGACATAATCCCCTTTTATTTCAACACGTTCCTTTGTAATCTCTACTTCCGAAAGCGGAACTGATTTCCTGGTTTCATTGCTGAATTCCACGATTATGGATTCCTTCAGAGGTTCATAACCGCAGACCCCGCCGCTGCCGTGACTGCATTTTATTTTTATTCCCCTTTCCGGGGCCTTATCAATAAATTTTTTATATGAATCATGCTCATATTTCAGACAGCACATAAGCCTGCCGCATATCCCGGATATCTTGAAAGGATTCAAGGGAAGATTCTGATCCTTGGCCATCTTTATTGAAATAGATTCAAAGTCAGTCAAAAAACTTTTACAGCACAGGTTCATTCCGCATGGGCCCAATCCCCCCACTATTTTTGCCTCATCCCTGACCCCGATCTGCCTGAGTTCTATTCTGATTTTAAAATAAGTAGCAAGCTCCTTTACCATTTCTCTAAAATCCACTCTTTTTTCGGAGGTAAAGTAAAATATCATCTTGCTTTTATCAAACATCACATGTACGCTTACCAATTTCATCTTAAGATTATATTTCTTTGCCAGCTGGTTAAATTTTTTAAATCCTTTTTTCTCCTTGGTTTGGTTTAATTCATCAACCGATAGATCATAATAGGTAGCCTTTCTTATTACCCTGTTTAAAGGAGTGGCAATATCGCTCTCGCTTATGTCAACCGGGGGTACGATTACTTCTCCGATTTCTTTTCCATTATCCAGATGGCATATGACCTTGTTCCCAACTTCCATTTCAATTCCGGCAGGGTCATAATAATGTACCGTATCGTTTTTTTGGAACATTATTCCTACGATTAAAGACATCACATACACCTCTTATGCATATATTTCCTGAAACTGAAGGAAAATATTATCCAGAGCCAGTTCCGAGTTAATTAAATAATTAAGACAATTTCTGTTTTTTTCGATTAACTGCATCAATTTAAAAATTTTATTTGTCTTAATATTTCCAACACTGCTGTTTATAAAAGAATAATTCTTTTTAAAATTTAAAATCTCCATCTTCGCTCCTAATTTTACCGCAAGTATATCTTCAAGCCAGGCAGATATTATATCAAAAACCCTGCTCATACCCAAATTATAAAATTTGTTTATTTTTCTCTTATGTCTTGATTTTAAGATTTCAATATATTTATTTATGTCGCTTTTTTTAAAATCACTTTTTTTTATTTCATCTAATTCTTTATCCATATCCGCCTTTACGCCCGCTTCTATTTTTTTTAGTATTTCAACCAGCCTTAAAGTAAGATCCACAGAGACGTTTGAAATTCCGGTCCGTTTTTCACGCATTTTTATTATTTTTTTTATTCCCTCATCCAGATACTTTGCCATAATCTCAAAAACTTTTCCCTCCTGATTTTCTTCTATAAATTTAAAATTCCAGTTGTAAACCAGACATCTGGATACTACCGTAGGAAGCATAATTGATATGTCCTCAGTAAGCAGCACAAATATACTGTCGTTATCAGGAGGATCTTCCAGGGTTTTAAGCAGCCTGTTGGCAGCTTCCGAATTCATGAGCTCGGATTCTTTGATTATACATATTTTCTTGCCTGTATTATAAGAGCTTAAATTAATAAATCTCTGCAGCTTTACAATTTCTTCTATCCTTAAAATGCTGCCTTCGGGTTCTACCATTAAAACATTGGGATAAATGCCTTTTATCGTGTTCCTGCATACAGTGCAATCTCCGCACCCGTTATCGGCACAATTAATGGAAGCGGCAAATATAAGCGCCAATCTGCTAAGAAGTTTCATATTATTTCCAAAAAACAGATAGGCATTTGAAATACTGCCCCTTTCTATCATGGTTGAAAGCAGCCTTATATTTGACTGGTTAATATTATCTTCGGTTAAAAAACTGGTGCTTTCCAATAATTTCATTTTATATTTCTCAAATACCGTTTAACCCTGCTTTTTATTTCTTTAAAAATTTCTTCGATATTCCCTTCGCCGTCAATAATCACGAACCTATCCTTATTTTCATTTGCAATATTCAGATAACCTTTAAAAATCTTTTCCCTAAAATTATTTTCTTCAAGTTCGATCCTGTCTCTTTTTTTACTTGCCTTATCCATCCTTTTCTTGCCTCTGCCTGCCTTGATCGACAGTAAAAAGGTTATGTCGGGCACTATTCCACCTGTAGACCAGAGACTCATATCCAGGATCCGTTTCTTTCCCAGATCTCTTGCTATTCCCTGATATACTACCGTGGAATCAAAAAACCTATCGCATATTACAATCTTGCCCTCATTTAGGGCCGGCGTTATTAATTTTGATACCAGCTCTGCCCTGGAAGCCAAAAAAAGAAGTGTTTCGGCTTTATGGGATATTCCTGCATTTTTTTTATCCAGAAGTATTTTTCTAATTTTTTGACCGATTACAGTGCCGCCGGGTTCAATAGTGACGACAACATCAAACCCTTCCTGTTTCAAATAGTCATATAAAAGCTTTATCTGAGTGGTTTTTCCCGCTCCGTCAGGGCCCTCAAATGTTATAAACAGTCCTTTTTTCATCATAAGAATCAACCTATTATTTTGTGATTAAAATATCTTGAATAATAATATCTTAATACCAGGAATTTTAAAACTTTAATACGTGCTTTTAAATTCAGATAATAACAGAACAGAATAATTTTCTTTTTCGGCATCCTGTTTTAATTTATTATCAGCTGTTATTAGCGGACAGTCAAGTGATTGAGATAACGCCAGATATAAAGAGTCATAAATAGTATTTTTAATCTTTCTTGATATTTCAAAAGCTTTTTTTTGAACCGAAATGTCTGTATTGATAATAAAAATGATATCATTTAATTCCGATAATATATCGGCTATTTTGCCGGAAGGAATTTTCGATTTAAAAATGAAAAAGTTTAAAACTTCATAAATCATTAGATCTGGAGAAGCAATAATGATTTCATCTCTGGTAACTTTTTCATGAATATAGTTGGCACCTTCAAGATCAGACTCATTTTCAAAAAAATACCATTTTATGATTACAGAAGCATCAAGAATATATTTTCTCTTAATATCTTCTTTGATTATAAACTCATTTAATTCCATCTATTTTCCAATAACTCTTTTTTCTATCTCTTTCCCGTGTTCCAATCTCATTTTCCTTAAATATTCGACCACGTTTATTTCTTTTTCTGTTGAGATCAGTTCCATTATCTCCTGCCTTGTTTCTTTCAACCTGTTTATTGCATCTTTTTTGCGCTCTGCAGCTAACGCAGATTCAATGGTATTAAAATAATTTTTTGCCGCATCAATTATAAACTGTGACCTTGTAATGCTTTTAATTTTTTTATATCTGTCAATCTCTGCCAGAAAATCTTCAGGAACCGACACATTAATTTTCACCATTATCATCACCCACCTTAAAAATATTAGCTTCCATTAAAATTATATTCTTATTTTTATGAATCGTAAACATAAATTTATCTCTAATCAGACATAAATTCAGGGTTAAAAATAGAAATATGCCTTATATCTTAATCTTTTTAACCAGTTTAAAGTTTATGGCCAGTAACTATTATCATTAAAATTTTTTTAAATTTTTTTTATAATACCGCAGCTTTTATCTTTCTTAAGTAAAATGCTATATGCAGATACAAGATAGAAACTATATCTCATAGTAAAAAGAAAGGTGGAAAAATTTATACCGATAGGAAAACTGATAAAATTAATGGTATCTTAAAAAGCACGAAACAGCAGCTGCAGCAAATTTAAAATTTTTTAATATCCCCTTACGGGCGTAAATTGTTGAAAAAAAACTTTACCTTGGCCAATTGTAATTTTATACTCTACTTTTTACCGGCCATATATTGTTTGGTCTGATATACAAAGGCTTCCAGCCGGGTTTCAGTGGTCTCCTGCTCCAGTCCGTCAAAGGCAAGATTCAACCAGGGTATCCTGTATTCTTCCCTGATCCTCTTTGAAACAGCATTGACAATATTCCCGGGTATGCAGGTGAAGGGCAATACATTTATAATTCCATGGGCACCGTTTTTGATCCAATTCACCGATTTGCCAATACTCAGTGCGGCTTCTCCGAACCATTTTATTATGTAAGGTTCCGCATTATCCCAGATATCGTAAATACCGCTTTCCCCATCTTCTCTTAAAAAGCCATTCAGCGGTTTTTCCAGTTTATGGTGGCAGTATCCCAGGAATATATTTAAAGTCCTGTTTAAAATATAAAATCTTATACCTCTTGCAAAGTCGCCGGTAAGTTCGGATAATCTGCCATAATCCTTGCTTCCTCCTGTTCCGTTGCCATTGGAGCTGAATGATCTTAAAATCTTATAATAAAGATCGGTTTGTTTGGTCATAATGTCTAATTTTCTGGTGGCAGTAGTATGATCCGGCCATTCCGCAAAATCGGGGATTATTACTTCACCGCCCTGTGCCTCAACTCTTCTTATGATCTCATTGTTGCTGTAAGGATGATTTCTTACAAATATCTCGCCTACTATTCCAATTAACGGTTTATCTGTTTTTTTAACCGGTATGTTTTCGAATTCTTTTCTGGCATCTCCTAAGATATCAACCATTTTGCCCAGTGTTCCGGTCATGGAACCATTTTCTACGGATTGGCATACATCGTCTATTAATTTATTATAAATCTTATCTGTTATCCCCTTTTCCAGTTCATAGGGTCTCGTTTGCCTGAGCATCTTGTTTAGGTGGTCAACGGTAAAGATACCGAACATTGCTTTTAGCAGCATGCTGAAACCCCTTAACCCCTGCATATCGTATTCACGGTAAAATTGACCCACTTCCGGTGCCCCGGGAGCGATGATGGGAATATCATGGTAGCCCAATTCTTTTATTATTATCTTCTGCATCTTATTATACTGCCCGAACCTGCAGGGCCCATATGTCTGCGGCATCAGGAAAGCCACTTTTTTAGGATCATTGTGCCTTAATGTCTTTATAATATCCCCGGTGGTTATAATAAAAGGGTAACATTCTTTTCCAAGAGTATATCTTCTTCCCAGTTTCAGTGTTTCATCATCAGAATACAGCATTTCCGCATCGATTCCCACCGACCTGAAAGCGGACTTTAAAACAATAGCGCCATCGCCCATGTAAGGAATATATATGATCCTTCCCTGACTTTTTTTAAAAACAGCATCTTTCTCTGTTGTTTTTATCTGACCCGGTGAAAAACTTTTTTTATTTTTCACATTATTAAGAGAATCTATAAATGCCTCACACCTGGTTATTACTCCCGCTCCTGCAGAATGTTCATCCACCTCCAGCTTTAAAAACGGCCTGTCCATTTCCCTTTCAAAGTACTGCAGGATGAAAGAGTCAGGTCCGCAGCCGAAATTGGTAATATAGACAGGATAAAGCCTTTTGTCTTCATTTATCAGACGCGCCGCACTCATTATTCTATCTCCGAATTCCCAGTACAGATTCGGCCACTCTTTAGAAATATCAACCGAATCAACGGGTAGAAAATCAATAGGAATAACCTTAAATCCAAGCTCTCTTAACTTTCTGGGAACATCCATACTTATTGCTCTGTCGCAGCTGTTATATGACCTGCCGACTATAACAATCGCAACCTCGTCACGGCCCAGGCTGCCAAGCACTTCTTTCCCTCTTTTTTTAATCGATGAGTAAAATTCCTCCTGGGCACTATAGGCTTCCTTTATCGCCCTGTTTACCTGTCTCCTGTCCTTCCCCAGTTCTTTTCCCAGAGCGGTTAACTGCTTTTCTTTTATATATTCCTTAAAGCTAAAATTAAGAACAGGCGCAAGTATCTTAACTCCTCCCGTATCTATTGCAGATTTTACAATTGACCAGGTTCCCTGAATAAAAGGACATGGATAGCTTCCGGTTCTATCGCCTTTAATATTTTTTTCTTTTGTGGGCATATCCCTGGTTGTAGGTAAAAACAGGTAATCTACCCCTTTTTCTAAAAGATTTTTAACATGTCCCAGGGTAGCCTTCATGGGGAAACAGGTTTCCGCTACCGAACACTGGAGGCCGTCATTAATTATCTTCTTATTGGTCTTGTCCGATAGTATAAAATCCAAACCCAGCTCAGAGAAAAATGCGTTCCAGAAAGGATAGAATTCATGGGTAAGCATTGAATAAGGTATGCCGACTTTCTTTGCTCCTTTATGTTTTTGCGGACTGCTGCTGCCAAGGAGCATTTTCTCCCGCTCCTCAAAATAATCCGGGATATCGCTGCCGGCAGAGTTTCCTTTTTCATATTTTTCGCATCTTCCCCCATAGAATAACGGAGGCTGGCCTTTTATGGAAATCCTTTTTATTTCACACCTGTTGGGGCATCCTTTGCACTCAAAAGAACTATGAGAGTAACTTACTGCAGATATATTCTCAAATCCCCTGAATTTCGTTTGCTGGAGGGAGGTTTCAAGTACCTTAATTGCTGTTCCTATGGCTCCGGTTACTTCATGGTTTGCGGGCACAATTAATTCTTTTTCCAGATAATTTTCAAAAGCAGCTATTACTGATTTGTTAAATGCAACCGCACCCTGAAAAAAAATTTTATTGCCTATCTTTTTTCTTCCGACCACCCTGTTTATATAATTCATGACAATAGAATAAGCAAGACCGGCCAGGATATCCTCAATTCCGGCGCCTTTTTGGTAATGAGAGTAAACATTAGTTTCCATAAAAACCGTGCAGCGCTCTCCCAGGTTCAGGGGTTTCTTTGCCCTCAGTGCCATATCGCCAAATTCTTCAATTTTTATATCAAATCTTTCAGCCTGCTCCTCAAGAAAAGAACCCGTTCCGGCGGCACATACCTTATTCATCTCAAAATCTACCACTACGCCGTCTTCCAGGGATATAAATTTAGAATCCTGGCCGCCGATCTCAAAAATGGTGTCAACCGAACTGTCAATATCAGCCGCTGCCGTTGCCTGTGCGGTTATTTCATTGATTACTATGTCCGCGCCAACAAAATCCCCTGTCAGATACCTGCCGGAACCTGTGGTTCCCGCTCCTTTAACATTGATCCTGTCTCCGACTTTTTTCCCAATGATTTCTATGCCTTTCCTTACCGCCTCTATGGGCCTGCCTGCCGTTCTAAGATAACATTTCTCAATTAGCCTTTTGTTTTTATCTATGGCCACAACGTTGGTGCTTATCGAACCCACATCTATGCCGATATAGGCATCAACTTTTTTACCGCTAAATTTATATTCATATGTTCCTGCGGAAGGCAGTTTGGATCTGGAGAGGGTCAGTGGAGAAAATGTCTCACTTGCGTATTTAAAATTCCTGATATGGTCATCCAGCTTACCGGCAAATGGTCTAAGGTTCAGATTTTCCGGCATCACTTTTGAGCTTAAACTCAGTGCGGCACCTACGGCTCCCATAGATGCCCTGTGCTCCGGTATTATTAATTTTTTCCCCAGCACATCTTCAAAAGCTTTGATCATGGCCTTATTAAAAGACACTCCTCCGCAAAAGATTATAGGAGGTATAAATTCTTTACCCTTGACAATTCCCGATTTGAAACTCCTGGCCATTGCATAGCACAGACCAAGTATTATATCTTCATCGCTTGCCGCTTCCTGCTGCAGGTGAATCATATCCGATTTTGCAAAAACGCTGCACCTGCCTGCAATAGTGGACGGAGCTTTTGATTTTAATGCCAGCAGGGCAAACTCCTCTATGGTCAGCCCGAATCTTGAGGCCTGCTGATCAAGAAAGGACCCGGTGCCGGCTGCACATAACTCGTTCATGGCATAATCGCCAAATGCCAGATCAATGAATTTAGAATCCTGCCCCCCGATTTCTATGACCGTTTTTGCATCCTTGTATAAAGACTTCATGGCGGTTGCTAAAGCTTCTATTTCATTAACAAAACAAAGACCAAGCAGGGATGCAAGCTCTTTACCTCCCGAACCGGTAAAGCCTATGCCGTTAATTTTATTTTTATAACTGCTCTTACATATTGATTCAATATCATTTTTAATTATTTTCACGGGCTCCCCTAAGTGCCTGGTATAGGGGAGAATTTCCACTATCTCCGCCTTTTCATTCATTATTGCCCTGTTGACGCTGGTAGAACCTACATCATAACCTATATATAAACTCACTGCTTGTACACTGATCCCTTCTGAATTAATTTTGGTGTTATAACAATAAGAAGCTTAACTGATAAAAGTTATATCTTACCCAATAAAACCATTTCCATAATAGATTCCAATATGCTAACACATCTATCATATACGTCAACAAACACATTTTTGTTTCACCTTTATCCATATAAAAGAACGGTCAGCTTTTACCTATTACTTATGTACGGTCGAACAACTGCTAACTTCTTCTACAATATTAATCTCAATATGTTAGAATTATTTACAAATGTTATAAAGCAGCCATGATAAAACTAAGAAACTTAAAATTTTTAATAGTTCTTATCTTAATTTTATTTGCCATTCCTTTTATTTCTTCCTGTGACCAGACATTGATTGATATTTTTACAGAGATAAATACCGATTATTCAGGAACAAGGACCATCGATATAGCCGTAAAAACAGAATACATCCAGAAAAGTGAAGTAATTTTAGGTAAGGACCGGTCCCTTTTTGATAAAATACTTGAAAACCTTCCACAGGGAGAATATAAAACTTTTGATGAGGAAGATTATACACACTTCAGTTCTACCGCAGAATTTGAAGATATCAGATTCTTGCCCCATATTTCCATTGATAATCTATCCGAATTTCCCTTAAATGCAAAAATGGAGGTAAAAGAGCACTTTTTCTATAATGAATATTACTTTGAAGATTATATAGACATGAAAATAGACGAAATACTTCTTGATTCAGAAGATATAAATTCCGATTATAATCGAATTAACGATCTGGTGAAATCAGACAGCAGTATTCTGGATATAACCTATCAAATAAAATTTCCGGTGAACATAACCAGCCATAATGCGGACATAATCGGGGATGATAATATTGCCATATGGAACATAAAATATGGTGATGAAAAAAAGATATATATGGAGGGTAAAAAGACAAAATTTTTAACCTATTTTTTAATTGTAATACTGGGCATTGTAGGACTATTTATAATTTTCATAATTTTTGCCATTATTTTTGGTTCAAAAAAAAGTAAAAAACAAACTCCGGTCAGAAAACCGCTATACTCCTATGATAATTATTTTAAAAAAGACAGGTATTTCAGCAGCGAAGATACCGATAACCGGGAAGATTAAAGATACCATTAAAAATGAACAGCAATACTCACAAATTAACCACGCCGCTTACAGAAGAAAAAATCAATAAGCTAAAATCGGGAGATATTGTTTACCTGAGCGGTACCATATTAGGAGCCAGAGACGCCGCCCACAGACGTATTATTGCCGCTATAAGAAATCGTAAAAAGCTGCCCATTAATCTAAAAAATACAACTATATTTTATGTTGGCCCTTCACCTACACCTCCCGGGAAAAAGAGCGGCAGCATTGGCCCCACCACCAGTGCCAGAATGGATGACCTGACCGAGCCGCTGCTCAAACTGGGTTTAAAAGCCATGATAGGAAAGGGCAGAAGAAGCAGCGGGATAAAAAAACTTTTAAAAAAGTATGGGTCCGTCTATCTGGTTTCTATAGGCGGCATTTCTGCATATCTTTCCACAAAAGTAAAAGAAATTAAAACTATTGCCTACAGTGATCTGGGAGCTGAAGCAATTTATAAAATAATTGTAAAAGATTTACCTCTATTTGTGGCCTATGATACTTGCGGGGGTGATATTTTTGATTCAGCCCTTCTCATGGAATGACAGCCCATAAAAATTGCCAGCGGCAGAGAAGCCATGTGGCATGGGGCATAGGCTATATTGCAGGCCAGAGCAGTTGTCTTCCCGCCCAGGCCCTGAGGTCCTATTCCGGTTTTGTTTACCGCACTCAATATTTTATTTTCCAGGTCCGCATATCTTTTATCCGGGTTTCTGATCTCTATATTTCTAAAACTGGCCATTCTTGCAAGCCTGGTAACTTCTGAAGCGCCCCCGCCCAATCCAACGCCGATAATTACCGGGGGGCAGCATTTGGTGACATTCTCTTTAACTGTATCTAAAATCAGATTAATTATATCATCTTCTCCTACAGACGGGTTAAGCATGTGGAGGAAAGAACAATTCTCGCTGCCCCCTCCCTTTAAATATATTTTCAGGCTAATCCCGGGGTCAGGTGCAAAAGCCGTATGAATAATTGCAGGAGCATTATCAGAGGTATTGTTCCTATCATACAATGGATCACTGACCATTGATTTTCTAAGATAATTACTGCCGTAAATATCTGCCACTGCCTTATTCAGCATATTATTTAAATTATTGCTTTCCTCGATGCAGATATCCGGTCCTATATAAATATCGATATAAACCGAGCCGCAATCCTGACATAGGGGAAGTTTTTGTTTGACCGCGATTTCCGCATTTTTTATTATAAGGTTAAGTATTTCTCTTGCTCTGTTGCAGGTTTCTCTTACAGCAGCCATTTTTACCGCTTTTAAGATGTCATTTGGAAGATTAAAACTAGCCTTTATCAGAAGTTTCTTTACTTCTCTGGTTATGGCTGTAATTTCTATATTTTTCATCTTTCCCCGGACAATCCTGATTTATACATAAATTCCATGGCTTTCTGCCCTTTTTTATAATCTTTACTACAGGGTATCCGCAGTGCTTGCATATTTCTCTGGTTGTAACCAGCAACCCTTTCTGGGGAAGCGGGAATGTAGTCCTGCACTGGGGATAGGCATTACAGCCTATAAATCTCTTTTTTGTTTTTCTTGCAATTCTGACTATCAGCTCTCCGTCACAGTTTTCGCTTGTACATTTACCCACTATCAGGTCTTCTCTGATCCCTTTTTTTATTTCCTGCGATATCTCCGTTTTCTCATTTTGAAGGGTAGTCATAACCTCGCCCAGCATCTTTCTCGATCTATCCACAACATCTTCTTTGGTTTCGTCTCCATTTACGATCCCATCCATATACATCTCAAGCTCCGAGGTCATATCGGGAGATGATATTTTCCCGGCATGTTTTTTTAACATTTTAACCACAGCAATAGCTTTCTCGGAAGGCTGGAGCGGATTTCCGCCCGCATATCCCCTAAAGATTAAATTCTGTATAATATTATGGCGGGTCGCTTTGGTACCCAGTCCCAGTTCTTCCATCTTTTCAACCAGCTTTCCATGGGTATACCTGGCAGGGGGCTTAGTTTCTTTACCGGCCAGATCTTTACCGGTTACGAAAAGCACCTGTTTTTCCTCAAGCTGGGGGATAATGATATCCTTACGCTTGTAGTAAGGGTAAAATTTAATCCAGCTGTCTTTTATAATTATAGAACCGCTTGCAGTAAATAACTCTTCATTTATATCGATGGCTGCAGTTATATTTTTAACCCTTGCGGCCGGAAGCAGAGTGCATATAAATCTTCTTACAATTAAATCATAAAGCTTCCACTCATCACTTCTGAGATTAGCTTTCTCAGCTATTGATGTGGGATAAATCGGTGGGTGGTCCGTTGTCCTTTTCCTGCCGCGGCTGGCTGTTATTTTTTCCTGTGCAAGGACCGCCCCGGACATCCGGTTATATTCAGCCGATCCGCCCAGCATTTTTACAATTTCTTTTAAACCTATGGAAGATGGATAAACAGTATTATCAGTTCGCGGATAACTTATATAACCATTCATGTACAGACTCTCGGCAATACTTACGGTTCTTGATGCCGAAAAACCAATTGAACTCCCGCTCATTATAAGCGCGGTGGTATTAAGGGGTGTGGGCGGCTTTATATCGCTAATATTCTCTTTTACTCCCAGAACAGTTCCCCTGTCACCTAATTTATCATAAGCAGCCTGTGCATCTTCTTGCCTTAAAAATCTCTTTTTTTTATGGACAGCCTCAAATTCTTCACCGGATTCTGTCTTGAGCCTTACGCTCACAACCCAGTAAGGCGTTGGTACAAATGCTTTTATTTCCAGTTCCCTGTCAACTATGAGAGCAAGGGTGGGAGTCTGTACCCTGCCCACCGATAAAAATTTATCCTTAATCTGATAAGTAGCCAGGGATATGAACCTGGTAAGCGTTGCGCCCCATATTAAATCAATATCCTGCCGTGCCCTTCCCGCAAAAGCGAGGTTTAGATCAATTTTATCCAGTTTCGAAAATGCCTGGTTTATATCTTTCAGCGTGATTGCCGAGAATTTGGCCCTTCTTGAAGCAGCCAGGGCATTTTTTTCTTTTACCAGCTGCATGGCATCGTAGCCGATAAGTTCACCTTCCCTGTCATAATCCGTAGCTATTATAATCTCGTCTGCATCGCTGGAAACCTTTTCCAGCGCCTGGATTATCTTTTTCTGGATGGGGATCTTTTCAATCCTGGCATTAATAAGTTCTATCGGATCAACTTTAAACCAATTTGCATATTCCCTGGGATAATCAACTTTAAGTATATGGCCCTTAAGCCCGATTATTTTGTATTCTTCTCCGTTAAATTTGAATTGATGTACCGGGATCCCATATACTTTCTCATGGTCCACACCACTTACCGCCAGTATTTCTGCAATCCTTTTTGCCGCTATTTCCTTTTCGCTTACAATCAGTTTCAAAAATTACTCCTGTCATATTTACATAAGTATTTTAATTGATTTTATCTGAGTTTGAAATAATAACATTAAAAGAAAAATAAATAAATCTTTCCCGTTCCTATGCCGGCAGCCTACCTTTTTCCCTGCTTTAAATTTTTCAAACAGACAAAAAATCCTTCCCCAGGCATCCGGAGATAATAAAGTGCTTGTTTCATTTTTACAAATGTTGTTTTAAAATAACAAAAAATGTTTACCGCAAAAAAGATATGGGTACAAATCTGGATTTAATAGATAATATAATAAAATTAAAAATAAAAAGGGACGCTGTTATACTTGCCCATAATTACCAGATTGGTGAGGTACAGGATATTGCTGATTTTTTAGGTGATTCCTTCCAGTTAAGTGTAGTAGCTTCAAAATTAAAAAATAAAATCATAGTATTCTGCGGGGTACATTTTATGGCTGAGACTGCCAAGATAATATCTCCCGCTAAAAAAGTCCTGATTCCCGATAAAGACAGCGGCTGTCCCATGGCCGATATGATCAGTGCTGCCCAGCTCAGGCAATTAAAGAATAAATATCCCCGTGCAGCGGTAGTATGTTATGTAAATTCCTCGGCCGAAGTAAAGGCATTGAGCGATATCTGCTGCACATCTTCAAATGCGGTAAATGTAGTAAAATCTATCCCCAAGAATAAGGAAATAATATTCATACCGGATAAATACCTGGGTGATTATATTCAGAAACAAACAGGCAGAAAATTAATATTATGGAATGGATTTTGTCCCACTCACATCATGATTAATGTTAAAGATATCGTCAGGCTTAAAAAGGAGCACCCTGATGCGGTAGTCATAGTCCACCCTGAATGCACCCCGGATGTAATAAATATTGCAGATAAAGTCGCCTCCACCGGAGGAATGTTAAAATATGCAAAAAAAAGCAAAAAAGATAAATTTATAATCGGAACAGAGATAGGAATAATACACAGGCTGAAAAAAGAAAATCCCAATAAAATTTTCTATCCTGCCACCAATAAAGCTATTTGCCCTAATATGAAGCTTATAAACCTGGAAAAGATACTCTGGTCCCTCGAAGAGGACAGGTATGAAATAAGTATACCGGAGGAAATCATTCAAAAAGCCAGATCTGCAATTGACAGGATGATAGCCATTAAATAAATTATGCTACCAAAATATATAATAGATCTGCCGTCTTTTAAAAAAATTCATAAATACTGCGATTGTATCATTATCGGGAGCGGCATCGCCGGCCTTTCCACCGCAATGAGACTTGCAAAAAATAACCGCATTAAAGTATTTACCAAAAGTTCCCTTTCCGATTCAACGACCTGGTATGCTCAGGGCGGCATTGCCGCCGCCATAAAGAAGCCTGATTTCTGGAAAAACCACTACCAGGACACTATAGCGGCAGGTCAGGGTCTCTGTGACAGAAAGGCAGTGGAAATACTGGTAAAAAATGCCCCCAGGATGATAGAAGATCTAATAGAAATCGGTACAAATTTCGATATCTCCGATGGAGAGATAAGCCTGACCACCGAAGGGGGACACAGCTACCCAAGGATCCTGCATGCCGGAGGAGATGCCACCGGAGAAGAGCTCGAAAAGAAATTGGTCTCTTATTCGAAAGGCCTGAATCAGATAGATTTCTTTCCCGAATATTTTGTTCTGGATATACTCACATGCAGCCATAAATGTGTGGGGATCCTGGGAATGGATATAAATACCGGTAGTCTTGAAATACATACTGCTTCCAATATAGTGATAGCCAGCGGAGGAATCGGCCAGCTATATGACCTTTCAACAAATCCTTCCATATCGACCGGGGACGGTATTGCCATGGCATACAGAGCGGGCGCCGCTATTATGGACATAGAGTTTATCCAGTTCCATCCCACCGTATTCAAGACCAGAGACTCGGGACTGTTTTTGATAAGCGAAGCCTTGAGAGGAGAGGGCGCTTACCTCAAAGATTGCCGGGGAAGCCGCTTTATGGTGGGGAGACATCCCAAAGCGGAACTGGCCCCCAGGGACATAGTGGTAAAGGAAATGGTCAGGGTAATGGACAGGAGCGGCTGTAATTACGTTTATCTGGATGCCACACATATCCCCGAAAGCCATTTAAAAATACGCTTCCCCAATATAATTTCAAAGCTGAATGAAAATGGCCTTAACCTGAAAAAGGATTTAATTAAAGTATCTCCGGCCCAGCACTACTTAAACGGCGGCATTAAAACCGATTATACAGGAAAGACAAACATAGAAGGGCTGTACTGCTGCGGCGAGACGGCCTCGACCGGGGCGCACGGGGCCAACAGGCTCGCAAGTAACTCTCTTCTGGAAGGTCTGGTATATGGATGGAAAATCTATAAAGATATAGAAAAAAAGCTAAAACAAAAAAATATAAAAAAGGAAAATGAAATAACCGGAGAAGTAAAAAAACTTCTGGATGAAGCAAGAGCAGAAAAAGGTAAGACTGCCGGATCCGATAAAAAAAACCCGGATACATCGGCCCTGATTTCGGATTTCAGAAACCTTATGAGCAGAAAAGTCGGCATACTCAGGGATTGCCGCAGCCTGAAAGAAGCAAAGGAATTCGTGGGCTCTCATATAGGCAGAGCCTATGCCTGCAATACAAAAGATAAGGACACGCTGGAATTTATGAACATGCTTACCGTGGCCAGCCTTATAATAAAAGCGGCGGCCTTAAGGGAAGAAAGCAGAGGGACGCACCAGAGAAATGATTTTCCGGAAAAAGATGATAAAAACTGGAAAAAACATATAATACTTAAGCAGGACAAAGTGTGTTTTAAAAAAGTGTAACCGCAACAGACCGGATATGGAAAAAAGAATTTCAAAAAGTGAAGTAATAGGTATCATAAAAGAAGCTATTTCAGAGGACTTAAACGACCATGGTGATATAACCTCTAAAAATTTTATTCCCCCTCATATTAAAACGGCTTCCCATATTATATGCAAAGAAAAGCATGGTGCCGTATTAAGCGGCCTGGATATAGCAGGTTTTATACTGGAAGAAATAGACAGCAATATAAAAATCGATAAGTTAAAAAATGATGGAGACCAGCTTAAATATATGGACAAAATCTGTAATATTACAGGACCCACCCTTTCAATTTTAAAAGCTGAAAGAACATGCCTTAATTTCATACAGCATATGTCAGGAATTTCCACCCTTACCGCTAAGTTTGTAAAAATTGCAGAGCCCCATAAGGTAAAAATTTTTGACACCAGGAAGACAAAACCAGCCTTGAGAAAAATTGAAAAATACGCGGTACGCTGCGGAGGCGGGCACAATCACCGGTTCGGATTATTTGACGGAATAATAATTAAGGATAACCATATAGCCGCTGCCGGCGGTATTCTAAAAGCTGTGGAAAAAATCAGAGCAAAAAACCTTCACGGCCTGAAAGTGGAAGTGGAAGTTAAAGACTTCAATCAGCTTGACGAAGCGATAAACAGCGGAGCTGATATTATAATGCTTGACAATATGAGCACTGGCCAGATGACAGGGGCAGTAAAGATAATAAGAGAAAAAAAAGGCAGCTCCTGCCTGGTAGAGGCTTCGGGAAACGTCAACCTTAAAAATGCCGAAGAGATATGCAGGACGGGTGTTGATATAATATCAGTGGGGCTGATTACCCATTCGGCTCCGGCTATTGATTTCTCCCTGGAATTTGAAGAGAATACTCAAGTATAAAAATTACAAAACCGTAGGTTCAAAATAAATAATCTAATAATTCAGATCCCATCGTTTATATTTAGTAGTTCGAATCCTACCTCCCCAGCCACCTTGTGCAGCAAAATAAAGTAACCAACTTCCTTAAAATTAATAGAGTCTTAAATATTATTTAATTAAGTAAATAAGCACTTTTCTAAGTTCGATATAACATGTCTTAATACTCTAAAGAATTTGCTAAAAAATTATTAAAGAAATATGATTATATTAAAAGATTTTATCTCAAA
>CAZBSE010000010.1:46116-54727 GCA_964494385.1 uncultured Actinomycetota bacterium | reverse complement strand
GAGAATTGGGAGTTATCAATATGGGAGATAAAGGTACTATTACTGTTGACGGTAAGAGGTATGACATGAACGCCAGAGATGGTCTTTATGTTGGAAGGGGAGCAAAAGAGGTGTTGTTTAAAAGTGAGGATCCAAACAAACCAGCGAAATTTTATTCATTAAGTGCCCCGGCGCATAAAAATTGTGAAACTGTTCATATAGATATTAATAAAGCCAAAAAAATTGATATGGGAAGTGATGAAAACTGCAATAAAAGGGTTATAAATCAATATCTCCAGCCGGATGTACTGGAAAGCTGCCAGCTATGTATGGGATTGACACAAATGGCACCGGGAAATGTATGGAACACCATGCCCTGTCATACTCATGAAAGGAGAATGGAAGTATATGCATATTTTGATATACCTGAAGATGCTGTAGTGTTCCATTATATGGGAGAACCCAGCGAGACAAGACATATTGTTGTAAGAAATGAACAGGCAGTGATATCTCCAAGCTGGTCTATACATTCAGGATGCGGCACATGCGCATATTCTTTCATCTGGGGAATGGTAGGAGAGAACCAGACATTTACGGATATGGATGCTGTTGAACTTAAAGGTATGAAATAATTTTATAAAAAATGAAAGGAAGAAGGATATATGACAATTAGTAAATTTAGCTTAGAAGGAAAGGCGGCAATAGTGACAGGCAGCAGCACAGGACTGGGCCAGGGAATGATATTAGGCCTTGCAGAAGCTGGAGCTGACATAACAGGAGTGGATTACGTAGATTCACAAGAAACCAGAGAAATGGTGGAGAAAATAGGAAGAAAATATTTAGAAATAAAGGCGAATTTGTCGACTACGGAACCCATTCAAGACATAATAAAACAAACGGTAAAAGAATACGGTAAGGTAAATATTTTAATAAATAATGCCGGAATCATTAGAAGAGAAGATGCCATAGATTTTACTGAAAAAGACTGGGATGATGTTATGGGTATCAATGCAAAGACGGTATTCTTCTTTTCACAGGCTGTTGCCAGACAATTCATAAAACAAAAAACGGGCGGTAAGATAATTAGTGTCGCTTCAATGCTTTCATTCCAGGGTGGGATTAGAGTTCCTTCATATACGGCAAGTAAAAGTGCAGTTATGGGATTAACAAGAGCATTGGCCAATGAATGGGCAAAATATAATATAAATGTTAACGCAATTGCACCGGGATATATGGCAACCAATAATACGAAAGCATTAAGAGCAGATAAAGTTAGAAATAAGGCTATACTGGATAGAATCCCGGCTGGAAGATGGGGATTACCAAAAGATGTGGCGGGGCCCGCAGTATTTTTAGCATCTGAAGCAGCAAATTATATTAACGGATATACAATTGCCGTAGATGGCGGCTGGTTAGCAAGATAAACTTTAAAGATATTAAGTAAAAAATATGACAAAATATAGTTTTTACATGTTTATCTGAGGACGAAATTTAAAGGAGCAAGGCTTTGGATAATTGTTTTTTGTTTTATCGCATGGTTATATGGACATAGAGTATCCGGGGTACGGCAGCTCATATAGAATTAATACACAGGTGAAGGTTTTTTAAATAGCTTAAGGAGCCTTGTTTTTCAAGGTACTTATTTACAGAGAATATAATAAAGATATGTTTGATGGCAGCGAATCTAACTGTTTGATAAATGAATCTTAGGGAGGATTATAATGAATGATGTTCTGAAGAGAATAGGAGATATAGGTTTAGTTCCGGTTGTAGTCATAGATGATGCAGAACTGGCAGTACCTGCAGCAAAAGCATTAATAGACGGCGGCCTTGAGATTATGGAAATTACAATGCGTACAGATCAGGGGATATCTGCGATAGGGAAGGTTAGTAAAGCTTTCCCTGATATGCTTGTAGGGGCAGGTACTGTTCTTTCTATAGAAAAGGCAAAGGAATCTGTAGATGCAGGAGCAAAATTTATTGTATCTCCCGGGTTGAATCCTGAATTGATTGAATGGTGTCAGGATAAAAATGTGGCCATAACACCTGGAGCCGTAACACCGACAGAGATACAGCAGGCTTTAAAGTTCAACCTTACAATACTAAAATTTTTCCCCGGAAATATTTTTGGCGGTATAGAAGGATGTAAAGCGCTATATGGTCCATATAGAATGGTTAAGTTCATACCTACCGGAGGGGTAAATAAAGAAAACCTGGCGGATTTTGCAAGCAAGTCTTATATACATGCAGTAGGTGGAAGCTGGTTGTGTAAAGCTGCAGATATTAATAATAAAAACTTCAACAGAATTACCCGAACCGTAAAGGAATCTATTGATATATTGCTCGGGTTTGAGCTTGCCCATATTGGAATTAATACAGATAGTGAACAGGAATCATTGGATATTGTTGGGATTTTTTCAGGTGCTTTTGGATTTAATCTGAGAAAGGGCAATTCATCTAATTTTTCTGGTACAGGAATAGAAGTAAATAAGTTCAAAGGACCGGGAGCCATGGGACATATTGCAATTAAAACTAATAGTATTGCCAGAGCAGTATATTATCTTGGGGAAAAGGGTTATAAAGTTGATTGGGCCACTAGAAAAGGGACTGAACAAAAAACGATTACAGTATATCTGGAAAATGAAATAGGTGGTTATGCTGTGCACCTTTTACAGAAATAGGGGAGGAAGCAAAAATGAAAATAAAAAGGATAATAACTTTTGGAGAGGTAATGTTAAGGCTAAGGTCACCTGGTTCCGAAAGGCTTTTACAGTCACCTTTGCTTGAAGCAACTTTCGGGGGTGGCGAGGCAAATGTAGCTGTATCCCTTGCAAACTTTGGTTTTGATGTTGCTTTTTGTACGGCCTTACCAAAAAATATAATCGGAGATGCCTGTGAGAGCGAATTGAAAAAATGGGGGGTGGATACTTCTTTAATAATACGTAACCGGGGCAGAATGGGAACATATTATCTGGAGAAAGGGGCAAACCAGCGTTCTTCAATTGTGGTTTACGACAGGAGTTATTCAGCTATGTCAATAGCCAAACCCGGTGACATAGATTGGGAAAAAGTTTTTAATAATGCAGAATGGTTTCATATTACTGGTATAACTCCGGCAATATCTAAAAGCGCCATGGAACTTTCATTTGAGGCGGTAAAGAAGGCTAGAGAAAAAGGAGTAACTATATCCTGTGATTTTAATTTTAGAAGTAAACTATGGAAATATGGAAAAGCGGCAACGGATATAATACCTGAACTTGTAAAATATGTAGATTACGGAATTGCCAATGAAGAAGACTGCCAGAAGTCCCTGGGGATTAAGGTCGATGTAAAAGTGGAGAGCGGGGTACTTGATACGGAGAAATATAAAGCGCTCAGTGAAAAAGTTTTAAGAATTTTTCCAAACCTGAAAGCTATAGCCATTACTTTAAGAGAAAGCGCAAGTGCTGATATAAATGGCTGGTCCGGCTGCATGAATGATAGAGAGAACTTTTATTTAAGCAGGAAATATGAAATCAGGGATATAGTGGATAGAGTAGGCGGAGGAGACGCATTTGCAGCTGGATTAATATATGGCTTGAATACATATAAAGATAAGCAGCAGGCGCTGGAATTTGCAGTCGCGGCAAGCTGCCTGAAACATTCGGTACTGGGAGATTTCAACAGGGTATCGGTTGCGGAGGTTGAGAAATTAAAAGGCGGAGATGTTTCTGGAAGGGTGCAGAGGTAATTTTAGGTAACTTTTTATCTGCCGGATAAATTTAGGTAATTATATATTAAGCAAATGTATGTGGCGGAAGAGTGGTTAGATTAGCCTCCCTTCACTAATCCTGGGCCACCATTTTTAAGAATATTGAAGTGAGCAGTACTTCATTTTCTATTAATTCACCTGCCCCGTCACATACATTCCCTTAAAGTACAGTAATTTAAATCTCTACTACTTTTTGATTTGAAGCCAGGACTGTTACTTGATTATAATGTTAATCGATGTATTATTATAATGCGATATCGTTACATAATGCGAAAACATTAATTTAAGGTGATATATTTGAGGTTTGTAGATTATAAATGTAAAGATTGCAAAGGTATTACGGAAATAATTGTAACCGGGGAGAATAACAAGCAGATAAAATGCAGTAAATGCGGAAGTAAAAATATGGTAAAAGTATTTTCTCCTGTAGGCTTTAAATGCTCCTCTAACGGGGGTAGCTATTCCGCCAGTTCTTCATCCTGCAGTGCCTGCACAAGTGGGAGCTGCAGCACCTGCTCCAGCAGCAGTTAATTATACCGCTATTCTATAAATTATAACGGATTAATCATTTTAATAGTTTGGCGAACTTTTTACGGAATTTTTTGACTTTTGGGGATATAATCAACTGGCAGTAAGGCTGAGAAGGATTACTGTTGAAATATTTTTGGTGATAATCTTCGGCACCCCAGTATTTATCCAGTTCTTTTATTTCAGTTACTATTGGCCCTGAATATATTTTTTTATCTTTTAGTTCGGCAATAAGTTCTTTTGCATCCTTTTCCTGCCGGGAAGAAGTAAATAAAATTATTGACCGGTATTGTTCCCCTACATCATTTCCCTGGCGGTTGAGAGCGGTGGGGTCATGAATATAGAAGAATATTTCAAGCAGTTGCCTGTAGCTTATAACTTCCGGATTAAATTCAATTTTTACCACTTCGGCATGACTGGTTTCTCCCCGGCAAACTTCTCTGTACGAAGGTTTTTCCTTCAGTCCTCCCGCATAACCGGATTCTACATTTTCCACTCCCTTAATCTGTGAGAATATTGCCTCAAGACACCAGAAGCAACCTCCGCCAAAGACTGCAGTTTCAGTATTCATTGTGATCCATTTCGATTCCGAATATTAAATAATAAGTAACTATACAATAAAAGTACAAACAGGAAAAGTTTGCAGCAGGTTAAATATAACTAATGGATAGATAATAATCATACAGTTTTCATATAATTCCTGTGACTTTTTGTATGCAATATGGAGCAAATGATAAATCTTCTTATCCAAAAAATGACCAATAGCCCCGTAATCAGAGGTAGGAGATTTTAATTATTTAATTTTCTTATCTTAGATACAGATATACTTTTATTCAACTTATAAGTTAAATAATTTAAGGTATTGACATAATCTTTATATTTAATATAATATATCGAGTTCAATATATATTTAATTAATATTTAATATGATAAGTTCCGGTAAAAAAGATAAAGACTATAGCAGCAAAGCAAAAAATAACTTGCCTTTTGAAGAGGAAATTAAAAGCCTTTTAAAGGATAAGATAAGCAAGGATCCTGATAAATTTATAGAAAAAATGATGGGGAAGTTTAAAGATCACTGGGTATTTGGTAAAAGAAGCTTTATGCCCTGGCAGGAATGCCCGGATATAAATCCATTTGTAAATATGATTTTAACCAGGAGCGGCCTTCTTCCTCTTTATACCCTGTACCTTCTTGAAGATAAGGAAATGTTTGGTAATGAGATTATAAATGAAATCGAGAAGAGGACTTCGGCGGCATGGAGCCCCAATCCGGGAGCGATATATCCTCTGCTGAAGGAACTGGAAGAAAAGCAGTTTGTAGATGGGCGCTGGGATATGGAAGAAGAACACCCCAGGAGGATTTACAAATTAACCGATAAGGGAAAACAGGAATATAAGGTATTAAAAATTATTCTGGAAAAGCATTTAAAGCAGGCTATTGAAATATTTCAAAATATTTATAATGAATTGTTTTCTAAAGCGAAAAACTAGAGTAAAATCATAAAATAAAAAATTTAGGATAAAAATGAGCGGCGTGGATACAAATAACAATATTATAGAAGTAAAAAATCTTGTAAAGGATTTTAAGAAAGTCAAAGCTGTCGACGGGATAACATTTTCGGTTAAAGAAGATGAGATATTCGGTTTTCTGGGACCCAATGGCGCGGGCAAGACCACAACAATAAATATAATATGTACACTTCTTTCAAAAACTTCAGGCGAGGTAACCCTGTGCGGGTATGATGTAGTCAGGGAAAGAAATAAAATAAGGAACAGTATAGGGATGGTTTTCCAGGATCCCAGCCTTGATGACAGGCTGACCGCTCTGGAGAATCTGTATTTCCACGGCCTGCTTTATAATATTCCCAGAAGCACCCTGAAGGAGAGATCAGAAGAAGTACTGGAAATTGTAAACCTTACCAGCAGGAAAAGTAACCTGGTAAGTACCTATTCTGGAGGCATGAAAAGGAGGCTGGAGATTGCGAGGGGACTTCTCCATTATCCAAGGATCCTATTTTTAGATGAACCAACTCTGGGGCTTGATCCTCAGACAAGAAACAAAATATGGGATTATATAATTAAATTGAAGAAAACCAAGAATATTACCATCTTTCTGACTTCACATTATATGGAAGAAACAGAGATATGTGACCGGATAGCCATAATAGATAAGGGGAAGATCATTGCCCTGGACAGCCCCGAGAATCTTAAAAATATCATAGGCGGGGATATAATCACCATACTTTCGGAAGATAATATTAAGTTAAAAGAATATATAAATGAAATCACCGGCAGTGAGGTGCATGACGCAAAAGAAGGCAAGATCAGATTCGAGGTTAAGGACAGCTCCAGCTTTATTCCTAAATTCATTAAAAACAGCCCTGTAAAAATCCTGTCCATAAGCGCCAGGAAGCCGACTTTAAACGATGTGTTCCTGGATCTGACCGGCAGGGAGATAAGGGAAGAAAATGCCAGCGTTAAGGATAGTATTAGAACAAGAATGATGGGGAGAATGAGACATTGAAAAGGGAATTGATTGGAATATACACCATATGGCTGAGAGATATCAAAAGATATTTCAGGGACAAGCCAAGAATAATCGGCTCCTTTGCCCAGCCTATCCTTTTTTTATTTGTTCTGGGAACCGGAATTGCAAGCTCATTTAGTACTTTTGGCGGCGGAGGCGGTAAAGAATTCCTTAATTTTATGTTCCCTGGTATTGTGGGTATGACTGTTCTTTTTACTTCTTTTTTCAGTGCTATGTCAATTGTATGGGACAGGGAGTTCGGATTTTTAAGGGAGGTACTGGTGGCACCTATTTCCAGGACCTCTATAGTTGTGGGAAAACTGCTTGGCGGTTCCACTATAGCCATGATCCAGGGTTCCATAATATTGCTTTTCAGCCCGCTTCTCGATATACCCATTACTTTTTTAATATTTTTTAAAGTGCTGGGCATTATTTTTTTAATTGCTATGACCATTTCCAGTATGGGAATCATACTGGCATCCGTAATAAAATCCATGCAGGCCTTCCAGGTAATAACCAATTTTTTACTTATGCCCATGTTTTTCCTTTCGGGTGCGCTGTTTCCCCTAAATGATACGGTAAGGTGGATGAATATAGTTTCTAAAGCCAACCCTCTTTCTTACGGGATTGATGCCATGAGGTTTGCTATATTGAACAATCCTGCCCTGCAGTTATATCCGCTGTGGCTTGATGTTACGGTACTTGTATGTTTGATTGTGATATTAAGCGTATTGGGTTCTTTCTTATTCAGCAGACAGGACTGATAATAGGATCTGGCAATTAAGTGAACTAATTGCAATATTTTTATATTTGCCGGGGATCTGTCTTTATATAATAATTCTGGCTTCTTTTAAGATTTTTGATGCTTCGGACTGGCTTACCGAGATCAATCCGGCTAAACTGTCACTGCTGCAGTCTTCAAGCTCCTTAACCAATATAATACCGGAATCAAATAATTTTTCCTTTTGCCTTTCGGTAATGCTAAAAAGAATACTTATTGGGTAAAGTTTTTTTGATTCAATGAAATACTGCAGGTTTTTCCCCCTGGGATAATGCCAGGCCAGGATTTTCAAACCTGTACAGGCGGAATATTTTACGGCATCAGATGTACATTTGGTGTTGGTAACCAGCCAGGCTTCAAGATAAGAGCGGCTGCCATTGGTTTTTTGTTTGTAAGATTTTTCTATATCAAGAAATCTGCTGTGGATATAAAGAGCGGTTTTTATATCGGATTTTGTTCCGGGTGAATTATGGTATTTGCATTCAATAATAAAGGTCTTGTTTTCTTTTTTTGCCAGTACATCGATTTCATGCTCAATGCAGTAACCTTTTAGGATCTGGCTCACCTCTGTTGTAAATCCGTGCCCCTGTAAAATCTTTGCTATATATTTCTCAAAAACGTACCCTTCCGGCCCCATATTCATAATGGCTCTTTTTAATGAATATTTTAATGCCGCTCCGGGTTCCAGCACCTTCAACTGGTTCAATGCCTTACGGTAGATTTCATCGGTGCTCATATTATTTTTTATTTTCTTATTCATTGTTTCAGTGGCTTTTGACGCAATTTCGGGGGAAGCTCCTGCTTTTCTAAAGGACGAGTTTATTTTTTCCTCATCGTATGGTTCTATTTTGCCGTCAGCTTTTCTAATATACTTTTCCATGGCTGTTTAAGGTATAATTTTTTATGTTGTATTATATCATTTTTTAAAAAGGATTATCCTGGCCTGGTCACAGGCTAAGATAATATATTTGATCTAAAGCCTTATTGCGTACTAACAGCAAAGTAATTAAAGGTAAAAGGTTTAACTTTATTTAATAAAACCT
>CAZBSE010000010.1:0-46016 GCA_964494385.1 uncultured Actinomycetota bacterium | reverse complement strand
ACCTGAGTTTTGATATTAGCGAACTTTATAATCTGAAAAATGTAAATATCCTGGATGCAGCGGTGCGCATACCGGATGGCAAATATATACAGATGAGAGGAAATCCGCTTGCGTTTACGGCTGAATTGATTGTAAGTGAGGTTAGATACAGGGGCTCTCTGGATATGGAAGATTTTAAAATTGCCGGAGAAAGTTTTAAGTTGGAAATAAGCCTGGAACGATATTTTGAAGAGATATATGTAGGCGGATTGAAGTACTGCCTGGCTGACACATTGGCTGGTAAAGAAGATAAACTGCAGTTAATGTTTGAGCTGGATGCAGTTACAAATAAAGATGGAATACCCGACGGCTATACGGTTCATATAGAGAATGCCTACCTGGAGGTTAAATATACTGCAGATAATACACTGGATATTGTGGGCAAAAGTATGGGGGATATGGAATTTTTGGAGAAACTGCCCAATAGAGCGGTAAAACCGGCTGAAATAACCGAATTTGAGGAATATAAGGCTGTGGGCGGACATTTGAGAGAAGCGGTAATTGCTGCAAATGATGCTGAAGATTTAGGGAAAAATGGCATTAATATGGCAGCGATTTACTTACAGGTTTTTTTCGATGAAGAAAACACGGGTGAGATAATAATGTATGATGATATTGAAACGGTTAAAAAACTCATAGGCGCCCTGCATGGAGAAGGATTTGGAACAATTATTATTGTGGATGCTACGCATCCCCATTTTAATCATCTGCTGGAAGAATCGGAGTATAGCACGGAATATTTACTGGAGCAGGTTACCCCGCTGATACTGCAGTGCGCGCAGATGTCAGAAGAATATGGTGTTGAAATGTTTGCCCCGATGTATGAGGTACAGCTGCTGGAGGGAGGTCCCGCCCGCAATAATTTTCCGGCTGAAGAAAAACTTGATGATATATCAGAATGGGCGCAGGAGATACTGCCTCAAATAAAAGAAATCTATTCAGGCAAGCTGGCATTCCATATTCAGAGTTTTCCCGAAGGAATACCCCTGTATGACCTGGAAGGATATGAATATATTTTATTTGACGGTTGTCCCTGTTTTAAAGCATTTGAATATGACTCTGATCGGATAGAGAAACATTTTAGCTATTTTATGTATGATAGAATAACTGCATATCCGGGGAAAAAATACATTATTTTTAATGAATTTTTTACCGGTCCGGAAGTGGAAGTTTTCGAACCAATGGCTCCTGCAAATATGATATGGGAAAATCCTGGCTCGTTGGAAGGTGATTTTTATGCCATGACCTCGCCGGGAACACAGGCGAAGTGTTATGATTCTTTATTCAGAAATACCTGGGATGATGTTTCAGGATGTTGCATTGAAGTATTTAAGGGCTATGAATACAGGGGAAAACCTGCAGAGGATGTAATAAGGGAATGGTTCAGAGAGAACAGCTGAGGATTGTCTTGTTTTAAGATGTTAGGAAATCTTTTAATTTTAAACCGATGAGCATTGTAAGAAGTAAAAATACGAATCTTATCTATCCCGGCTTATTATGGTTTTTTATTTTCTTCCTTCTCCCCTTATCTGTGATATTCATTTATGCCGTAACAGCCAGGACTCCGGGATCGGGAGAGCCGGTAAAAATTACCTTTGAGAATTTTTTGGTCATTTTTCAAAAAAAACACTATCTTATTATACTTTTAAGGTCGCTTAAAATAAGCTTGCTTACCACTGTGTTTTCTATAATATTTTCATATCCGGTGGCATTTTTTCTGGCCAAAAGAACCAGGTTCGATAAGGTACTCATTGTAGTTTTAATGATACCTTTCTGGATTAATTATCTTATCAGGACCTTTGCCTGGAAGCTGATTCTTTCCGAAAACGGAGTTTTAAATCAGCTGCTTTTATGGCTCAAGTTTATTGATGAGCCACTGAGAATACTGTACAGCCAGACTTCGGTTCTGCTCGGTCTTATATATACCTATACACCTATGATGGTCCTGCCCCTGTACGCATCACTTTTAAGGATCGATGATTCTCTTATGGAAGCTTCGATGGACCTGGGGGCATCAAGAGCCAGGGCTTTTTTTGACGTGACCTTTAAATTGAGCCTGACCGGGATTTTTGCGGGTACGCTTCTGGTATTCATACCGTCACTGGGTTCTTTTGCCATACCGGCTATACTGGGAGGAACGGATTCGGTGATGATAGGGAACATAATAGAGAATCAGTTCGGCAAGGTAGGCGACTGGAACCTGGGTTCCGCCTTTACCATTGCCCTGGCGCTGCTTTCAATTGCCCTGGTATTATTTTATTCAAGGCTATTCGGGCTGGAATCAATTTATAAAAATAGGGATGTTACTTAATTTAAGAAAATGAATAATAAAAAACCGGTTCTTTTAACAATATATACCACATTATTTTTCCTTTATATCTTTGTTCCCATTATCCTTATCTTTATCTTTGCCTGGAACAGCGGCGAGGGCTACAGTTTCCCCCTGAAGGGTTTTACCTGGCAGTGGTTCGCGGAGTTTTTTAATGACCAGCTGGCCAAAAAAGCAATTGTCAACAGCCTTATCATTGCTGTTTCCTCTGCCACCATTTCTACTGTCCTGGCATTCTTTTTATCCTTGGGACTGCTCAGGGGACGGATCAGAAGATCGGGTATTTTTCTGACCCTGCTCTTGCTTCCCATACTTATGCCCAGCCTGACTATAGGAATATCCGCGCTGGTATTTTTCAGAACTGTAAACATTCCCCTGGGGATACCAATAGTTATCGTATCTCATGTATCTATCAGTATGAGTTATGTTTTTATAATCTTTCTTGGAAGAATCGAGAGTCTGCCCTTAAGTTTTCAGGAGGCTTCAATAGATCTAGGTGCCAGCTGGCTTGCGAGTATCAAGGATACCGTATTTCCGGTTCTGGTGCCTGCCGTTGTAGCCGGGTGGCTGTTTGCCTTTATGATCAGCTGGAACGAGTTTATAGTGACCTATTTTCTGGTGGGCAATAACCTGACTCTTCCGGTTTACATATTTTCACAATTAAGATTCGGTATTTCACCAAAGGTAAATGTAATCTCGGTCCTAATAACTTTATTTGCCCTAAGCATGCTGGCAGTATTTCTGGTAAGCAGAAAGATTTATGATAGATTATTGTCCGGGGAGAGAATGTAATCTTTTTTTTAAGACCGGTTATGGCTTATAATAAAACAAAGGAGGCTATTATGAAAATAGGAAAATCTATCATTGTTTCATTATTGGTCATGTTTATGCTGGCGGCTGTTTTTTCATCATGCAAGGGTCAAAAGGCGCCTGAGGAGCTGGACGTTTATGTCTGGGAAGGGTACCTGCCGGAAAAGGTTGTGGAAATGTTTGAGGAAGAAACCGGTATAAAGCTAAATATCAACTTAATGGCGGATAATGCTTCAATATTTACTCTGCTTAAAGGCGGGGGCAAGGCAGACATTATAATGCCCACCCAGAACCAGGTAAACAGATTTTATACTGAAAATCTGGCGCAGCCGCTTGACCTGGATAAAATCCCCAACTATGAAAATGTAACTGATTCCTTCAAAGATCAAAGCTGGAGCATGTGGGATGGAAGCCAGATGGGGTCAGGAAATACTTATGTAATTGCTTATGTATTTGGAACCAGCGGCATTGTTGTAAATACTGAAAAGTATAACGGCTCGCTGCAAGGAATCGGCTGGGAGATATTATTTGATCCCGGGCTTAAATCAAGGGTATCTTCAAGGAATTCTGCAGAATCACTGATGATATGCCTGGACCTGATGGGAATCCCAAGAGAAAATCTGATTACTGACACCCAGGAGACCCTGGAAGCAATAAGGGATAAAGCTATAGAGCTAAAAAATAATGTACTTAAATTTTATGATACAGGCGCCGAGCTGCTTGATCTTCTGGGCAATGAAGAAGTATGGGTCAGCCACATCTGGGATGGCGGAGGCAGGAAACTTGCAGCCGCTGATCCAAAATTTAAATATGTACTGCCATCAACGGGAGGCTTTGGGTGGACCGATACTTTTATGATACCTGCAGTCGCGGTAAATACCGAGGGCGCATATAAATTTATTGATTTTATGCTGAGACCCGAAATTGCGGCTTTAGTGACTGCTGAAGGCAATGCAACTACAGTCAAGGGTTCAATAGATCTAGCGGAAGGGATAGATAAGGATTTATACGTATTTACAGATGATGAATTGGCTAAACTGGTATGGCAGCTGAATTTTCCCGAAGAGGTGATCCAGGCTTATAACAGCTTCTGGGAAGAACTCTCGACTGTGAATCAATAATAAAAGACCGGTACGAATGCTTTAAAATTTTATGAAATATATTGTACAGGTAGATAAGATAACAAAGAGTTATGGAAAGGTCCGGGCTATTAGAGGGGTCAGCTTTAAAGTAAAAGAAGGCCAGTTCTTTTCCCTGCTTGGTCCGTCAGGATGCGGCAAGACTACCATCTTGAGAATTATTGGAGGATTTATAGAGCAGGATGAGGGAAAAGTCAAAATTGACGGCAGGGATATGAAGGGTATTCCTCCCAACAGGAGGGATACCGCTATGGTGTTTCAGAATCTTGCCCTGTTTCCCCATATGAATGTGCGGGAAAATATAATATACGGCCTTAAGAAAAGAAGGTTTGCCCATAACAGGATTATGGAAGAGCTGGGCAGTATACTTAAAATAATAAACCTCAAGGGTTTTGAATCAAGGAGGATTTCAGAGCTTTCCGGGGGCCAGCAGCAGAGGGTGGCCCTGGCAAGGTCACTTATCGTAAGGCCAAAAATATTGCTCCTGGATGAGCCCCTGGCTTCGCTGGATAAAAAATTGAGGGTCTCCATGCAAGAAGAGTTAAAGGATATTCAAAGAAAAATCGGGACCACTTTTCTTTATGTGACCCATGACCAGAGTGAAGCTCTTACCCTGTCGGACAGTATTGCGGTTATGGATGAGGGCAATATAATCCAGACCGGAAGCCCTGATTATATTTATAACTGCCCCGGGAGCATTTTTATTGCGGATTTTATCGGAGCGGGCAATTTCATCGGTGTTTCTTCGGTTAAGAAGGATAATCATAACTTTATAATGGAAACCAGAAGCGGAGAAAAAATATTTTTAAAAGACGGCCTTAAAAACAAATGTGATTATGTTCCTGAAAGGGTAAAAAGGACAGGATCAGAAGGAGATATAACCCCTCCCGTATTTTTTATAAGACCTGAGAAAATAAGGATAACCGAAAAATCTGTTAGTGATAAAAACTGCTTCAAGGGAAAGATAAACACCATTGTATTTGAAGGGCCGGACGTAAGGCTGGAGGTAAACTCGGAGCAGGTGGGGAAGATAAGAATTGGAATAAAAAATGATGGAAGCCTTCCCCGTTTTAAACAGGGCTCGGACATCCTGTTTTACTGGGACCGTACTGACGGAATACTCCTGGAGTATTGATTATATTTGCTCTATTTAAACTTCTTATGATAATTCAAAACAGAGGCAAGAATAATAAGTACAAGTAAAATAGCTATATTGATATATAAAATACTGTTTTTTGAGTAGTACTCTGAAAGATACCCTGAAAGATACTGGAATACCATTATTCCCAGGTTGGCAAAAGCCACCATCAATCCTGAAGCCGAGTTGGAATGTTCAGGAAACAATTCTGATGCTATAGAAAAGGTAATTGAAAAATTGCCGGCAATGGCAACACCAAATAAAAATATCAGGATATTTTTAAATACCAGGTCTTGCATAAAAAGAATTCCTATAAGTAGAAAAAAGGATACTATAAAACTAAAAAGCAGGATACGCTTTCTCCTGAAGTGCTTGATCAGTTTGGTACGCAGTATCATACCAATGAAAAGAGCTGAACCATATATGGCAAGGAAAAGAGAGCTAATGTTAATTTCTACATCAATATTCTGAAAATAAGACGTAAACCACATAAAAAAAGTATTCATAACGGAAACGTAAAAAAAGATTATTATCCCGTAAATGATAAAATTGTTATTAGAGATAATCTTTTTGTTAGCCACAAACAGGGTCTTAAGATTACTACCTACACGAACCATCATCGGGACCTTGAGCCTCCATAATATAATCACTAAAGCAAACAGTAATATAAGACTAAAAAGATAGAAATTACGCCAATTGGTCTTTATAAAAAGCATCAGACTGACTAGAATAGGCGCAATAATAAAACCTGCTGTATTTCCCATATTTACTTTAATCAGGCTTGATGTCCTGCGGCTGGAATACAGGCTTCCTATAATAGAAAGATTTCCTATAATCAGGATTCCTGTTCCCAGCTGCAGCAGGAAATACGCAACTATGAAAATGGCAAAAGAATGTGAAAAATACAGCATGACGGAACCAGCTATGCTCACGCCCAATCCAATATAAAGGACTTTCTTCAGACCTATAAGCTCTATAAGGTTACCGACACTCAGGGATACTAAAAACAAGGCAAAAATACTTAAAGAAATAGCTGAACCGATAAAATCCAGCCCTACTTTTAGCTCTTCTGAAATAAGCGGTATTAGAGGGCCGATGATCTGCCTGGATACAGACAGCACAAGCACTTGTGAAAAGGCAAATACCAGTATCTGATTTTGCCTGATTTTATTAATAGCCTTATTTGTCATTATAAAAATTTTTAAAAATAATCCCCGGTCTTGAAATATTAATATTAAAACATTAATTATTCAATTTTAAAATTTAAAAACTTTAAATATCAAAGAAAGGTTTTATCTTTTCAACCAGTGGAGTCAGCAATACGGGAAATTTTATTCGCGATATCTGCATGAGGATATCCCACTTTCATGTTCCATTAAGAAAAAGATTAATAAATAAAGGAAATCTTTGTCCGGCTGTTGACATTGTCAATGCTTAAGTGTTATTATAGCGTAGGACGTTATATCGATTAACGTTATAACGTTAAACGTAATAGATATGTCAGGCGGGAATTAAAATGAGTAAAATAAAAAAATTATCACCGCTTACAGAAACCACATTCTATATATTAATATCCCTGCTGGAACCGCTTCATGGATACGGCATTATGCAGAAGGTAGTAAAACTGAGCAGGGGCAGGATAAACCTTGGGGCCGGTACGCTGTACGGCGCATTAAGCAATCTGGTAAATACCGGTTTGATTATTCCCAAAGATTCCCAGAAATCAAATCCACGCCGAAAAATATACATCATAACCGAAATGGGAAAAAAATTAATAGAATATGAAGTGGACAGGTTAGAAGAGATGGCAAAGAGCAGCAGATCTCTTCTGGAGAAGAAAGGAATTTAAAATGAACGGTATTACGGATAATATAAAATATAGGTCTGTATTTAAAATATTTTTTGCCTGGCAGGGAGAAAAAGAGGAAAAATGGCTCAAGGAAATGTCGGGCGGCGGATGGCACCTGAACAGGGTTGGTTATTGTAATTATGGATTTGTAAGAGGAAAACCGGAAGATATAATATATAAACTTGATTTCAAGCCGTTTTTAAATAAGAAAATAGATGATTATATAACCTTATTCGAAGATGCCGGCTGGGAATATATAGCCAGACTGGGCTGCTGGTATTATTTTAAAGCAGAGGCAAAAAAGGGTCACAGCCTGGAGCTATACAGCGATAATGCATCAAAAATAAGAATGTATAACTCATTGCGCTGGCTACTTATTATATTATGTGGTCCCATAGTATATAATCTGCCCAATTTTTACGGAAGAGTCATAAGGACAATGGGAACCGGTATTTCTGATGACCCGCTCGCTCAGTCGTTAATTGTCAATCTTGCCTTTCCGCTGGCAATATTTCTTACCCTGGTTCTTGGTTTAATGATTTATGGCATCATACGTATTTCCATTATAATTAAAAAAATCAGGCAGGATATTAAAGAGTAGTTGCACTAAAAAAAATTTTTAAAGTTTTTTTAAAACATGGTAAATATTATAATACTTTTGGTTTATAATAATTTAAGAAGCTTTTATTTCTCAAGCAGATTGGGAGGGCTATAGTTGCATAAATCTTTAAAAAGGCATATCGGCATGCTGCTTATAACCGTGTTTATAATCCTGGTCCTGGTCTGTTCCACAAGTACTGTATTCTTAAAATATAATCCGGAAGGAACACAGGAACAACTGCAGATAGCGGCTACAGGTTATATGAATGCTCCGGCTGCAAGCGGTATGAGTTTAAATGGAGAAAATCTTGGAAAATTGCCTGAATCGGATTTGCCGGGTGATACCCGGGATAGTCAAATACCGGAAGAAGATAATGCCGAAGATGATCCGGTTGAACAGTCGTCAGAAGAAGGCATTATTATAGAAGAGGAAGAGGAGAACTCTTTGGACCAGACTGATGAAAATTCAGCCCCTGCTGATGACCAGGATATTGATTTCAGCAGCAGTGAAGATTTTAAAATCGAGGTGGACCTGGGCAGGCAGAAAGTATTGGTATATTACAGGGACGAACTTATAAGGGAAATGATATGCTCGGGGGGAACCGAAGAAAAACCAACACCTCTGGGGGAATTCGTAACTTCTGATAAAGGTCTCGATTTCTGGTCAGGTAAATATAATATGAGAGCTTATTACTGGATAAGATTTAATGGGGATTATCTTTTCCACAGTGTTCCCTTTGATAAAGACAGAAATATAATTGAAGAGGAATATGAAAAGCTGGGAAGTCCTGCCAGCCACGGCTGCATCAGAATGGAACTGGATGATGCGAAATGGTTATACGAAAATATCCCGTTGGGGACAAGGGTTATAATATATCAGGAGAATTAGAATATCATTTCAAAATAACGGATTAACTGCCGCTTCTATTTTTTATATTTCATTATAAACTGCATATCTTTTATCCTGTTTATCCAATTTCCAAAATATATTGACAAAATTTTTTCCGGAGGTATAATTATTGCTATTATGATAATCATTATCATTATCATTATGTAACATTTTAAACAATTAACGGTTATGGAAAATAACACAAATATCCAGACTTACCTGCAGAGAATAAAAAAAAGAGGATTTAGACTTACAAAAACCAGGACCATTGTTCTGGATACCCTGCTTGAAAATCAAAAAGAACTTACTGCCGGGGAACTATTTTTTCTCTCCCATAAAAAATATTCGAAAATAGGAATGGCGACTATCTACAGGAATATAAAGCTGCTGGAGGAAGAAAGCCTGATAAAAAGAGCGGGTTTTGATGAAGGAAAGGCAAAATACAGGATCAGGACCGGATGGGGGCCAACCCGAAAAAAATCCGATCCGGAGCCGGTAAGAAGTAAACTGGTTAAAAGCTCGGGACAAATAAAAACTACTGATATATTGATGGGCAATACCAATCCCCGCGGAACTGGAGGGAGTTACAGGGATGTGGAGAGAATAAACATTATTCAGGGCCAGCTTAACGGGTGGCTCAATGATTTAAATGAAATAAAGGAAAAGAAGGAGTTGGAATTGGAAGATGTAATAAAAGATTTTGGAACGGTGGATAAAATAATTAACAACCATGACAATCAGAAAAGCAATTTGATACAGATGCTTCTGGATGTACAGAATGAATACAGATGGCTTCCAAAGCATATTTTGCTTTATATCGGCAGCAAACTGGATATTTCTCTTACAGATATTTACGGCATTACTACCTTTTACAAATATTTTAATCTAGAACCCATAGGGAAACATTCTATTATAGTTTGTATGGGTACAGCCTGTCATGTCAGGGGGGCAATGAATCTGCTGCAGAGAATTGTCAATATCCTGGGGGTAAAGCCGGGAGATACCACAGGTGATTATAAATTTACTCTGGATACGGTCAATTGTCTTGGCTGCTGTGCGCTGGGTCCCGTAATGATGATTGACAACAAATATTTTAGCAATCCTTCTACGGGAAAGCTGAAGAAAATATTAAACCGGTTTTAATAGGAAGGGAGGATTTAAAATGCCTATTAAGATTAATTCTTTAAATGATTTAGAACAAAAAGCCAACAAATTCGAAAAACAGCTGGAAAGTAGTACGGTAATTTCAATCTGTTCGGGTACGGGATGCAAGGCTTACTCTTCCGACGATGTCTACTCAGGGCTTCAAAGAGAAATAAAGAAAAATAAGGCGGAAGGAAAGATTATTTTAAAAAGAACAGGGTGCCATGGCTACTGTGAAAGGGGGCCCATTGTGGTCATATATCCGCAGGGGACCTGCTACCTGGGAGTAACCGAAAAAGACATACCTGAAATTGTAGGAAAAACCATAAAGGGAGAGGTTGCGGAATCCCTTGTTTATAAAGACGAGGACGGGAAGCCGATATTTAAAGAATCCGATATCCCGTTTTACAAATTCCAGAAAAGGGTTGTCCTTAGTAACAATTCAAAAATCGATCCTAAAAGCATTGATGACTACATTAGAATTGGGGGTTATCAATCTCTTGCCAGAGTGCTGGAAAAAATGGAACCGGAAGATGTAATAAAAACAGTAAAAGATGCAAACCTGAGAGGAAGAGGCGGAGGGGGGTTCCCTGCAGGGACAAAGTGGGAAATAACCAGAAAAGCTCCCGGAGAACCCAAATATACCATTGTCAATTCAGACGAAGGGGACCCCGGTGCATATATGGATAGAAGTATACTGGAAGGCAATCCCCACAGCGTACTGGAAGGATTGATAATAGGAGCATATGCGGTTGGTTCCGGCAAAGGTTTTGTTTTTGTAAGGCATGAATATCCGCAGACGGTTGAGAATATAAGAATGGCAATAAAGCGGGCCAGGGAATATGGTCTTCTGGGAAAAAATATTCTGGATTCGGGATTTGACTTTGATGTCGAAGTACATGAAGGTGCCGGAGCTTTTGTAAGCGGAGAGGAAACCGCACTTTTAAGGTCCATTGAGGGTAAAGTGGGGGAACCTACTCCAAAACCGCCCTATCCCGCTACAGAGGGCCTGTACTCCAAACCAACGCTTATAAACAATGTTGAAACGTGGGCAAACGTACCGTTTATAATAAAAAACGGGGCGGAATGGTTCAGGACTCTGGGTACAAAAAAAAGCAGCGGGACCAAAATATTTTCACTGGTAGGCAAAGTAAATAATACGGGACTGGTTGAGGTTCCAATGGGAGTTACCTTAAGAGACATTATCTTTAAAATCGGCGGGGGGATTAAAAACGGTAAGAAATTTAAAGCGGTCCAGACAGGAGGGCCGTCAGGCGGTGTAATACCTGGAGAGCTTCTTGATCTTCCCATAGATTTTGACGAGCTGACCAAGGCAGGAACAATGATGGGTTCCGGCGGGATGGTGGTTATGGACGAATCGGATTGTATGGTAAATGTGACACATTACTTTTTGAAATTCCTGGCAGATGAATCCTGCGGCAAGTGTGTTCCCTGCAGGGAAGGCCTGCGGCAGATGATTTATATTTACGAAAGGATTATGGAAGGAAAAGGCAGGGAAGAAGATTTAAAGCTTCTGTCGGATATTTCAATGCTTATGAAAGAGGCATCTCTGTGCGCCCTGGGGACCACGGCACCAAATATCGTAGTGACCACGCTTAAATATTTCAGGGAAGAATATGAAGCCCATATTTACTATAATATATGCCCGGCAAAGGTATGCAGGCCTTTAATAAGCTATGTCATCGATAAGAATAAATGTGCCGGCTGCGGAAGCTGCGTTAAGGCATGCCCTGTAGATGCTATAACAGGAGAGAATAAAAAACCCCACAGCATAGATGATAAATCTTGCATTAAATGCGGCTCCTGTATGGAAGCCTGTCCCGAAAAGTACAGTGCCATAGAGAAGAAGACGGGAATAGCAGTAGTAGAAGAAAAAGAGAAGAAAGAAATCAGGAGCGGAATGAATATAAAGAGCCAATAAATTAATTTAAACAGATTGGGGAGGTAAATATTATGACTGATAAAGAAAGAAAAGAAAAAATTATTATAATCATAGATAAACAAAAAATTGAAGCGGATAAGAGTGATACCATACTCCAGGCTGCGGAAAAGGGCGGCATTCATATTCCTACCCTGTGCTATCATCAGAAGTTAAAACCGTACGGTGCCTGCAGATTGTGTATTGTTGAAATAGAGAAAAACAGCAGGCCGGAGATAGTTGCCTCTTGTACCCATCCTGTAGAAGATGGTCTTATCGTCCATACGGAAAGCCCAAGCGTGGAACAGATCAGGAAAAATCTGGTTGAGCTGTACCTTGCCTTATTCCCTTTTAACCCGGAAATAAAAAAGCTGGCAAAAAAATATCAATTAAGCAAAACAAGATATAAAAAAGAGAATAATTACTGTATTCTCTGCGGGTTGTGTGTAAGGCACTGCAGAGAAGTCAAGGAAAATAATGCAGTGGGATTCGTAGGAAGAGGAATAAATAAAAAGGTTACCTTTATTCCCGATTCAGCCTATTTTAAATATTGTGAAAACTGTATGGAATGCATGGATATATGTCCTACAGGAGTATTTCCTTCCAATTATGGAATGGAAAGAATCCCGCAGATTAGCGATTAAAGTTTATATTAAGGAAAGGAAGCGGAGATGGCGGTAAGGGAATTGAACTTTGATGATTACTCACCTGCTGAAATGGAAAAAAGGGTAGAAGCAGCAAGTAAGGCTAAAGCAAAACTTAGTTTCCTGAGTTTATTTATGCTTTCTTTACTTGCCGGGATCTTTATAGCAATCGGAGCGGAATTTTATACGCTGGTAGTATTTGACTCTAATTTAAGTATCGGTTTAACAAGGGTGCTGGGAGGAATTGCATTTTCTACAGGTCTTATACTGGTGTTGATAGCCGGAGCAGAGCTTTTTACCGGAAACTGTCTGGTTATGATGGGTTTTGCCTCAAAGGCAGTAACTTATAAGCAGCTGTTAAAAAATTGGGGTTTATGTTATGCGGGAAATTTTATTGGTTCTTTAAGTGTAGTTTTTCTCATGTTCTTTACCAATCTATGGAAGATGGAAGATTATATGCTGGGAGCGAAAGCAGTTCTAATAGCATCAGGTAAAGTGAATCTGACTTTTCTTGAAGCTTTTTCAAGAGGTATTCTATGTAACGCGCTTGTGTGCCTTGCAGTATGGCTGTGTTTCAGTGCCCGGTCCGTTGTCAGTAAAATAGCTGCTATTGTATTTCCAATAACGGCATTTGTTGCCTCCGGATTTGAACACAGCATTGCGAATATGTATTTTATTCCCATGGGAATTTTATTAAAAAGAAATGATGGTATTAAAAATGCAATAACCCGGATAGCCCCGGGAGCTTCTTTGGAGAATCTTAATATTATAGGCTTTTTAAAAAATCTTATGCCTGTAACCATCGGTAATTTAATAGGTGGAGCCATTATGGTTGGTCTGGTATACTGGTTGATAATTGTACTGCCTGAGAGGTTAAAAAGGAAAAAGTCATAGACATGTTATCTGAAAATTAAATAGAAAGAGGTGTTGGAAATGATAAAAAAGATTACACCGAACATGATGGTTGAAGATGTAAACAAAACCGTAGATTTTTATAAGAATATTCTATGCTGTTTTGAACTGGTTGTCTCCGATCCAAAAAATGGTCAGTTTGACTGGGCGATGATAGCATGTGAAAACAATGAACTGATGTTCCAGTCAAGAAAAAGCCTTGGCAAATCGATTCCGGGATTAAAGGATATAAAAACCGGCGGCTCTATGGTTGCTTATATCGAGATTGAGGATGTTGAGGAGCTGTATAATAGGATAAAGGATAATGTTACGGTTATACATGATTTACACAGAACCTATTACGGCGCCACAGAATTTATCATTAAGGACTGTAATGATTATGTTCTGGTGTTTGCAGGTCTGGAGTAATCTAATCCGGAAGCCAGACTTATCTGTAGAAAAAATCGGACCATACTTCGGTGAATGAAGTGTCGGTATTCAGTGAAGCTTTTTTATCTTGCCATAAATTCTTAAACTTTTCATAATCCTGTGCCCGGTTGATATTGAAAAAATTAAGCCCGTCAATTCCGGCCAACCCGGGTTTTCCCCCTGGGATAATTTCGGTATCCAGGCAGTCGAGAGCATCCGATATTCTGTATTTCTTCTTTTTTATATTTTCATTCAAAATATCAAGGCAGTCCTTTGAATATAGTCCGCAGAGAACTTCAAAGCCCTTTTCGGTTCTAATTACATATACAGCCTTCCCCCCGGTTCGTTTATGAGATAATGATGCCAGTTTGCTGCTGCCTGATTTTTTATGGTTTAGCCCGGAGATATTAATCAATAAATTCAACAGATTGTAAGAAATAAAGGGCATATCGAAAGCGACAACAATGGAATAAATATATCTGGCATATAAAAGACCGGTATAAATACCAATTATAGGTCCAATATTTTTAGGGTTCCGGAGTACCTGATCAAAATGATCCTTATTTGAGTCGGGAAACCTATCCTTATCCAGGATTATTCTTATATCTGGAAGTTTTAAGGCTTTTTTATAAAAATTTCCTGAATTGATTTCAGTGTTGAATATTTTTTCGAAATTATACTTTTTTTGGTAAGAACGGATTTTGCTTATTTCTGAAAAAATAACAGGGTAATTACTCTTTGAGGTACATACTAATATTTCACTGCAGAAAAAATTTAATTTAAATATCTGGTCTATAAATAATGGTACCGGACCGGCTTTGATTTTTAGTTTATCAAAACCGTATCTGGTACCCCTGCCTCCTGCCAGTACTATCCCGGTTAAATTCACCTGAGTATTCTCCCTGATGCTGAATAGATATTAAACCTGCCACTTCTGGCATAACCGATAACGGTTAAATTCATTTTTTTTGCCAGGCCAACGGCGCTGGAGGTTACGGAAGAATTGGTGACCAGGATTGGAACCTGCATCCTACAGGTTTTGTAAATTACATCAATACTTAATCTTCCGGTGGTAAACAGGATTTTATCCTTGGGGGGGATCCTTTTTATTAATATATAGCCGGCGATTTTATCAATACAATTGTGTCTCCCAATATCCTCTAGCAGATTTAACAAATTACCGTCCCGGCAGAACAATGCTGCGCTGTGCAGACCGCCGAATTCTTTTTTATACTTCTGATGGTTTACTGCTTCTTTGTTAAGCTTGAGTACAGTATCGGAAACGATCTGTACATTACTGCTTATTTTCTTCAAACCTTTTTTAAATATAAAATCATCAATACTGCCGCATCCTGAGGATATAAATTTTGAACTTCCTATACTTGCATTCGTTTTTTTACCTGTATTTGTTCTTACTTCGATTTTCAGAACCGGATTGTTCCCGTTTACAATTTTGTCCATGTCATGGCTGCAGATTTTTAAAAGTTTTATTTCCGAATAACTTTCGATGTAATTATTATTTATCAAATAACCGACTGTAAGCTCAATCAAATTATCAGGCGAGCATGAAATTGTGGGAAGACTGCTTCCGTTTAGAAAAATAGTCAGAAGCAACTCGAAGGGGATAATATCAATAAGGTCAGCATTGCCTGAAGAAGCTTTGATCTTTATGATTTTAATTTTTTTCCCTAATTTTGAAACTTTATGTTCCAATTTTATTTTCTATATCTTTTTTAAATTCACTGCGCAGACTTTAAGCTCCGGAATCTTTGCTATGGGATCCAGGGCGGGATTGGTCAGAATATTGGCTGGGGAATCTGCGTAATGGAACGGCATGAACACCACACCTTTTTTAATTTTAGAATTTACCAGAGCCGTTGCTGTAATCCTACCCCTTTTTGACTCAGCTTCTATGCGGTCCCCGCTGTTGATCTTAAGTTTTTTTGCATCTTTTGAGTTAATATGCACCAGATTAGTAGGAGCAATTTCGTTTAGGCCCTTAACTTTGCCTGTCATGGTTCTGGTGTGGAATTGATACAGGATTCGACCGGTGGTCAGGATGTAAGGATATTTTTTGCTTGGAACTTCTGCCGGAGGTGTATTTACCACAGGGATGAATTTACCCCTACCCCGTGTAAATTTTTTTGCATGAAGAATGCTTATACCGGGATCATTGTATTTTCTACAGGGCCACTGTAAGGTACCGGAATCAAGCCTCCTGTAACTTATTCCCCCGTAAATCGGTGTCAGGCCCGCAATCTCGTCCATAATTTCAGCGGGACTGCTGTAATCCATAGAATAACCCATAGCATTTGATAACATGCAGATAATTTTCCAGTCAGGGACAGCTTTACCCGGAGCGTTTACTGCCTTCCTGATTCTTTGAATCCTCCTGTCCGTATTTGTAAATGTTCCTTCCTTTTCGGCAAAACAGACACTCGGCAGAATGACATCCGCGAATTCACCTGTTTCAGTAAGAAAGATATCCTGAACTACGAACAGCTTTAGTTTCTTGAGAGCTGCGGCCACATGCAGAAGGTCCGGATCGCTGAGCATCAGATTCTCACCCATTACATATATAGCTTTTATACTGCCGGAATATGCACCTTCAATTATTTCGGTTACAGTAAGCCCTTTTCCGGAAGGCAGAGTCCTGCCCCATCTCTTTTCAAATCTTTGTCTTATATCATCATCTTCAGCATCTTGATATCCGGGCAGTAAATCTGGAAGTGCGCCCATATCACATGCTCCCTGCACATTATTCTGCCCTCTTAAAGGATTTACTCCCGTACCCTCTCTACCGATATTACCGGTCATCATTGCCAGATCTGCCAGAGCAATAACATTATCCGTACCGCAGGTATGCTGGGTAATTCCCATGGCGTAAAATATGGAAGCATTTTTAGCGGATCCGTAAATTTTCGCTGCTTCAATGAGGCTTTGCTCATCCACTCCTGATATTTTTGCTGCTTTCTCTGCAGTATATGAGGAAAAGCATTTAATAAATTTTTCGAAGTCTTCGGTTCTGCTTTTAATGAATGACCTGTCATGTAAATTATGGCTATAGATTGTGTTTATAAGGCCAAGAATAACTGCTATATCTGTTCCCGGTTTTTGCTTTAAATGTATAGCTGCATATTTTGTGATTGGAATGTTCCGGGGATCGATAACAATAAGTTTCAGTCCGTTTTCCTGCACGGATCTTATAATATTATATCCTATAACCGGATGGGTTTCTGTCGTATTTGAGCCTATTATTATTGCGGCATCAGAACACTTTATATCATCAATCGAATTAGTCATAGCGCCGCTTCCGAAAGTGGGTATCAGGCCTGTAACTGTTGATGCATGGCACAGCCTCGCGCAGTGGTCCACGTTATTGGTACCAATTGCAGCACGGGCAAATTTGGACATTAAAAAATTTTCTTCATTGGTGCATTTTGCCGAACTTAAAACCGCTATAGAATCAGGACCGTACTCTTTCTTTATGGCGGTCAGTTTATCTGAAATGATTTCCAGTGCCTTTTTCCAGCTTATATTTTTGAATCCACCCCCCTTTGTTTTTATCATAGGGAATTTGAGCCTCTTGGTACTTTTTACAAAATCCAGACCAAATTTTCCCTTGACGCATAAATTACCCTCGTTCACGTGTTCTCCTATTGTCGAGGATACGTTTACAATTTTATTGTTTTTTACATGCAGGTCAATTACGCAGCCGACGCCGCAGTAAGGGCATACTGTTTGGATTTTTACCGTTTCCCAGGCACGGGCTTTTCTTTTATAGGGTATAGACTGAAGCGCACCTACGGGGCAGGCAGATATGCAATTGCCGCAGAACACACAGTCTGTTTTTTTAAGCGATTGTTCAAAAGCGGGGACTATCTCACATTCAAAACCCCTTCCGGCATAACCAATGGCATTTGCGCCGATAATTCCGTCACACATCCTGACACATCTCCCGCAGAGTATACATTTTCCATTATCCCTTAAGATAAATGGATTATCATGAAGTATTTTTTTCTGATGCACCTTTCCTTTATAATCGATGTCTTTAATATCGTAGATATAAGCCAGATCCTGAAGGGTACAGCTGCCGCAGGATTCACAGGTCATACAGTCCAATGGATGGTCGGATATTATAAGTTCCAGATTTACCCTGACCAGTCTATTTATATGAGGAGTATTTGTTTTGATTACCATTCCTTCCCGTACTTTTGTTACACAGGAAGCGGCAGCTTCGGGCATTCCTTCTACCTCAACCAGGCAGAGCCTGCATGCTCCCTGGGATTTGAGCCTGGGGTCAAAGCAGAGATGAGGTATAAAAATATTATTTTCAAGGCAGGCTTCCAGGACACTTTTATGGGGTAGAGTATAAATAGTTCTATTATTGATATGAATTTTTATTCTGCCGTCCGGCCCATCCGGTATTTTTTGGGCTTCTTTTTCTTTAAGCGGTAATTTACTGCCGGCTGATTTTTTTTCTGGCATTTAAACCCACTTTTCTAAGTGTTTATACTTTCTTAACTTTGGCATGCAGCCTTTCGCATGATTTCTGGGTAATAATGTGTTCCTCAAATTCTTCTTTGAAATACTTTAAAGTGCTTAGTACCGGATTTGGGGCGGTTTTACCCAGACCGCAGAGAGAAGTTTCTTTAATAACGGCTGACAGTTTTTTTAGTTTTTCAATATCATCTTTTTTACCTTTACCGCGAGTTATTCTCTCCAGTATCTCCAGCATCCTTCTGGTACCTATTCTGCAGGGTACACATTGCCCGCATGATTCATCCTGTATGAAATCCATGAAATATCTGGCAAGGTTTACCATGCATGTTTCTTCATCCAGGACTATCATTCCGCCTGACCCCATAATGGAGCCGGCTTCTTTTACCTTTTCATAATCAATTGGTATATCCAGTAATTTTTCAGGCATGCATCCTCCGGAGGGTCCTCCGAGCTGTACTGCTTTAAATTTTTTCCCACCTGCTATGCCGCCGCCAATTTTATAAACTATATCCCTCAGGGTAATTCCCATAGGAACTTCGACAAGGCCAACGTTATTAACAGCTCCTGCCAGGGCAAATATTTTGGTGCCCTTGCTTGTGGCAGTCCCAATACTGCTGAACCATTTTGCTCCGTTTAAAATTATCTGTGGAACATTTGAAAATGTTTCGACGTTATTTATAAGTGTGGGCATTCCGTAGAGCCCTTCATTGGCAGGGAACGGCGGTTTTGGCCTTGGCATCCCTCTTTCTCCCTCAATGGATCGTATAAGAGCGGTTTCTTCTCCGCATACAAATGCGCCCGCACCCTGATATATCTGAAGATCAAAGTCAAAGTCATGGCCCAATATATTTTTTCCCAGCAGGCCGTAATCTTCTGCCTGTTTTATTGCATGTTCCATAGTACGGACCGCAAGAGGATATTCCGCTCTTATATATAAGTAACCTCTGTTTGAACCTATTGCGAGAGCTGATATAAGTATCCCTTCAAGGATTGAGTGGGGATCAGATTCAAGCAGGTTCCTGTCCATGAAAGCGCCGGGGTCTCCTTCATCGCCGTTGCAGATCACGTATTTTACCCCGCTTTTAGATGGAGCATTTTTACATAATTCCCATTTCCTGCCAGTAGGGAAACCTGCGCCTCCTCGTCCCCGCAGGCCTGATTCCGTAATTATTTTAATAATCTTTTCAGGGTTCCTTATCTCCAGAGCCTTCATAAGGCCAAAGTATCCGTTTGCTGCAATGTAATCTTCAATTTCAAAGGGATTGATTTTACCCCTGTTCCTTAGGACCCTTGATTCCTGATAATTATAAAAGTTTGCCAGGTCAGAATCAGCTGTTATGGGATTTAACTCTTCCGCTATTTTTCCATTATCTATATGGCTTGAAAATAATTCTTTTACTTTACCCCTATCAAGATTGTAGTAGGTAACCGGAGAATAATTATATGATTCAACGGTCAACATTGGTTCCAGGGCACAAAACCCCACACATCCGGAAGTGGTAAATTCAATATCACTTCGCTTTCTGTAAGCTATTTCCGATATGACTGAATCTTTTATCGTTTCTGCTCCTGAAGCTATACCGCAGGTTCCGAGGTGAACGGTTATCCTGTATTTGTTCCCGGCGGTATTTAAAATTTTCTTTCTGTTTGACTCTTCCCTGATACTGGAAAGGCCGGCTTTACTTTTTATTTTTAGGGGCTTTATATTCAATTATCGGGTCCTTACCTTTTTAAGCATAATAATTAATAAGTCCAAGACAGTTAAAAAATTGTTATTTATAAGAGTAAATTATATTCATAATTTCTTCAGGCTTTACTTTCTTGTAGATCTTATCATTAATTACAACTATCGGTGCAATACCGCAAGCGCCGAGGCAGCGGTTAATCTGAAGTGAATACCTTCTATCGGCCGTAGTCTGACCTGGTTTGATTTTAAGTTCTTTTGTAATCCTGTCTGCTATTTTTTTACCTCCCTTGACAAAGCATGCAGTACCAAGACAGACCCTTATATTATTTCTGCCTCTGGGGATCAATGAGAAAAAGGAATAAAAAGTAGAAACGCCGTAAACATCCTTTTCGGGAACACCTAGTATTTTTGCTACTTTTCTTTGAGCTTCTATAGGGATAAAACCAACGCCCTTCTGAATTTTCTGCAGAACAGGGATCACCGCACCTTTCTTGCCTATATACTCTTTTATTATTTTATCGATCCTTCTTATTTCTTTGGATTTTAGTTCATATTTAGGCAGTTCGGAAATCCTCATAGCATTCCTTTCTGTAAACTTGCAAGCAATGATTCGGTAAAAGCTCAAGCTTAGATATATTTAAAAAATTATAACAGAATATTTTTAATAATTGTAACAAATTTAGCATTCTATAAAATTAATTTTTTAACTTGTAAGCAATATTGTTAAAAGTATGTATTCAGGTTACAGAACTGAAAAATTCAGTATAAAATAAAGGATTAAAGACTTATAATGAAATAGTGTATTTAAAGAAATTAGAATTAAAAAATTATAGGAACTACAAACAAGTCAATTTAAATCTTAATAAAAATACCATTCTTATTCTGGGCAATAATGGAAACGGCAAGACCAACCTGTTGGAATCTATATACTACCTATCTACAGGCAGGTCCCACAGGACCTATGTCCAGGATGAGATTATTAAATGGGGCAGTAATTATTCTTTGATAAGAGCCTTAATAGGTTCGGAGAGTGATACCCAAAAGGACCATATTATAGAAATAGAGCTGCAGAAGGAAAGTGGAATTAAAATAAGGGTTGATGAAATATATCATAAGAAAAAATTAGATTTTATATCAATGCTTCCTTCGGTTATGTTTTCTCCCGATGATCTTAAAATTGTAAAATCGGGCCCGATGGATAGAAGAAATTTTCTTGACTCCATACTGGAAAGGTTAGATAAACAATACGGAAGGCAGCGGCTCCAGTACCAGAAGATCCTTATCCAGAGGAGCAGTTTGATCAAAAGCTTGAGCGGAGAAAAGGAAGCGGCTGCAAGCTCTACTCTGCAGGTGTGGAATGAAAATATGGTTAAATACGGAACAGCTATAATAGAAAAGAGACATAAACTGTTAACCGAATCCAGTGATGAATTTACCGGCTATATAAATAGGTTCTTTAAAGGAGTGGAAGTAAACCTGCTTTATATGTTTAGCTGGGACAGGATGGTTAATTCTGCCCCTGAGAATTATCTTGATTTAAAAAACCGCAGAGATGGTAGTTTGACAGAGAATGATTTGAGGGAAACATTCAGCCGGAAATTGGAGGAAAGCTTAAAAAAGGACCTGCTGTATAAGACTACGACTATTGGCCCCCATAGGGATGACTTTATAATCCTGCTGGATGATAAGAACATAAGATCGTTTGGTTCACAGGGCCAGCAGAGGATTGCATCCATAAGCTTAAAACTCTGTGAGCTGAATACCCTACAAAAAAAATTTGGAAAAGACCCGGTTCTTCTCCTGGATGATGTATTTTCCGAGCTTGATATCGAAAGGAAAAAATTGCTGGTAAAGATTATAGGAGACAATTTTCAGACTTTTGTGACCGCTACAAATATCAGTTATATCAATAAGCTGGACCTGGAGTTTGGTAATAAATTTTTGATCAGGGATAATGAGATAGCGGTTTCGGATTTATAGATTTAGGAGGGCAGGCGTTATGAAAAAACTTGATGACATTGGAAGCATAATAAAGGATGTAGTAGAAAATTCGGGTATGAAAAGTAAGTTAAATATATCCAAGATCTTCAACAGATGGAAAGAAATAGTCGGCGATGAAATATGCAAAAAAACGGAACCCGTTAGAATAACCAGGGGAACACTATATGTATCGGTATCCACTTCGACCTGGGCAAATGAGCTAAGTCTGATGTCCGAACAGCTGGTGAAAAAAATTAATTCATTTATTGGAAAAGAGGTGGTCAAAGACATAAGATTCAGACAAAATCTTTAAAATTATCTGGTCTTTTTAAGTAAATTTACAGCTAAATATGGTATAATATTTATGGGCTGAAATTGATAAAATTATCAAATAATTTTTTAAAAATTTTTATATCTAAGCCAGAAAGGGTAATGGGTATTAAAGCGGTTTTAAGATTTACTTGTTGCCCTTTATCCATATTTTGAAAAGGAAACTATAAATCTAAGAGGGGATTTTTTTGAAAAAATCAAGTTATGATGCAAAGGATATAACCGTCCTTGAAGGTCTTTCTGCAGTAAGAAGAAGGCCCAGCATGTATATCGGTTCCACGGGATCAAGGGGCCTGCATCATCTCATATACGAAGTTATAGATAACAGTATCGATGAAGCAATGGCCGGATTTTGCACCAATGTACTGGTGGTATTGAATAAGGATAATTCGGTTACCGTAGTGGATAACGGCAGGGGGATACCGGTAAAAAAGGTTGAGAAATTCAATAAGCCTGCGGTAGAAATAGTGCTTACCAAATTACATGCGGGAGGAAAATTCGGCGGGTCGGGATATAAAGTATCAGGCGGACTGCACGGAGTCGGAGTTTCGGTAGTAAATGCCCTTTCGGAAAAGTTAAGTATTGAAGTAAGAAGGGACGGTTACATTTACAACCAGGATTATATCAGGGGAGATCCGGTAACGAGCCTTAAAAAAGGTGATAAAACATCTTCCCGCGGGACCGCAATCACTTTTTATCCGGACAGGAAAATATTCGAGGATATAGATTATAAGTTTGAGATACTGGCCAGCAGAATGAGAGAGATGGCCTTCCTGAATAAAGGTTTAAAGATTATTCTGGTGGACAAGAGGCAGGATCCTGAAAAAAAGGAGATATATCAATATGACGGCGGGATAGTTGATTTTGTAAAGTACTTAAGCGGGAAAAAGGAGATTCTGCATAAAAAAGTCATATATATAAAGAACAAAGTCGCCAGCCATGAAGTAGAAATCGCAATGCATTATACCAACGGTTACTCGGAAAGTATTTTTTCATTTGCCAATAATATAAATACTACTGAGGGCGGGACTCACCTGAGCGGCTTTAAGGGTGCCATTACCAGGACCGTAAATGATTATGCGCGCAGCAGCAATATGTTAAAGGAAAAAGATGACAATCTTTTGGGTGAGGACGTCAGGGAAGGACTTACTGCTATTATAAGCGTTAAATTAAAGGACCCGCAGTTTGAAGGGCAGACAAAAACCAAGCTGGGCAATAGCGAGATCAAGGGCTTTGTTGAATCCACCGTAAATGCAAAACTTGCTGAATTTCTGGGAGAAAATCCGGCTGTGGGAAAAATTATAGTAAATAAATGCCTGGAAGCCTCAAGGGCCAGAGCCGCCGCAAAAAAAGCAAGGGATATTACCAGGAAAAAATCACTGTGGGAAAACAGTTCTCTTCCAGGCAAACTTGCTGACTGTTCCATAAAGGACCCAAAATACTGCGAGATATTTCTGGTGGAAGGAGATTCGGCAGGAGGAAGCGCAAAACAGGCCAGAGACAGAAGATTTCAGGCTATACTGCCGCTTAAGGGCAAAATTTTAAATGTTGAAAAGGCAAGGCTGAATAAGATACTGAGCAGTGAAGAGATACAGGCAATGATAACAGCCTTAGGCTCCGGAGTGGGAGAGGATTTTAATATTGAAGGTGCAAGATACCATAAGGTAATAATCATGACCGATGCTGATGTAGACGGAGCGCATATAAGGACGCTGATTTTAACTTTCCTCTACAGGTATATGCGGGAGCTGATAGAAGCAGGGTATGTGTATATAGCACAGCCGCCCCTTTACCAGGTAAAAAATGGTAAAGAAGTTTCCTATGCTTACAGCGAGAAGGAACTGGAGAACATTAAAAAGAAACATGAAAGCAAAAAAGTAAATGTACAGCAATACAAAGGCCTGGGAGAAATGGATCCCGAACAGTTATGGGAAACGACCATGAATCCGGAGGTAAGGACACTGCTCAAGGTAGAAATCGAAGATGCATTGATTGCCGATGATGTTTTTTCTACTCTTATGGGCAGCAAGGTGGAACCGAGAAGAGAATTTATTGAAAAAAATGCAAAAGGTGTATCGTTTATAGATATTTAGTAAGGAGCGTAAATGGTATTTGAATTACGGGGCAAGGTAAAAAATATTGAAATCGAATCGGAGATGCAGGATTCTTACCTTAGTTATGCCATGAGCGTTATCGTCGGCAGAGCCCTGCCGGATGTGAGAGACGGCCTGAAACCTGTTCACCGCAGAATATTGTATGCTATGAATGATATGGGCATGAGATCCAATTCACCCTACAAGAAGTGTGCACGTATTGTAGGAGAGGTACTTGGCAAATACCACCCTCATGGCGATACCGCGGTTTATGATACTATGGTGCGAATGGCTCAGGACTTTTCACTGCGTTATGTTTTAGTTGATGGACACGGGAACTTTGGTTCCGTTGACGGCGATAGGGCTGCTGCCATGAGATATACGGAAGCCAGGCTTTCTCCTATCGCCGAGGAGCTTCTGGTGGATATCGATAAGGATACCATAGAATTTGTGGACAATTTTGACAGTTCTCTAAAAGAACCACTCACGCTGCCTTCAAAATTTCCCAATCTTCTGGTTAACGGGTCCTCCGGTATTGCCGTAGGTATGGCCACCAATATTCCGCCTCATAATCTGGGCGAGATAATAGATGGAGTTATTCATCATATAGATAATCCGGAAGCAACTGCCAGGGACCTGATGAAGAAAATAAAGGGCCCGGACTTTCCCACCGGTGGAATTATAATGGGTATCGGCGGAATAATGGAAGCATATGAGACCGGCAGGGGCCGTATAGTTGTAAGAGGCAGGGTGCACCAGGAACAGCCCAAAAAGGGCAGATCCCAGATTATAATAACCGAACTGCCGTATCAGGTAAATAAATCAAGATTTATCGAAAAAATTGCAGAGCTGGTAAGGGCCAAAAAATTAGAGGGTATCAATGACCTGAGAGATGAATCGGATAAGAGCGGAATGAGAGTAGTAGTGGAACTCAAGAAGGATATGATTCCCAGTGTGGTTATTAATTCCCTGTATAAAAATACCCAGCTTGAAGATACTTTTGGAATAATTATGCTTGCTCTGGTTAACGGTGTACCTAAAACCTTAAATCTTCTGAGTTTGATACAGGAATACACAAAACATAGATTCGATGTAGTGGTAAGAAGGACTAAATATGAGTTAAGAAAGGCTGAAGAACGGGAGCATATACTGCTGGGACTTTTAATAGCTCTGGATAACCTGGATGAAGTAATAAAGACCATAAAGTCTTCGAAAGATGTTCCCACCGCAAGAAAAAGACTGGTAAAGAATTTTAAGCTTACGGTGATCCAGGCCCAGGCCATACTGGATTTAAAGCTGCAGCGGTTAACCGGCCTGGAAAGAGATAAAATAAAATTAGAACACCAGCAGCTGATCGAAAGAATAAAAGAATTAAAAAAACTTCTTGGCAGTAAAGAACTGGTATACAGTGTGATTAAAAATGAGCTGGAAGAGATAAAGAAAAAATACGGTGACGAGAGAAGAACGGATATAACCACAGATGTTTCTGACATTGAGATTGAAGATTTAATACCGGAAGAAGAGAATGTGATATCCATATCTCACTCGGGTTATATAAAAAGGGTCCCCGTGACCACTTATAGAAAGCAGGGAAGAGGCGGAAGAGGAGTAACAGGGACCAATCTGAAAGAAGATGATTTCGTTAAGCATTTGTTTATTGCATCTACACATCACTATATAATGTTTTTCTCAAATCTTGGAAAGGTATACCGGTTAAAGGTTTATCAAATTCCTGTAGGCAGCAGGATGTCCAAGGGAAAGGCAATTGTAAACCTGCTTCCATTTAAACCCGGAGAAAATGTTGCAGCCATAATCGCAGTTAAGGATTATGGAGACAGAAGGTATTTGATAATGGCCACTAAAAAGGGGATGATAAAAAAGACTTCCATTAAAGCTTATGACACCTCTAGAAAAGACGGTATTATAGCCATTACCATAAGGGAAGGAGACGAGCTGATAGGAGTAGAAGAATCCAATGGTAACGATGAGATTATTCTGGTTTCCCGAAATGGGCAGGCTATAAGATTCAGCGAGAAAGACTGCAGGCCGATAGGAAGAACCTCGCAGGGAGTAAAGGGAATGAAACTCTCCAAAGGCGATGAAGTCCTTTCCATGATGGTTGTAAAGGAACTTGAAGGAGATTTGTTTGTCCTTACCGAGAATGGCTATGGCAAGAGGACGCAGTTATCAGAATACAAAAGGCAAAAAAGAGGAGGGCTTGGTGTAAGGACCCTGAAGACAACCGAGAAGAAAGGAAGAGCTGCAGGAGCAGGTATACTGAAAGATGAGCATGATGTCATGATTATTTCTAATATAGGGGTGCTCATCAGAATTCCTGCCAGGTCCATATCAAGGATTGGGAGATCTACCCAAGGGGTTAAAGTTATTAATCTGGAAGAAGGGGCCAAGGTGGCTTCATATTCCATAGTTATCTCCGAAAGCTAATAAAATGATTTATTTCAATTTATTATTTAAATCTGATATCATATTTTCCGGTAGCGTTTTTTAAGCAATAAGAAAATTTGTCTGTGGGATATTAAAAAAAGGTCATAAAAAAAGGAGGATAAAAAAATGGAAGAGGAGAAAAAAGTAGAAGTGGACTCGGATTTCAACAAGAAGAGTTCAACCGGAATGGATGCAAAGGTTGCGGTACTGATTGCTTATCTTTTCGGATGGATTTCGGGGCTAATAATCTGGCTTATGGAAAAAGACAATAAATTTGTAAAGTGGAACGCTCTTCAGTCTTTGATTCTGGGTATTATTGAAGTAGCATGCATACTTGTAATTTCAATTATTCTGGGACTCATTCCTTTCATCGGATGGTTTTTATTTTCCTGGATCGGTTACGTTGCTGCGGCTGCTTGCTGGGTACTTGGAATTGTTGCAATTGTTAAGGGCTTCCAGGGCAATACTTACAGAATCCCGGTTGTTGCCAAACTGACAGATAAATATTTCAAAATGTAATTAATACAGCAATTATTTAAAAAAATAACCGGTTAATAAAGTAAAAAAATATAATTTTCAGCAGTTAGTATATTATATATTCAAGGAGAAAATATGGCTGTGGAAAGGAAAGTTTTAAGAAGCATCAGCGAGCTTTCTATGTTCAAGTACCTACTGGTTTGTTATTTAGTATTTTTCATTCTGTCTGTTATTGTGCTGGTAATACTGGGGCTTATTGCCTGGTTAGGTTTATCTTCATTCGGTCTTGATGCAGATAGTGTTTTAGAATTTATCGGACTTCAAAACACCGGTATATTTAATTTTCTTGGCGGGGGAATCATAAGCATAGTCGTACTTGTCATCAGCGGCCTGGTTGCATCGATATTTTATGCCGCTGCCGGAACTTTTATGGTCTGGATAATGAATGTTATTTTAAAGATTTGCGGCGGAATTGAACTAAGGTTTCTAATAAGGCAAGAAAAATAAACAGATACCGGAAAATCAGTGAAGATAGATAGTTTTTTAAATTAACCTACAGTTAGGTACAATTTGGTTTTGCCTTGACAAAAGTATATTAAATTGTTATTTTGTCCTCTATCAAAAATTCGGTCAGGGCCTATAGCTCAGCTGGTTAGAGCGCATCCCTGATAAGGATGAGGCCTCTGGTTCGAGTCCAGATAGGCCCACCAATTTTTCACTTTTTGTGGGGGTGTAGCTCAGTTGGGAGAGCGCCTGCCTTGCAAGCAGGAGGTCAGCGGTTCGATCCCGCTCATCTCCACCATTGTGTTTATCGGTTTATCATTGTACATTTTTTATTCGGAACGTTTCTGTGGCGTCTATTACGGCTGAGAAGTCAGCTGCTTGTGTTTTTCCAGCATATCTTTTAAAGTGATTGACTCAAGTACATCATAGAATTTTTTACTTGCTTTCTCCCAGATTTTACGGGCCACACAATTTTTGGACCTATGGCATATATCAGGACTTTTAATACATTCAACAATATCAAGATTTCCTTCTACCGATATTAAAATCTCGCTTAACTTTATTTTTTCGGGGGGTCTTGCCAGGAAATAACCGCCGTGGGCCCCGCGTGTGGATTTGATAAGGCCCGCGATTTTTAGGGGTATTATAAGCTGACCCAGATATTTTAAGGAAATATCCTGCGAACTGCTGATATCTTTTAAAAGTACCGGACCCGTGTTACACCTTAAAGCAAGTTCCAGCATCAGCCTGGTGCTGTATCTTCCCCTTGTCGATAATTTCATTTCCGTATTTTGATAAATTTTTTTATTTTAATTCTTATCATTGCTATTATATTAATGGAATTACTTCTTTTTGTAAAATTTTAATGTTTATAATAAGTATACGGCCACAGTTATTTTTGTTAAAATGTTTAACTGTCAGTTAAGGAGATGAACCAAAATGTCCAATCTTTGGCTTGAAATATTTATAGGTAAAATAGGCAGGTACATCAGTATTTTTATTTCCAGGTACTTTTATTTTATGATCCCTTTCGTACTGGCTTATGGTATCTTTCTGGCCCTATCTTCATATAATCTGAAAAGAATTGAAAAAAAAGCCAATTTAGAGATATTAAATCAGGCAAAGGAAGTTTTAAAAAAGTCTCCGGATATCAATTATGTGGACCTGGTTGGCATGATTGACATCCCCTGGAAAAAGATTGTAAAGACTTATTCTTTTTTTCCGTACATATCCCAGGAATCGGATTTATGGGTCAGCAGAACAGATCCTGCACAGGTAAGAGATACAATTATGCATGATGAGAAAAAAATAAAATTAATTCTGGAAAGAAATGGGGTCAATAAATTCAGCAAGAAATCGAATCGGCCGAAAAATTTATATACGGAATATATCCACAGGATTACCAGAAGAAAATACTGACTGCGGTTCTAAAACAGGTTAAATATAGGCTCTATAATTTTCAGCAAGATCCAGAAAAATATATTGGAACTGCCGCCAATACTGGAAATTCTCTTATAGCCCTCTACCAGTTCAATATTATATTTTGAAAAGAAGCTGGTAAACAGGTATCCCATATCGGTTGTTATCCATAGAACTATCGGGATTATGATTACAGCAGCGATGAAACTTCTGAACATATCGCCTCTTGAAGGAGTTATTACCCACAGCAGTATGAATGGAATCATTATAAGGTCGGCACCGGGAAGTACGGTATTGCCGGGAAGGATGGTGGAGATATAAACGGTCAGGGGGATTATTATAACCGATAAAGCTATTATAGATGGCTGACCCACAAGGACTATTGGGTCAAGACCGATATTCAACTCTCTTTTTGTAATCCTGCGGGCTATGAATCTTTTTATGCTGAGTATAGTGGGTACCAGTCCCTTTAGAATAAGGTTTGCCGACCTGGGCAGAAGTACCATAATGATGGACAGGACCAGACCGCTTGATAGTGCATATAGAATGTTCGGGCCCAGATTTAGATAAAAATTTTTGTACCTTGTAATTAGGCCGATTATAAATCCCAGAATAAAACCCATTATAATGGGTTCGGAAACAACTCCCAGCTTATACTGGATTTCTTCATAAAAGATATGAACTCTTCTGATCAGCGGGATCCTGTTGATGATAGTATTGACAAGATGTGAAACAGGGGCCCAGCAAATAGTCTGGGCCTGTGGGGTGGAAATACCCTTAAGGCCAAAATAGCTCTCGATATGGGATGCATATATATCCGATAGAACAAAAGTTATGGCGGCAGCTATTGCTGCAATCAGTATTCCGATCCATGCTACCTCAGTAATTGAAAAGACGATCGAGCCTATCAAAAGGAAGCACCAGTAGTTCCAGAAATCTATATTTACCGTTCTTGTAAACCTGAGAAGAAGCATTACAAGATTTAAAATGAAGACGGCTATTATTATATGAAAAATTATGGGGGAATTCAAAATAACAGTTTTGGAAGCGAACCAGCCCGTATCAAGAGTTTCTAATTTCCTTGAAGAGTTTATGAGTATGGTGTTGGTGATAGGTTCAAAGAAATTTATAAAAAGGGTCAGCAGGGTGGAGAAGCCGATTAAGCCTATGAATATGAATACGCAATTTTTAAGATTTTTAAGCGGCTTTCTATCAGTGATCAGGCTGACTATCAACAAAATGGACGGGATTATTATTACAGGCCCCAGTTCTATTATATATTCAACGACTCTATATGTGGTTGACATAAAATAAACTTTTTAAGTTTTAATGATGTTATATTATACTTATTATTTGATATAAATTGAAGGAAACTATTATGAATAAATACAGTGAAGGTCTGCTCCCAGAAACAGCAGAATACATCGACAGGGGCAAAAAAAATTTTAAAAAAGTGTATAAAAGGATGTTTGAACAGCTATCTGCAGGTGATACGGCCAAAATTTTAAGTTACACAGATTCCAGACTTATAGGAAATGATAAAATTGGGCTGCAGTTTTTTGAAAATGAAGTTGTAGTGGATCCGGCGCAAAATAAGGTCTTTTACCTTATAAATAAGGAAGCAGGCGGAAAACAGGTTCTAGACGCATATACATCATCTATAATTTTACATTATTTGATTAATGCAGACGGTACGTCCATCAAAGGCAAATGGATATCCTACAGGGAACTGCCGGGCGGATTTTTTTACTGGCAGACGGTTCCAAAGGTACTGGAACCTCTCATTAAAAAATTCGGGAGCAGCGGCAGCGGGTTTTTAAAAAAGGCATCCGAAATAGGCGGTAAAAAATATCCGGGATTTGAATTCGGTTCAGTTATCTGCCCCTTCAAGATGTTTCCTGTTCTTATGATTTTGGATGAGAAAAGTGAAGAATTCGAAGCCAATATGAGGATACTCTTCGATGCCAGTGCTTCCCATTATCTGAAGACCGATGTAATTAAATCGGTTATAATCCATATGGTAAAAAGGCTTTGCCGTTAAAATAGCAGGCTTTATATATTGCAGCCGTATGGTACCTGATAAAAGTTAAAAGCTGTTGTTAAGATGAATTATTTTTTACTTTAACATTGCCATATTTTATTATATAATGTTAAGAAATTGTTCACTGTTTGCACAAATATTCAATATTATATAAAAAATTATGAATGTGAAAGAAATTAATAAACTAATATTAAAGGCAGCAAGGCTTTATTATATTGAAGGGCTGAACCAACAAAATATTGCAGACAGGCTGGATATTTCAAGATCAAAGGTTTCCAGATATCTGAATAGTGCCAGAAAAAATAAGATTGTAGAAATAAAGATAAATACACCGAGAGAAGATTACTCGGATATTGAATACAGGATAGAAAAGAAATTCAAAATAAAGCAATGCTATGTAGTCCCTTCTTTTAAAAACAGAGAAGAAGTACTCAGGATGATGGCGGCTCCCCTTAATAGTTTGCTTGAAAGGGTGCTGGCCGGGGGAAGTTATATGGGAATAGGCTGGGGAAATTCGTTAAAAACCGTAGCAGGTTATATTAATGTCAGCGGCAAGCCTGATATTAAAGTGATACCAATAATCGGGGGGCTTGGAAAAACAGGTACAGGGGTACACACTAATTCTGTGGCAAAAGACATTGCAGACAGGATAGGCGGTACAAGCTATATGATACATTCACCTGCCGTTCTGGACAGCAGAGAAATAAGGGACATGGTGGAAAATGACAGCAATACCAGGGAAATAATCCAGCTTTCCAGAAAAATTGATACCGCCCTGATAGGCTTGAGTGACATAGGCCCCAATTCTACATTAATTGAAACAGGCAATTTCAGCCTGAAGGACTTCAAATATCTGAACGGCCTGGGTGTGGTGGGAGATGTTAATCTTATTTTCATAAATGAGAAGGGCGAACATGTTCCCAATAATATAGACGGTAGAATCGTAAGAATTTCACCCTTAAGACTTAAAAAAGTTAAAAATGTTATTGGAGTTGCTTTTGGCAGGAGAAAGCTAGGGGTCATTATAGGTGCCTTGAAGGGTGGATTTATAAATATTCTGTTTACTGATGAAGATACGGCAAAAGATATAATAAAGTCAGGATAAGTTATGAAAAAGGGTTTGAAAAATAAAAACATTTACAAAAATATCAACGGTTATGAGATAGAGGATAGATTTAACCGGCTGGGCAGCAAGAAAAAGCTGGAGATGCTGGAGAAGATGTACCAGATAAGACATTTTGAGAATGAAACGGAGCAATTTATTATAAGGGGGATGATTCACGGCACCTGCCATCTTTATACCGGTGAGGAGGCAACAGCCGTAGGGGCAATCTTTGCTCTGGACAGCAAAGATTATATTACTTCGACGCACAGAGGGCACGGGCATTGTATTGCAAAAGGAGCGGATCTTAATATTATGATGGCAGAGCTTCTGGGTAAGAGTACAGGATACTGCAAGGGCAAAGGCGGATCCATGCATATTGCCGATGTAAGTTCAGGAAATCTGGGAGCAAACGGGATAGTTGGTGGAAGCATTGGAATTGCCACAGGAGCCGCACTTACCTGCAAGATGAAGAAAAACGGAAAAATTACGGTGTGTTTTTTTGGAGACGGAGCCGCTAATCGGGGCATATTTCACAGCTCTATTAATATGGCTTCCATATGGGACCTGCCTGTGATTTATCTCTGTGAAAATAATATCTACGGGATGTCAACACCGGTAAAGGAAGCGTTTAATATAGAAAAGATATCGGATAGGAAAACCGCTTACGGAATAGACGGACTTACTATTGACGGCAATAATCTGGTTGAAGTATTTAATACGGTTTCACATTTTGCGCAAAGATGCAGGGCCGGCAGTGGTCCGGTTTTAATTGAGAGTCTGACTTACAGGTGGAAGGGTCATTCCAAAAGTGATGCACAGGTCTACAGAAAAAAAGAAGAAATAAAGGAATGGATGGAAAAGGATCCCATAAAAGTATACGGACAAATTCTTATGGAGCAGGGAATCCTGTCCGAAGACGAAGACAGAAATCTGGAAAGGAAAGCAGTATCCAGGATTAAAAAAGCTGCCGATTTTGCCAGAAAGAGCCCTTTTCCGGATCCTTCAGAGGTTGAAGACGATGTTTATGCCTAAAGAGGCGGTTATTACTTTTTAGTATTTATAGGAGCAGTCCAATGATCAGAGAACTAACATATCTTGAAGCAATAAGAGAGGCAATCCAGCAGAAAATGAGAGAGGATGAAAATATATATCTTATTGGAGAGGATATAGCGGAATATGGGGGAGCATTTGGAGTAACTGTGGGAATGCTGGAAGAATTCGGCAGGGAGAGAGTTAGGAATACTCCTATTTCCGAAGCGGCCATAATAGGTGTTGCTGCCGGAAGTGCGGTTACCGGTATGAGACCGATAGCTGAGATAATGTTTTCGGATTTTATAACCATAGCCATGGATCAAATTGCAAACCAGGCTGCTAAAATAAGGTATATGTTTGGAGGAAAAGCCAGTGTACCGATGGTAATCAGAACAGCGGGAGGCGGTGGAACCGGGGCCGCTGCGCAGCATTCACAGAGCCTGGAAGCACTTGTGTCTCACATCCCGGGCTTAAAAGTAGTCATGCCTTCCTGCCCTTATGATGCAAAGGGGCTACTTATTTCATCAATAAAAGACAATAATCCAGTAATTTTTATAGAGCATAAGCTTCTCTATAAAAATAAAAAATGTATCCAGGATGTCCCGCACCGGATGTATGAAGTGCCGCTGGGGAAGGGAGATATCAAAAGGGAAGGCAGCGATATAAGCGTGGCCGCCACTTCGTATATGGTTCAAAAATCACTTGAGGCAGCTGAAAAGCTTTCGAAAGAGAAGGGTATTGAATGCGAGATAATAGATATAAGAACGCTCAGGCCCCTTGATATTGATATTATACTGAATTCAATTAAAAAGACAGGCAGGCTACTGTGTGTGGAAGAAGCGCCTGTTTTCGGAGGTTTTATGGGTGAAGTTTCGGCACAGGTGTCCGAAAAAGGATTTGACTGGCTGGATGGCCCTGTAACCAGGGTTGCCGGCAAAAACTGCCCTGTTCCCTATAGCCTAGTGCTGGAAGAGGAAATGATACCCAGTGTCCAAAGGATTGAGAGAGGTATTTTAAATATTTTAAACAAAACCTAGTATTTTATTGAATTTCAATATGCTATTATAAACAAAGGATCAAATTTGATTTTTATTATCCGGGAAGGAATAAATAATGCATGAAGTTATTATGCCAAAGCTGGGCATTACCATGGAATCCGGCAGAATTGAAAAATGGCATAAAAAAGAAGGAGACAGAGTAGAAGCAGGCGAAGTGCTTTTTGAAGTTATGACCGATAAGGTGGCAATTGAAGTGGAGTCATATAATTCAGGCACCCTGCTGAAGATACTCCAGGCTGAGGGAACCGATGTTCCCGTGACCGAAGTGGTTGCTTATATCGGCAGTAAAAATGAAAAGATTCCTCGACCCATATCGAAACAAAAAGCCGGAAAGGAAGACCCTGGGGCAGAAGCGAAAGATACCGGCAAACCAGTGAGAGAAGATGGAGGAATTTTAAAAAAAGGGGTTAGGATATCTCCACTGGCAAGAAAAACCGCAGAAAAGATGGGCATAGACTACAGCAGGGAGGAAATCAAAGGCTCTGGTCCGGGGGGAAGGATAGTAAAAGAAGATATAATAGCTTACTCAAAAATAAAAGGGAAAACAAAAAAGGAAGCTGCCATGCCACCGCCTGCAGCTATTGCAGTAAAATCATCGACCAGGCTCGAGGGACCGAGGAAAATAATAGCGGAACGCATGGCCTGGTCTAAATCAAACATTCCCCATATAGTTCTGAACGTAAAGGCTGATGTTGCCGGACTGATAGACCTGAGAGAAAAACTTAAGGAAAAGTTAATTAAAAAATACAATATAAGGATAACTTATACTGATTTTATATTAAAAGCAGCCGCAGCGGCGCTGCGGAAAAATCCGGAAGTGAATTCAACTTTTTCCGGCGGAAATTATATAATATATGATGAAGTAAATGTGGGTCTGGCGGTTTCGCTGGAAGGCGGACTTATCGTTCCTACTATCTTTGGCTGTGACAGACTGAAGATAATTGATATTGCAAGAAAAAGAATTGAGCTGGTGGACAAGGCCAGAGAAGGAAAGCTGAACCTGGAGGAAATATCCAATGGGACATTTACTGTTACCAATCTGGGAATGTACGGCATAAGATCCTTTTCGCCCATAATAAATCCTCCTCAGGCAGCCATACTTGCGGTGGGAGAAATTTATGCCGAACCTGCAGTAGTAAAGGGGAAAGTCGAACCAGGATCCTTTATCGATCTTTCTGTTTCATGCGACCACAGGATAATCGATGGAATGGCAGGGGCCAGGTTTCTTAAGTCGGTAAAGGAGCTTATAGAGAACCCGGAAAAATTAATTGATTAAATTAATAAATTTTTAGAAATGAAAGATAAAGAAGCAAAAATAATACTTTTTTGTATAAATTGTAATAAAGAATCATCACATACCGTATATTATATAGGAAATTATTTAAGAAGCGTAGTTTGCGACAGCTGTAATAAGAAAATAGAAATTGACAGGCGTCATCTGCGGACAGTGTTTGCCGAAGATTTTATAAACAGAATTTTAACAAAACCGCATAGAATGACCGTAGATATGAAAAAAGCGATAGCCACGCTGATGCCTTTTCTGCCCAGGAGACTGTTTAGGGAGCCCCTAAAAGTGATAAGGGAAATCTATGCAGTATTAAGAAAAGATAACAATAATAGTAATAGTAAAAAAGAAGTTGATGATTCGGATAAAATTACGTAATTTTTGACACAGGAATATTAAAAATTTCTTCGAAGCTGTTCAGTATCTGCTCTTTGACATCATGAATAGGAATGTTTTTATTTAGGATTTGTTTCATTGAGGTTGGGGGGTGATTCTTTAAACCGCAGGCTATTATGTTATCAAAATATCTCAGGTCGATATCCACATTTAGTGAAAAGCCGTGAATTGTGATCCATTTTCTAACTTTAAGGCCTATTGATGCTATTTTATGTTTACCGATAAATATCCCCCTGTACTTATTTATTCTGATTCCCTTTATATTATAATTGGCAAGCACATTTATTATGACCTGTTCAAGATTATGGACAAAAAGGCTCAAATCTTTTTTAAAATAAGATAGATTTAGGATTGTGTAGCAGACTATCTGACCGGGAGCATGAAGGGTGATATCACCGCCGCGGCTGGATTGAACCAGTTCTATTTTTTTTTGCTTAAGTTTTTCCTTACCGGTTAGGAGATTGGCAGCGTTCCTGTTGCTTCCAATGGTTATGACCGGATAGTGCTCAAGCATAAGTATTACACCGGTCCTGTTATTTGACCTTATTAGTTCAAAAAGTTTTAGCTGTAGATTATAGGCATCAGAATAGGAGATAAGGCCGATATCTAAACAATAAATTTTTTTTTGTAAGGTACCTGTCTTTAGAATATTTGTTATTTTATGAATTTTATATGAAGCTTTTTGTTTTACTTTTAGCATGGTTAGGTATAATTTTATTGATTGATTTATTTTATCATATCAGAATATATTTTTTGGATTAAAAGTTATCCCGGAAAGGAGTTTATAATTATGGACAATAAAAAAGTGGATCTTGCCGTATTGGGCGGGGGACCTGCAGGGTATGTAGCATCCATAAGAGCTTCCAAGCTGGGTTTAAAAGCTGTAGTGATAGAAAAGGATTACCCGGGAGGAGTCTGCTTGAACTGCGGATGCATACCCACAAAAACACTTTACCATACGGCACTTATGTTGGATGAAATCAAGAAGGCAAAAATCTTTGGTATAGATGTTCCCCTGCCCGGGTTAAACTTTAAAAAAGCAATGGCCAGGAAAAATGAGATAATTGAAATGCAGAGAAAAGCCCTGGGGTCCCATCTTAAGAAAAATAATATAGAACTGATAAAAGGTACAGGCAAAATAGTTTCGGCCGGCAATATAGAGGTTAAAAGCCCAGGCGGCCGGAATATTAAGATAGAGACAAAAAATATAATTATTGCCACCGGCTCATCTGCCGCGAATGTTGAACCATTCAATCTGTCGGAAGACGGAATAGTGGATAATGCCGGAATGCTGTCGGTCAAGGAAATCCCGCAGTCACTTTTAATTATAGGCGGAGGGGCAGTTGGGAGTGAATTTGCAAATATATTTTCTTCTTTTGGGACAAAAGTTACCATAATAGAGATGCTCCCAAGAATACTTTCAACAGAAGATGAGGAAGTTTCAAAATTGATTTGTAAGGTATTCAAACGGAAGGGGATTGATATATTCACAAATTCAAAGGTAGAAAAAGTTACAAAAAGCGGTAAAAGTTTCAGGTGCACTATCAGCGGAGGCAGCGAAATAAACGCTGGTTGGGTGCTGATATCAGTGGGCAGGAAGCCTAATTCCTCCGGCATCGGCCTGGAGGAAGCAGGCGTGGAAGTTGACGGTAAAGGCTACATAAAGGTAGACCCGCATCTTAAAACCAATATTGATGGGATATATGCCGCCGGTGATGTAATAGGAAAACTTCAGCTGGCGCATGTGGCATCCGAAGAAGGTAAAGTAGCTGCGGAAAATATTGCGGGAAGAGTCAAGGAAATGAGCTATGATGTTATTCCCTGGGCGGTATTTACAGCTCCTGAAATAGGAACAGTCGGATTGAATGAAAAACAGGCAAAGGAAAAGAATATAAAAGTATGCACCGGTGTATTCCCGTTCAGCTCAAGCGGTAAAGCTTATATAATTGGTGAAACCGAGGGTTTTGTAAAAATTGTTACCAGCAGTGAAACAGGGGAAATACTTGGCGCCCAGATGATAGGACCGAGGGCATCGGATCTGGTGCATGAAGTGGCTGTTGCCATGAAAGGAGAAATGCTGATAGACGACCTTGCATCAACTGTCCATTCCCATCCCACACTTTCGGAAGCGGTTATGGAAGCTGCGGAGGATTGTTTTGGTATTGCAACCCATAAGTAGGCTGCAGATTTCTTATATGCATCTATAGTCCCCAAAATAACGGCCTTCTTAAAAAGGCAACATCCTGATATAAAATACTTTGACATAACATTAAGTTGTGTTAAAATTATTTTCCTGAATCTAAATATATTATAAAATCTTTAAGATTTAGGATTCTTATGGATACTGATAGTTCAGTAGTCTTAACCAAAAGAGTAATAATAACTTCATCAAATCCTGTAACCAAGGATGATTTCATCAAAAAGATTGGTGAAATTGCCAAAAATCTTGTTACTTTTCTTAAAGAAAACGGCTGCAGGAAACTGGGTCATATGAAATTCATTTCAACCACCGATGGCGAAGATTACCTTCAGCTGAGCGTACTGGATATTGCGCAGAAACCAAAAATACAGGGTATTTTAAGGAAGACTTTTGAGAAAATCAAACTCACCTTTAATATAATTGAATTTGGAGTGGGAAAAGAAGAAATTAACAGCAAGATCGACGAAGAAATAAAAAATATACAGACTTATTTTGACAGCAGGTAACCTGCCGCTTTCCTGATTTCCGATCCGGAATATAAAATAAAAATTCTATTTATTCTACATTATTTTTTTACGCTAAAGAATTTTTACCTATGGCCTCAGTAGAGTCTGAAATCAGATGGAATATATTCTAAATGAATAAATCTTGAGATACTGCCGTAGTCAACTTTTAATAAATCTTCAGGATCGAGATATTTATTGTCATATATTACCCCAAAGTGCAGATGACAATTCGGACTTGAGATATCATCACCCGCGCCGATGGCGGCAATGATGTCTCCCTGCTTGACATATGTACCCACAGATACATAGGTTTGCAGCAGGTTTAAGTAGGTGGTTCTGATCTTCTGGTTATGCTTTATTACCAGCGTCCTCCCTCCTATAGGAGAAAAACCTGTATAGCTGACCATACCGTTACCGGCTGCAATCACTTTCTGTCCGTAATTTCCTTTTATGTCTATTCCGGTATGCCTTAAATATCTCTGCCCGTCTTCATCCCAGTAGCTTTGCCTGAACCCTACTATTATTTCTCCCTCCAGCGGTACGATGAATGGAGATTTATTACCTGGATAAGCAGGTGATGTAAAACCCATCAGGAAATATAAGAATAATATTATAAATAAGATTGATTTAAATTTGCAATTTTTTTTACTGTTGTTTAAAGCATCATCGGTCCCGGAATGGCTTTCCTTAGCCGTACCGGTAATTGAATAAATGCTGTTAAAGATATTTGGCCTCATTTGAATGTAATTATAATACATATGCATATATATGTAAATGCATAAATTATTCCAGGGTGCAGCACGGTGGAGTTTTACTATTCAATCATTAAATTTTATAATTGCAGATATGAATATAATCTCATACTGGAGGTCGATATGAATGACAGGATAAAGGAAATACTTTCATGGTATGAAAATGAAAATCCGGGAACTATTAAGAATTTATATAGCATGTTGATGCATGGGAAGTTGGGAGGAACAGGTAAATTGGTGATTCTGCCGGTTGACCAGGGATTCGAACATGGTCCGGCAAGAAGTTTTGCCCCAAATCCGGATGGATATGATCCGGTTTATCATGCCAAACTGGCAATTGACGCCGGTTTAAATGCACATGCCGCACCGCTGGGATCGATACAGGCCGTTGCAAGAGAATATGCGGGACAGATCCCTCTTATATTAAAGGCGAACAGCAATGATGCACTGAACAGCAGTTCCGATCCGATTCCAGCTGTTACTGCTTCGGTAGAAGATGCCCTCAGGCTAGGCTGCGCTGCAATAGGCTTTAGTATTTACCCGGGCAGTATCAATTTCAAACAGATGTACGAGGAGATAAAAGATATGGCCCTGAAGGCAAAGAGAAACGGGCTGGCAGTAGTGATATGGTCCTATCCAAGAGGATCCGGGCTGTCAAAAAAAGGAGAGACTGCTGTAGATGTGGTGGCATACGCGGCCCAGATAGCAGCTCAGCTGGGCGCGCATTTAATAAAAGTAAAACCGCCGACCGCTCATATAGAACTGGAAGAAGCAAAAAAGGTATATGAAAAATACAGTATTCCCGTAAGCACACTGGCAGAGAGGGTAAGACATGTGGTACAGAGTGCATTTGACGGTAAGAGGATAGTTATATTTTCAGGAGGACCGGCAAAAGACAGAAAAGAAGTCATTGAAGAAATAAAACAGATAAAACAGGGCGGAGGATTTGGTTCTATAATCGGAAGAAATTCTTTCCAGAGACCCAGAGAAGAAGCCCTTGATTTTCTTAGTGAGGTATTGCAAATTTATATAAATTAATAGAATAATTATAAATTATTCTGTAATTTTATAAATTAATATAATTAAGATATATTAATAAGTACATAAAAAGTATATAATATTGACATGAAAAACTGAAGTGGAGTTAATTTATTAACATGAAAGGGGAGAAGAATGAATAAAGCAGAATTAATAGATACGATAGCCGGTAAAACGGGGCTATTTAAAAAAGATGTGGCAAGTGTCATAGAGGCTATGCAGAAGTCTATAACGGATGTACTGGTAAATGGAAATAAAGTATCTCTGGTTGGTTTTGGGACCTTCCGGGTATCAAAGAGAAAAGCAAGAACCGGATTAAATCCGAGAACCAGAGAGACTATTCAGATTCCGGCTTGTACTGTTCCTAAATTTGTAGCAGGAAAGGGATTAAAAGAAAAAGTTAAGTAAGAGTTTATAGAATTCTGGCCCGTTAAAATATTTTAATTATATAAAAAATAAAAAGGCATTCTTTTTTAGGAGGATGTCTTTTTTATATCGTATTTTTTATCTTTAATATGGAAACCAGATAAATTTCTGATTTATATAGATAAGGCTTATAATAAAAAGCATAAAAATTTTTAAAAGTACAAGTTATGAAATTAAATAAAAAAATATATTTAGCGTCCGCAGCAGTTATCCTGTTTTTAATTTTTAGCTGCATGTCAGCCTGTGATATGAGTGGGATAAAGATTGAGAAATCCTGGGGAGAGCTAGGAAGTGAAGAGGCAACAGAGGAGCCCATAGGCGAAGACATTTTAAAGGAAGCTGAAGAGGCAGAAGATGAAGCAGCAGTAGAAACCTCATTTGAACAAAAACTTGACCAGATACAGCAGAAATATTCTCTGGAATTCAGATTGCATCTGGAAGCTATGGATAGGGATTATCTGGAAAGCATACTGGATGATGATGCTGCAATAGAAAATGAGTTCGGCCTTTTTGAATGGAGAAGCACATTTTATAGAGAAAGGATAATTTTTACGGCGGATGGAGGTATTTTCCCCGGTGATTGGTATAATTCCTCAATTGATGGAAAAGCCGAGAGCCTATCGGAAAGTGAAATGGAAAGGTCAAAGAGAATCATTATATCTGCTCTGGATAAATATCCTGAAAATTTTCTGGAAAATAACCTGGAGAACGTTTATGCTCTAAAATCAATGAACTTTTACGGAGTTAATTATGGCGGAACGAATTCAACTGACAGTGTCTACTTAGTCAACGACGGTGAAAATATGGGATATTCGGATATTATTGTTGAGAAAGCATTTCACCATGAATTTTCAAGCATATTATATCGTAATTATGGAGATACATTTAAGGAGCCGGAGTGGAGGCAGGTCAATCCCGAAGGATTTGAATATTTTGACGAAGCTACCGGCGGATCAGGTGCCATAAGGGAAGGAAAATCTTCCCAGGAATTCGATCCGGAAGCACACAATATGGGATTTCTATATGAATATGCTCAATCTACAATGGAAAATGATATCAATTCTTTTGCCGAGAACATATTTATGGAAGATGATAGTTTCTTTGCTACAGCAGAGAGCTATGAAAAACTAAAAGCCAAATTGGACCTCATAGTAGAATTTTATAACACTCTGGATAAAACATTTACCATGGAGTATTTTAAGGGTTTATAACAATTTATAACATTGGGTTCAAATGCCGTATTTTTCTTTTAGTTGTTTTATTCTGTTGTATGAATCGTTTATTTTCTCTTCAGTTATTTTTCCTTCACCGATTGCTTTATTGATTGCATCCACTGCTTTTTGGGCAATGTTTTCATCGTATTCCAGGCCGTTATTTGAGAGTATAAGCAGATCGCAGCCGGCATTTATGGCTCCTGTAATTGCTTCTTCAAACCCAAAGCGGTCGGTAATTGCTCCCATCTGCATATCATCTGAAATAACTGCACCCTGGTAATTTAACTTATCTCTTAATATATCCTGTAAGAATATAGAAGACAAAGTAGCCGGATTATCAGGATCGATATTTTTATTCATAATATGTGCAGTCATTACAATATCAGTTTTACCATCTTCAATTAATTTCCTGTAAGGGAAAAGCTCTGTTTCTTCATCATAGGTATTAGTTACGTCAACCAGTCCGAGGTGGCTGTCTTCCGTAGAGCTTCCGTGCCCGGGGAAATGTTTGATTGCCGTAATGATATTGTACTTATGCATGGCATCAATGAAATAACCTGCGTGCCGGTATACTTTTACAGGATCATCCGAAAAAGATCTTTCTAGGCTTCCTATTACCGGATTATCCTTGTTTATATTCACGTCGACCACCGGTGCAAAATTTAAATTAAATCCCAGGAAATCAAGTTCTTCTCCCAGCGGCATTGCTTTTATATAAGTATCTTCTGGATTGCCTTCTCCCAAAACCTCGGCACTTTCGATTTGCACAAAACCATATTCTGCCTTTAACCGGTTTACATATCCTCCTTCGGCATCAACTGCTATAAACAGATCACTGCGTGTCTTCTCTTTTATATCTTCAATTAACTGTTTTGTCTGCTGTGGATTTTCAATATTCCTGGGGAAACTCTTTGATGGAACATCATAATCAAACAGTATAATACCTCCTATATTATATTTATTAATATCTCTTACTATCCTGGAAGAACTTTCAATCTCTGTTCCCCTGAAACCCAAAATAATAATTTCTCCAATCATCTGATTAAGCGTGGGGGTATCTTGAGCCCAGGCAATAGAAGTTTCTTTAGACGGAGATTCTGTCTGCCGGTGTTCCGCAGATGTTTCCCTTTTGCAGGAAGCAAGTATAAAATTTAGGGAAAGAATTATGTAAAGAATTAGAAAAAAAGGAAATATAAAATATTTTTTTAATTTCATTTTGGAAAACTAACTTTTTAGGATAAAACAGTTTATTTTTCATAATATCACATAAGGTTTTTATGTAAATTATGTATAATTCTATGAAAGTATTATAATAAAAGTATTATAAAATAATTAAAAAATAAAAAAATTATACATTTTAAAGGTATAAGATGAGTAAAAAGAATAAAAATGAGCTTCTTAGCCGTAATGATCATTCTTACATCTTAAAATTGATTGCAGACAGTATCAACGGTCATTTTTACGTTAAAGATAAGAAGAACAGATTCGTCATGGTAAATAAAGCGAAAGCAAGTTTTTATAAGAAAAAACCTGACAATTTTATAGGAAAGACAGACTTTGACCTTTTCCCAGAAGAAAAAGCAAAGAAATATTCTAAAAATGATAATATAGTTAAAAAAAGCGGAAAGCCAATTACTGATAAAGTAGAAAAAGTTATTAAATCAGGAAAAGAAATCTGGATATCTAATGACATTTCGCCCTGGTATGATAGAAACGGAAATATAATAGGAACAATAGGTATGTCCAGGGACATAACAAATCGAAAGAATTTTGAAGATAGCACGTTGGCCAGAGAGAAAAGTTTTTTTACCGCTTTGATGAATAATCTACCTGATTCAATTTATTTTAAAGATAAGGAGAGTAAATTCGTTTTAATTAATAAAGCACTGGCTGAAAAATTTAGATTAAAAAAAACAGAAGAAGCAATTGGGAAAAAAGATTTTGATTTCTTTGAAAAAGAATATGCAAAACCAAGATACGAAGGGGAGCAATACGTAATAAAAACAGGCAATCCTTTAGTGGAGCAGGAAAAAAAAGAAGTTTTCAAAGGTAAACCAGAGAGATGGGTTTCTTCGATAAAAGTGCCATGGTATGACGGAAATAACAATATAATAGGAATATTAGGTATGACAAGAGACATAACTGATAGAAAGAAAGCAGAAGATAAGATGTATGAGAATAAAATATCAGAGGGCAAGTCTATTCATGAAAGTCTTGTAGAATCACTCAAAGAGAACTTTAAAAAAGGAGATCACAGAAACGAGACTCGTATTAAAAAAATAGAGGAATATGCAATCTTAATAGGGAAAAATTTAAATCTTTCTCGTGTAAATCTTGAAGAGTTAAAACTACTTTTAAATCTTCATAATATAGGGAAAATGGCTCTGGCTGATGAAATAATGCTGAAAAAGAGAAGACTTACAAAAGAAGATTGGAAGATAATAAAAGAGATTCCTTTGATTGGATACCGCATTGCAGAATCATCTCCTAAGATTAAACCGATAGCAGAGTCTATACTCTCTCACCATGAATGGTATGATGGCAGCGGATATCCAAGAGGTATAAAAGGTGAAGAAATCCCCATACTATCAAGAATATCATCTCTTATCAATGCTTATGAAGCCATGACCAGTGACAGGCCATACAGAAAAAGGATGACAAAAAAGGAAGCAATAGAAGAGATAAAAAGGTGCAGCGGTACCCAATTTGATCCTAAAGTAACAGAGTTTTTTATAAAGATATTGGAGGGGGAAGAAGAATAACCTAATTTTTTGGGACCGCCATAAGTTTTGTGGGAACCTCTAATTTATATAAATAACCTGGACTTGAGTATAGTACGGCCATTCCAGGCTTAAATTATACCACATATTCTTTTGACCTTTCTCTAAAATATATACCAGGTTGAGAATAAATAACCGGTCAGTCTCGCGCACTGTCCTTCCGCTTTTTAGTGTTGTCCATAGTTGCAGGATAAAGGATCTGTATAAGTATCTGGTCATTGGGAAAGAGAGATTTAGTTTTAGTGACAACTTTTCATCCGCATTTATTATATTAATTATAAGCATCCAACTTTAGCGTTTTTGTTTAAAATAGCTGAAAAAAAATAAAAAAATTGACATTTTATATAATGTTATGTAAAATTACTAACTAATAAATACTTAAAATCTTTAATGAACTATCCAGCAAAAACCAAGAAAAGGGAAACTATTTTACACTAAAAATAAAAAATCCCTAAAAATACTAATAATTAAGAATACGGGAAAATAAGAGGAGGTGACTGTTCTAAAAAAAAAAGAGATTTGCCCAGGCCAACTAATATAAAAATATATTAGAAACATATCCTAAACAAATCTCAGGGAAAATTTACCAGAGATAATGTAAAAAGTAAAGAGTTATAAGAGGAGGTGATTTGTAGAAAAAAGCTTTTGTAAATAAAAATATTATAAAGAAAGGATTTAGAAATGAAAAAATCATTATTATGGATAACAGTGCTGCTATTAAGCATTTCTATGGTTGCAATGTTTTCTTTGTCAGGTTGTAAAGAAGAAGCAGCTAAAGAAGAAGCAGTAGCTGAAGAGACAACTGAAGAAGCAGTAGCAGAAGAAGCAGTAGCAGAAGAAGAAGCAGCAGAAACGGAGCTGATCAAGGTCGGCATCGTAAATCTACCGCCGGAAGAATCAGGCTAC
>CAZBSE010000009.1:56340-58771 GCA_964494385.1 uncultured Actinomycetota bacterium | reverse complement strand
TCGGGGTGAGAGGATTTGAACCTCCGACCCCCTGCTCCCAAAGCAGGTGCGCTAACCAAACTGCGCTACACCCCGTTTGTATGAACTGCCAATTTAGCACAAAAAATAATATCATAATTCTAAAAATTTACAATAAACTTATATACCGCATTAAGCGCCTTCCCCCTGTGACTAATACGATTTTTCTCACTCCGGTCCAGCTGGGCCATTGTTCTTTCAAATCCTGAAGGAATAAAAATACAGTCATAACCAAAGCCTCCGATACCCTTTTCATCAAAACCTATACGGCCCTCGCATTCGCCTCTGGTTTCAAATACTGGTCCTGCTCCGGGTTTCCATAAGACCATACTGCATATAAATCTTGCACCCCTGTCGGAAACCCTTACCGCTTTTTTCATCTCGCCAAGCAGTTTAACTCTATTCTGCTTATCTGTGGCATTTTCTCCGGTATATCTTGAAGATTTAACTCCGGGCCTCCCTCCCAGGAAATCGACCTCCAGTCCCGAATCATCAGCAAGAGTAACTGCACCTGTAAAATCGGAAATAGCCCTTGCTTTGAGCCTTGCATTCTCCGTAAAGCTGCTTCCCTCTTCCCTTACATCCGGAAATCCTTTAAAATTGGCAAAAGTCAGCCATTCTACTTTTAATAAACCGCTGAAGAAAGATTTTATCTCCTTTATTTTCCCTTTATTTCTTGAAGCAATGACTATCTGCAAAAGATAACACCTGTAGATTTAAATAATAAAACCAATAGTTAAGATTTCCGGCTCAATGTTTTCTTCTGAACTTCTATAATTTCCTTTATGGCAGCAGTTGCCTGCTCCAGCATCCTGTCAAAATTTTTCCTGCTGAAAGGAGCTATTTCTGCAGTGGATTGGACCTCAATAAGCTCCTTCCTGGAATTCATGACAACATTCATATCAACCTGTGCTTTTGAATCTTCTTCAAAACAAAGATCCACCAGGATCTGGTCATTGACTATACCCACACTTACAGCCGCCAGAAAATTTTCTATGGGCATATCAGTGATTATTTTTTTTCGGATCAGGGAACTCATGCAGTCAAAAAGAGCAATAAAGCTTCCGGTTATTGATGCGGTCCTGGTTCCGCCATCCGCTTCGATAACATCACAATCTATCCAAATGGTTCTTTCACCAATTTTACTTAGATCAACCACACCCCTCAGCGATCTGCCTATAAGCCTCTGAATTTCATGAGTCCTGCCGTTAATTCTGCCTGTGGTTTGAGCCCTGATTATTCTCTGCGGAGCAGAACCGGGAATCATATCATATTCTGCAGTAATCCAGCCAGAACCTTTTCCGGCCAGAAACTTGGGGATCTTGTCCTCAACAGTAGCCGTGCAGACAATCCTGGTCTTTCCCATTTCAATGAATACTGAACCATCAGCATGAGATATATAATTTCTGGTTATATTTATTTTCCTGATTTCATCATCTTTTCTGCCATCTATTCTTTTAACCATTTACCTTTGGCCTTTCTCTTATATAACATTAAAATATCTTACTTACCTGCCGCTGACTTTTAAATATCAAACTTAATCCTTATAACTTCCTTTACTTCCTCGCCCAGAAACATTTTACCTACTTTAAAGAAATTACTGGCCATCGCTGTTTCATAAAAAATTCTTTCCGGTTTTTTTCTTTTACCCGAAGAAATTCCCTTTTCCGTCAGTGTTTTCTTTACATCTTTTGCAGTCTCCACTGCTGAGCTTATTACTCTGATCCCATTACCGCTGCAGGCTAAAATCTGCTTCTCAATTAATGGAAAATGGGTACAACCCAGTATCAATACATCTATATCAGCTTTAAATAATGGTTTCAGGTAATTATATATGGCCTTATTAAGGCCCCTGCCGTCAAGGATACCTTTCTCTACAAAATCTACCAGCAGGGGAGCAGCCGCTGAAAATGTTTTTATTTCCGGGTCTATCTTTTCAATTGCCAGCTTATACGCATTGCTCTCAACTGTGCCCCTGGTAGCAATAACCCCCACCTTTTTATTCCTGGTATTGCAGACAGCAGTTCTGGCTCCCGGCTCTATTACTCCGATGATAGGTATATCATATTGTTTCTTTATATCATCCAGCGCTGCGGCGGTTGAAGTATTGCAGGCAATTACAATGAGCTTGACATCCTTATCATAAAGGAACCTGGTTATTTTAAAAACAAATTTCTTGACTTCATCAAGATCACGGGGTCCGTAAGGGACCCTCTCGGTATCTCCAAAATATATTGTGCTTTCATGGGGGGCCGACTTAATTATTTCCCGGAGCACAGTAAGTCCTCCTACTCCCGAATCAAACACACCTATTGCTCTGTTATCCAATTTCACTCTTTCTACTGGCGGTTAACCGTTTGAATCTGCTGCATTTTTTAGGAAATATCCTGATAGACATAAATACTCTGCAGAT
>CAZBSE010000009.1:19855-56240 GCA_964494385.1 uncultured Actinomycetota bacterium | reverse complement strand
ATACTCTGCAGATTTTTAATTCACTAATTATATAATTTTAAGTTAAAAATAAAAAATATTTGAACTCTGGATCTCAACAGCTTCAAATATTTATTTGTAATTCTATAATTATCTCTTATATTAACGCCTGCTAGCAGTAAAATCCCTTTTTTCTTTTTTACATAAATATTTAACAATTCTCCTGCCCTGGGCCATACACATGGGTACTCCTCCTCCGGGAAAAGTCCACTGGCCGGTCATATAGAAATTTTTAAGTTCCGGCAGTTCCCTTGGTAAAAATTTCCCGAACAGTTCAACCGTGGGGAGCCATCCCTGATAGGAACCCTGCCAGTTGCCCGTATATCTTTCCCAGGTGACAGGGGTAGCTATATCCGTTATTTCGATTTGATCCCTTATACCGGGCAGTTTCTTTTCCAGCTCTCCGATACAAATACTCAGGACCTTTTCTTTTTCCATATTATATTTCTGCTTATCCCTGTAAAGCGATTTCCAGTAACCATAATCAGACTCTATCTGAGTTTTTATAACACTTTTTCCGGGAGGCGCAAAAGCAGGATCATGGCAGTAATGGAAATAACCCATCCACTCACATTTCCGGTCAGCAATAAAAACAGGCTTATCCAGCTTGAAATTATTGATTTCTACCTCACCGGACATATCCCGGTTAATACCCATACTTATAGAGATTATAGGCGGCCACAGACTGGGCTTTTCATACATCTTTTCAATTTCCGGTGTAAGATATTTTCCCCCCAGCATATGATATATCGTTGATCTGCCGTCACAGGCCGATATGACAATATCAGCCTGGATCCTCTCACCTTTTTCAGTTTCAATTCCGACAGCTGTTTTATTTTTTACAAGTATCCTCTTAATCCTCCGGTTGTAACTTATGTTGCCGCCCAGGGCCGTATAAAGCTTTTCGATTGCGCGGGTAAAATTAAGCGAACCTCCCATGGGGTAACCACCCTCATGGTTGTGAAAATATGCCAGCGGCATAATTACCATCAGCGCCGGCATGTTTTTTACCGGAAACATCTGGAAAAGCATCTCCCGTAAATCCTTGTTGTGAAACATACCAAGAAAATCCTCTATGCTGGTATTTTTAAGCTTTACAAACGATGGCATAAATGGCAGCATCTTAAGAATATCCCGTGGGCTGAAGCTGCCGAAATCCGCATCCATAGGCGGCTTGAATTTCCTGTAAAAACGAACTATATCGGCCAGTTTCCTGATAGCTTTTTCTTCATCCGGAAACAACCTTAGGAGTTCTTCTTCCAATCTGTTAATGTTTGTATAAACAGTAAGGCTCTTGCTGCCAATATCGATTTTCCGGAACCGCTCCGTATAATAAAATTTTACATTCTCCGAAATGCCCAGTTCTTCGAAAAGCCCGTAAATCGAACTTCCCTTACTTGATCCCAGCACCCAGTGCAGGCAGTGATCAAAGAGGTATTCCCCCCGTTTCCATGAGGTACAGACGCCGCCGGGCATGCTATGCATCTCGTAAATCTCCGAATCATAACCATTCATCTGAGCATAACATCCCGTTGAAAGGCCTGATATCCCGGCTCCTATAATACATATCTTTTTCATGACTCAACTTCTTTAATCATATTTATATTATTTTAATTTACACGCTTCCACTGCCGGTATTAAAACAACCTTCTGGATTTTGTACGAACCAAAATATACCACAGATTTATGTTTTTATCTCAATTCTTTTTTAAGGATACGGTAGAACCTGTCCCTGGCCGATTTTTCAAACCATGGATAGTGCCCGCATTTCTCAATCAGGATAAACTTGAAGTCCTCCAGGACACGTTCAAGGGGCTTTCTAATACCTGCGGCAGGATGGGGGTCATAGTCGCCGTGAATTGCCGTTACCGGGCACTTTATCTGCTTTCCCAGCTCCAAAAGCTTCCCGCTGTCCCTGAGCATCTGGGCATCCTCCCATACGCTCCTGAAAATATGGTACCGGCATTCCAGTATCTCATCCTTATGGAGAATGGGATCGTATGAATCAGCTCCTGATAGAAGTTTTCCAAGCCGAAGCATAAGGGTATCTTTATTTCCAGATGACGGATTATTTAAAATTCCTGATAGTTCCCGGACTTCATTTTTATCTTTTCCGCTAAGGCGGCTCAACCTGGTTTTAGTAATATCTGCAGCATACTTTTTTTCAAAGACCGCGCTTCCCACCAGTATCAGTCTTTTTACTACTGAAGGATGCCTGGCCGCAGTAATAAAGCCCAGCATAGCACCCCAGGACCAGCCTATCAATGTTACAGGCATGTACCCGTTTTTTTGCAGGATATCGTATAGTTCCTCAACCTGTCTCTCAAGGGACGCTGCAGTCTGAAGCGGCTCCAGAACACCAAACAGCGTGGACAGCTCCCTTGCCACCGGAGCCATCTCTCCCGGTGCGCCTGGTCCGCCGTGGATTACAGCAATACTGAAAGGAGACTTTCCGTATTTCCTTGGATTTTTCATATTTGTAGATGAGTTTACCATATCTTTACTATTTTCATAAATTGAATTGGAAATTATTAAAAGTTGTTTTCTACAAAATAATTTTTGCCAGCGAAGAAATACAAATATATATTATATATTGTTTTTTTGAAGAGTTATTAATGTAAATGTTTGCAGGTGTACTTATATTTTATGTTTATTAATCGGTCTTCCGCTTTAATCTCCAGTTATTTTTACCACATTTGGAACATGGCGCAAAGGGCCTTCCTTTTACATGTGTTTCTTCATTCCCGCAGTTTTTACAAGCATAGATACCTGATGGACTATTTGGATCCATTTTCGGCCTCCTAATAATAAAATGTGTCTATATATAGTAGAATATTATCATAAATACAATTTTTATTAAATATTAAAAATATATATTAAAGATAAATTTTATTAATGGTATAATCTATGATCAACTAAATCTTCCCTGCATTTTCTATAGTCGGTTCTATTCCCTCTTCACCAGGTTTCCAACCTGCCGGTGTAACTTTGCCTGTGTCTTTAACAAACTTAAAAGCCTGAAGTTGCCTGAATGTTTCTTCTAAATTTCTGCCAACTGTAGCGTTTAAAACCTCATAACCGCGAAGAATGCCCTCGGGATCAACGATGAACCTTCCTCTGGTCTCAATGCCCTCGTCTTCATCAACTACTCCGTATTTCTTGCCAATTTCAAAGGTTGGGTCTGCAACCATTGGCATTGGAGGAAACTTCCTTCCCGTTTGCTTTAAAGCAGCAGTTATTGCCGGACTTGTCTCTGCCCAAACCTTATGAGAGTGAATGGAGTCTGCACTTATGGCTATTCCTACTCCGCCGAACTTTTTCAAGTTCTCATAGTTTTTTGGTGGAGGCGGCGGGAATCGAACCCGCGTCCGAAGACATTGACACTTAAACATCTACAAGCTTATTCCATGTTTTAAGTCTTACTTTTTCACTCGCATGGACACGATTAAAAAAGCCAGCCCGCATAAAACTTCCTCCGGTACTGCTGCAGGCAAATCATACCAGAGTATCCTGCTTTTCGTCGCCTGTCGAAAAGCACAGGAAACCTTTCGCAGACGTAGCAGCTTAAATTAAGCTGCTAATGCTAATTTACTATCTTTAGCGTTTGTGTTTAGTTTCAGTTATTTACGAGTTCTGATACTCGGCTTGCAATCTAAGCACAACCTATCCCCGTCGAATCCAAGTCGCCCCCGCTGTTGCGGAAAACTTGATTTAACGCCAGGATATTTTATATTAAAACTTACGATTTTTCAAAGCCCTTTTTATTTCAATCTCGTGTTCCCTGTTCTGTATATCCCTGCGCTTGTCTCTTTTGACCTTACCCTTGGCCAGCGCGAGTTCAATCTTGACCCTGTTCTTTGCCATATATACTCTCAAGGGTACCAGGGTGAGGCTCCTGTCAGTCAATTTTCCCGCAATCCTGTCAATTTCTCTCCTGTGCATGAGCAGCTTTCTGGTCCTTGTAGGATTTATATCTTCAATCCTGCTGCTGCTGTACGGGGATATATGCATGTTGAAAAGAAATAACTGGCCTTCCTTTATCCGGCCGTAGCTATCCTTTAAATTCATTCTGTGAGCACGAATGGACTTGACTTCACATCCTTCCAGCGCTATACCTGCCTCATAAGTATTTAAAATAAAAAAATCCCTTAGGGCTTTCTTGTTCTGAGCAATTATTTTCCTTCTTTCTTCGGAACCACTCTTTTTTTTTGATTTATTCATTAAGTTTCACTTATAAGTGCCTCTATTTCTTCTGCAGCCTTAATCAGCTGTGTATCCTCGGTAGAATCTGGTTCCAGTTCAACTGTTATATCGGGTTTTATACCCACTCCTTCAATAGACACCCCTGAAGGCAGAAAATACCTGGCAGTGGTAAATTTAATCCCCGATCCGTCTGAAAGTTCATAAAGCGCCTGGACCAATCCTTTCCCGAAACTCTTCTCTCCAACCAGAACAGCTCTGCCATTATCTTTCAATGCACCGGCAACTACCTCCGATGCGCTTGCTGAAAATCCATTGATTAATACTACCAGGGGAATTTCTGCATATTTCCCGCCTTTAGCAAAGTATTCGTCAGTTACCTCCTTATCTTCCAGTCTTCCCTTTACCGTTACAATTTTGCCTTCATCTAAAAAGAGGTCGCATACTTTAACTGCATCGTTTAATACCCCGCCCAGGTTATTTCTCAGGTCAAGAATTATTCCTTCGGCGCCGCTGTCAGTTAGCTTCTGAATTTCCCTGTCAAGCTGCTGTGCCCCTTTATCCTGAAAGGTATAATACCATATATAGCCCACATCATTTTCTATAACCTCGGATACAAGGTTTGGAATGAGAAATTTTGCCCTGGTAATGGTAAGCTCTATAGTTCTATCCTCCAGAGGCCTGTAAATCTTAAGGTCCACTTTGGTGCCTTCTTCGCCCTTTATCATAGTTACTACTTTTTCCAGGGCCATTTCCTTTATTTCCCCGCCATTAACTTCGATTATGATATCTCCTTCCATAATACCTGCTCTATAAGCAGGTGTATCGTCCAGAGGCAATACCACCACAACCTGCTCTTCGTCATTGAGAGTGATCACGATTCCTATGCCGCTCATAATTCCACTGTAGGATTCCATGATTTTTTCATATTCTTCAGTTGTAAAATACTCCGTATATTCATCATCAAGATTTGAAAGTATGCTGTTTACAGCCGCCGAGAGCAGTTCTTCCTTGCTTTTTTTATCCAGCGCATTTTTCGAAACAAGATCTATGGCTTCCTTAACAGGCTTTACGCTGAATTTGCTTTCAGTATTTTCAGATATATTTTCCGAGCTGCTGCTGTTATACCTGCCTGCATTAAGTATATATTCCTTAAAGGGTTCGAAACTAATCCCCAGCCATAATCCGGCAGAAAATGTAATTACAATTACCACTATACCGATCAATACCCTAAAAATTTTATTTTTCATAAAAGCGTCTCCCTGTTTGTCAGAACTAAATATTTAAAAACTACTATAAATAAGCAAGTGGATTCTGGGGGGTACCGTTAATTCTTACCTCAAAGTGCAAATGCGGACCGGTTGACCATCCCGTGGAACCGACCAGACCGATTACCTGTCCCCTCTCCACGAATTGGCCCACAGATACATTTATGCTTGAAAGATGTGCATACCAGGTAGCAAAACCTCCTCCATGATAAAGCATAACCGAATAACCATACCCGCCGAAATAGCCGGCCTGGACCACCTGGCCCCCATCAGCAGCTTTTACCAGTGTGCCGTAAGAAGCTACTATATCTATGCCTGAATGAAATCTTCTTGTACCGAATATAGGATGTATCCTATAGCCAAAACCAGATTGTACCCGCCCCGCTACGGGCCACATAAATTTCCCCGACGGTGCGCTGCCGTACTTATAACTTTCAAGAATTCTGGTAACTTCAGCTTCCTTGATTTCAAGCTGCTTTTTCATCTCCATAAGAGCCTTTTTATTGGCGGTGGTCTGGGAAAGCAGATTCTTTTTATTACCATATAAATCCCCGACTTCACTTGCTTTCTGTTCAGCCTGGGTTACCAGCTCCTCAACCTTGCTTTCATGATCTTTTTGTTCTTCCCTTAAATCAATAATAGATTTTTTGATTCCTATGGTTGCCTTCCTCTTTTCTTTTATCAGCTGAATATTCTGGGTATCCTGTTCCGCAAAAAGGTTCATAAGCTTGAGTTTTGATATAAAATCCAGGAAATCTTCCGCTTTCAGCAAAATTTCCAGGATGTTCTCATTTCCATTCTTATAGATTGCGGCAACTCTTTCATTTAATATTCCTGTTTTTTCTTCAAGCTCCTCTTCTATTTTATTCAGTTCTTCCTCTTTTAAAACCAGCTCTATGGTCACCTTATCAACTTCGCTCCTTGCTTTATCCATCTTACTATAAAGATCATTTAATTCAGATAAGGCTCCCAGCAGTTGTTCTTCCACTTCATTTACTTCATTTATGTACTGTTTCTCTGTTTTTGTTACTTCCTCGATCTTCTCCTGGGTTTCTTTTCCTTCCTGCTGTATCTGTTCAAGTTGTTCCTCAAGAGACTGGGCATAAACACATTTTGCCGAAGAAGCATAAGAAAGGCTGAAGCCGGAGATTGCTATAATAATTACTATAATTATTACTATGATGTTTTTACTTTTAATTATCATATTATTACATTTTTTTATTGTGACTATTTTAATACTAATCTATAAATATTTAAAATCTAAAAACTTTAAGTCCCTCAAATCTTAATATACCTTCTTAAGGCTATGCCGCTGCTCATAATCCCTATAAAGCCTCCTAATACCACTATTGCTATATACACATATAATACAATATTGCCGCTTCCCAATATAGCCAGCTCCTTGATCCGCATGGTATCTGCAATTACTCTTTCTCCCCTGATAAGTAAGAAATTCCCCAGGAAATATAATAAAATAACAGAAACCACACTTCCTATAAATCCCTCAAAAAATCCCTCAAACAGGAAGGGGGTTCTTACGAACCAGTTAGTGGCCCCCACCAGCTTCATAACTTCAATTTCTTTCCGGCGGGCATAAATGGAGAGCCTTATGGTATTGAATATTAATACCACCGTTGCCAGAAGCAGTACTATGATTATAAGGAAGGCTATACTTCCTACAATTGCAGTTATTGAAAATAAGGTATTGACATAGCTCCTCCCGTATATTACATCATTGACACCTTCTATATAATTACCATCCTTATCCAAAAAGCGGAGCGCCACCTGGTCAATTTTCTCGGGATCTTTTAAAGTTATCTCAAAAGAAGCCGGGAGCGGATTCCCCTGGATCTCTTTTAATATATCGCTCCCTTCATTTTTCTCCTTAAATCTTTCAAGGGCCTGATCCTTGGATACGTATTCTGCCTTCTCGGTTTCTTCCCAGTTTGTTATTTCATTCTCAATATATGCCTTCAATTCATCCGAAATATTGTCATCGAGGTACACCGCCAGCTCAACCTGGCTTTTTACCGAGTTTATTATTCCCTGTATATCATAGACAATTATAGTGAAGAACCCTACGATGAATAAAGTAATGGCTACGGTTGTAATAGCCGTGAATCCCATAATGAAATTTCTCCTCAGGCTGATGAAAGTTTCGCTAAAGAAATACCTGGTTCTAGCCATTAGTCTCCGTATACCCCTCTCTTTTGATCTCTTATTATTTCTCCTTCTTCCAGCTCTACAACTCTTCTTCTCATTGAATTTACAATATTACGGTCATGAGTGGCCATAAGTACGGTAGTTCCAATAAGGTTTATTCTGGATAATATCTTCATAATTCCCTCCGATGTTCCGGGGTCCAGATTACCGGTGGGCTCATCTGCAAGAAGTATGGGCGGTCTGTTTACAAAAGCTCTGGCAATAGAAACTCTTTGCTGTTCGCCCCCCGATAATTGATGGGGATATGAATTTAATTTACCATGCAGGCCGACTAATTTCAGAACCTGGGGTACCTGGACTTTTATCTCGTAACTCGGTCTGCCTATAACTTCAAGGGCAAATGCCACATTCTCAAATATAGTTTTCTGGGGCAGGAGCTTATAATCCTGAAACACACACCCTACATTTCTCCTGAGCTGGGGTATTCTATTTATTTTGAGGTTGCAGATATTTCTTCCGGCTATATATATATTCCCGTCACTTTCATCAATTTCTTTTATAACCAGCTTTATAAAAGTAGATTTGCCCGAGCCGCTTGGCCCTACCAGAAAAAGAAATTCACCTTTTCTGACCATCAGATTGATATTCTTTAATGCAACTGTATCATTATCATATACTTTACTAACATTTCTGAATTCAATCATATTCATCTCGAACTGTCCCTTTTTCTCCCTAGAATTTTAATAATCAAGAGTTTACTCTCTGGATAGTTTTTTTTCAAGAAAACCCCTTATCAGTAAATCTATGTCGCCGTCAAGTACCGACTGTACGTCTCCGATCTCGATTCCTGTTCTGTGATCCTTAATCAATTGATAGGGCTGCAGGACATAACTTCTTATCTGGTTCCCCCATCCTATTTCTTTTTTTTCTCCTCTTAGTTTATTGATTTTTTCAAGATTTTTTCTCTGTTCCAGCTCAAAAAGTTTTGATTTTAAAATCTGCACAGCAGTCTGCCTGTTTAGTATCTGGGACCTTTCATTCTGGCACTGTACAACAATTCCGGTAGAAAGATGCGTGATCCTTACAGCAGAATCCGTTACATTTACGTGTTGTCCGCCGGCACTGCTGGACTTAAAAGTCTCAATTTTCAAATCCTCTTTATTTAGTTTTATATCAATATCTTTATCTATAAGCGGTATTACATCAACAGAAGTAAAAGATGTATGCCTTCGCCTGGAAGAATCAAAAGGTGAAATTCTAACCAGCCTGTGGATTCCTTTCTCTGATTTCAGCAGTCCATATGCACTTTTCCCTCTCGCTGTAAAAGTTATGTTTTTTATCCCTGCTTCTTCGCCTGTCTGGTAATCATTAATGCTGTAAGAAAAATTTCTCCTATCCATCCAGCGGGTATACATCCTGAACAACATCTCGGCCCAATCCTGGGATTCAGTTCCTCCTGCTCCCGGATGGATGGTTACCACTGCAGGATAAGAATCATACCTGCCGCTTAAAAGGATTTTCTCTTCCAGGTCACTTAATTTATGCTCAATGCTATCCAGGTTTTCTATCAGTTCGTTTTTCAGGCTTCTATCTTCCTCATCCTGGAGTATTTCCAGGGCCAGCCTGCAATTTTCTACCTTCTCTTCCAGATTTTTGATGCTGCTAATGGTTTCCTTAAGCTCATTAATCTCTTGGGTAATGTTCTGGGCATTGGTTCGGTCTTCCCAGAACTTTTTAGAAAGGGTTTTTACACGAAGTTCCTCAAGCCTTTTCATTTTGCTATTTATTTCAAAGACAGTCCCGCAGATAAATAAGTTTCTTTACCAGTTTATCCAGCCTTAGCTTATAATCTTCTATCATCAAATCCTCCGGTTATTATATTTATATTATCTACCGCAGCATTTTTTATATTTCTTGCCGCTTCCGCATGGGCAGGGATCATTCCTTCCGATTTTCTTTGCAGCTGCAGTTTTTGTTTTAAGGGATCTTGTTCCCGCCTCCACGGGGCCGCTGGTGACCACGTTACTTACCCGGTGCTCCGGGGCTGTTGTTTCCTGTTCATCTCTGGCAACTATTCTGGCATTATATAACAATCTTACCGTATCGAACTTTATCTCCTCTATTAGCTCTTTAAATAAATTAAACGCCTCTCTTTTATACTCAACCAGCGGGTCCCTCTGGCCGATAGCTCTAAGGCCTATGCCTTCTTTTAGATAATCCATTTCCAGAAGATGGCCCCTCCACATATTATCAATAACATTTAGCATCACTATTTTCTCCAGTCTCCTTATGACCGGAGAAGAATAAGTATTTTCTCTCTCCTGGTATATCCGGGACGCTCTCTCCACCAGTTTCTCCTTTAAAAGACCTATGGTCCATTTACTACTTGTAATTTTTTCTCTGTCTATAATATCGGCTACGATATTTCCCGGAATCAGAGGGCCCATATAATTGGACAGCGCATCCAGATTCCAGCTTTCCGGATAATCGCCGGGATTTATATGAATATTAACACTGTCCTCTATTACATCTTTAATCATATCACGGGCTGTCTGCATTAAATTTTCCTCTTCCAGGATTTTCTTCCTTCTGGAATAAATAACTTCTCTTTGCTTGTTCATCACATCATCATATTCAAGAACATGTTTTCTTATTTCAAAATTCCTGCCTTCCACCTGTCTCTGTGCATTCTCAATAGCTCTGCTGATCATAGAGTGCTGTATGGGCAAATCATCCGGAAAATTAAAAGTCTCCATTACCTTATAAATTCTTTCCGAGCCAAAAAGCCTGAGCAGTTCATCTTCCGTACTCAAATAAAACTGGCTTGATCCTATATCTCCCTGCCGCCCGCTTCTTCCTCTCAATTGATTATCGATCCTCCTGCTCTCATGTCTTTCAGTTCCAAGAACATGAAGACCTCCAAGCCCTACCACTCCTTCACCCAGTACTATATCCGTACCTCTTCCTGCCATATTGGTAGCGATAGTGACCGCATTTCTCTGTCCTGCCCTGGCAATTATCTCAGCTTCCTTTTCATGATATTTTGCATTTAAAACCTGGTGCAGTATACCTCTCCTTTTCAGCATTCCGCTCAGCTTTTCAGACTTTTCAATGGATATGGTGCCCACCAGTACCGGTTGCCCCCTGTCATGCCTTGAAACTATATCTTCTACCACATTATTGAACTTAACCTGTTCCGTTTTATAAATCCGGTCAGGAAGATCTTCCCTTATCATCGGTTCATTGGTTGGTATTACCACAGTCTCAAGCCCGTAAATGTGTCTGAATTCAGATGCTTCAGTAATTGCGGTACCGGTCATTCCTGCCAGCTTATCGTACATCCTGAAATAATTCTGGATGGTGACCGTTGCCAGTGTTTGATTTTCATCTCTCACTTCAACTCTTTCCTTGGCTTCTATGGCCTGGTGAAGGCCCTCACTGTATCTCCTACCCGGCATCAGCCTTCCTGTGAATTCATCCACAATGATTATCTGGCCGTCTTTGAGCATATAATCGACATCCCTCTTAAACAGATGATATGCCTTAAGAGATTGATTTAAGGCATGTATATACAAAAAGTTGGAAGGACTGTATAAATTATCTATCCCCAGGATTTCTTCAATTCTTGAGACGCCCTCTTCGGTAACTGCCGCTGTCTTTGCCTTTTCATCTATTTCAAAATCCTTATTTATTTCCAGCTGCGGGACTATTCTTGCAAATTTTCCGTAGATTTCAGTGGTCCTGTAAGCAATTCCTGAGATAATAAGAGGTGTTCTGGCTTCATCTACAAGGATACTGTCAACCTCATCTATAATGGCATAATTGTGGCCATCCTGAACCATATTTCCCTTATCCATTACCATATTATCTCTAAGATAATCAAACCCAAATTCATTATTTGTACCATGTATTACATCTGATTTGTATTGTTCCTTTTTTTCCGAAGTAGCCATCCCGTGCTGGATAAGACCAACATCCAGGCCCAGAAACTTATAAATCTTTCCCATCCATTCACTGTCTCTCTTTGCCAGATAATCGTTAACCGTAATCAAGTGAGTACTTTTACCTGTTAATGAATTCAGGTATACGGGAAGTGTGGCAACCAGAGTTTTACCTTCACCGGTCTTCATTTCAGCGATTTTCCCTTCAAAAAGAACAACGCCTCCCATTATCTGGACATCAAAATGCTTCATATTAAGTGTCCTTTTTGCCGCTTCTCTTACCACTGCAAAAGCTTCCGGCATTAAATCCTCGAGTTTTTGTCCGTTCTCATATCTCTGTTTAAAGTCCGAAGTTTTTTCATATAGCTGGCTGTCGGTAAGCGAACCCATATCCCGGTCAAAACTGTTCACAATACCTACTATTTCTTCATATTTCTTTAATCTCTTGCCTTCACCAAACTTTAATATATTCCCAATTTTTTCAAACATTTATATATACCCTGCCCTATTCATTATATAGTTGGTTCTATTAATCCATAATTTTTATCTTTCCTGCGGTATACTACTGCAGTTCTCCCGGTTTCTGAATTAACAAAAACAAAAAAATCATGGCCCAGCAGTTCCATCTGCAGTACTGCCTCCTCCGGAGTTACCGGCTTTAAAGTAAAAGTTTTAATCTTTACTATCATCTCACCTGTGCCGCCATTAAATCTCTCCGGTCCGGCTTTATCAGTTTCAAATTTTTTAATTTCTTTTAAATTACTGTTCTTTCTCCCTCTGCTTATTAATTTTTCCTTATATTTTTTCACCTGTCTTTCCAGTTTACCACTGACTTTATCCACAGCCTCGAAAACATCGGCTCCGGAATCAGTTGCCCTGATAACCGTGCCTGCTGTAAATACAGTTACTTCTACCAGGTTATTTAAATTGATCCTTGGATTTTTTTCAAATATGAATTTAACTTCCAGCTTTATTATCTTATCCAGAATCTTTACAATTTTATCTTTAATTTTTCTACCTGTGTAGTTTCGTATCTTCTCATCCAGCTCAATATTTCTGCTTTTTATAATAAACTCCACTCTATCTCCTCCTTGATGCTAATTTATTAAAAAACTTATGCTAAAGCATCTGTTTGCAGGATAAATTATTAATTTATTATCCTTACTTTTTTTGCTATTTTCCCTCTCTCATCTTTTTCAAACTCAAATTCCACTCTCTGTCCCTTCTTTAACGTTTTAAATCCGTCAGACTGTATGGAGGAAAAATTTACAAAAATATCTCCAATTTCTTTCAATTCCGCTTCTATAAAACCAAATCCGTTCTCCGGACTAAACCATTTTACTGTTCCTTTAAATCCCGCCATATTAATTATATTCCCCTGGCCAAAGTTAATAAATAAATTTTCTCCGCACCGGCACTCTTTAGAACACCGGCAATCTCGTTTAATGTGCTCCCGGTGGTCCAGACGTCATCTACCAGCATCAGATTTTTCCCCTTGGCCTGCAGACAGTTTTTAACTTTGAATGCTCCCTTTATATTACCTCTCCTCTGAACGGAATTAAGACCCTGCTGCTTCAGAATCTTTCTTATTTTCAATATATTGCCTGCAAAAGGGATTCCAATAAGCTTTGATAGTGATCCGCACAAGTCTTCCATATGTTCGCCCGGTACAGTATCCATGTAGTCAATTTTTTCAAGCATGTAATTTCTAATATAAGTTTGCTTTAAAAAAGCGGCCATTACTTCCTTTAAAGCACATATCCTGTTATATTTATATTTCCTTATTATTTTTCTTATCTCTCCTTTATACACGGCAAAGCTCCTGTGTCTGTAAAAACCAAAATCTCCATCCCTGCAATAATTGCACCTACTGCTGCCGTTATCAGCTCCTGACAGCGGCCTGCCGCAGTATTTACATATTTTTTCACCTATTTCTTCAATCTCAGATCTGCACTGCCGGCATAATAATTCGGGATTAAGTTTCCCGCAAACGGCACATATGGGTGGAATGATAATATCTCTAAAAATATTTATCAAATTATTATTAATTTTCTCTGGTATTTTTGGTATCAATATCAATTATTTCATTGGACATTATTTTTACGCTGGGATGGATTTTTATTCCATCCTTTATAACGCTTTTAGAACCTATCACCGCTTTTTCTAAAATCGAAGCCTTATCTTTTATTTTGGTATCATATCCTATAATTGCTCCTATAAGAGAGGCATCTTTACCTATATAGCCGCTGCCCCACTTTATTCCCCTGTACAGGACCGCTCTTTCATCAACTATGGTATTGCTGCCCAGGATTATGGGGCCAAAAAGTTTTGCATCTTTCTTGATGGTACAATTATCTCCGATACATACCGGGGGGGTTATTATAACTCCCTCCTGGATCTTGCAGTTTTTTCCTACCCAGACACCTTCTTTGATCTTTTCCCCGGGAATGCTGACTTTAACCTTACCTTCAAGCGCATCAAAATTGCCTTGTTGGTATTCATCCAGACTTCCAACATCGTTCCAGTATTGATTATGGCTATAGCCATAATACGGAACATCTCTATTTAACAGATCAGGAAAAAGATTCTCACCAAAATCATAAAAAGTTCCTTTGGGAGGCAAATAATCAAATACGCCGGATTCAAAAATATATATCCCGCTGTTTGCAAGATTTGATTCTGCAACTCCGCTTAAGGGTTTTTCTTGAAATCCTTTTACCCTTTTATTGTTATCCAGCAGTACTGCTCCATAACGTGAAGTATCTTCAACTTCAGTTAAAATAATCGTGGCTATGCCTGTTTTTTGTTTGTGAGATTCAACCGCTCTGGTTAAATCAATATCTGTCAGAGCATCACCGCTTATAACCAGAAAGGTGCTGTCTCCAAAAAAATCTTCTACATTTTTCACACCCCCTGCGGTACCCAGCAGTTCTTTCTCGTATGAATAAACTATATCTACTCCCCATTTTGACCCATCGCCAAAATAATTTTTTATCTCATCCGGATACCAGTGCAGATTACAGACAATACTGGTAAATTTATGCTTGGCCAGAAGTCTTATAATATGCTCCATAACCGGTCTGTTTACTATAGGCGCCATTGGTTTGGAGATCAAGTCTGTCAGTGGCCTCAGCCTGGTTCCCAGACCTGCAGCCAGCACCATGGCCTTATTTTTTTCCATCGGAGTTGTTTACCTCTTTTATCGTATGACCACCAGTTTTAAAAAATTTGCCGATACTCTTTTTGTAAGGAGGATAGATCACTCCTTCTTCAGTTATTATTGCAGTTATATTGTCCGTAGGAGTAACATCAAAAGCCGGATTTTTTACTGCCATAAACTGGGGAATAATAGTTTTTCCCAGAATTTCTCTCATTTCATTCCCATCCCTGTACTCAATAGGAATATTATCTCCGCTTTTCATTTTTATATCAACAGTTGAGATAGGAGCGGCGACATAAAACGGTATTTTGTAATACCCGGCAAGGATAGACAGACTCAATGTTCCTATTTTATTTGCGGTATCCCCGTTTGAAGCTATTCTGTCTGCGCCTACCAGTACCGCATCAACATCTCCTCTTGACATAAAATATCCTGCCATATTATCAGATATAATGAAAAAAGGAATTTTTTCCTTATGAAGTTCCCATGCAGTAAGTCTTGCCCCCTGGAGAAACGGCCTGGTTTCATCTACTATTACATTTGCCACTCTTCCTTCTGCATTTAAGCTTCTTATCACGGCAAGTGCGGTTCCATAACCGGAAGTTGCAAGTGCTCCTGCATTACAGTGGGTAAGGATTTTAATTTCAGATTTACTTTCCCTGAAGATTTCTTTCCCGTTTTGGCCAATTTTGAGGTTAACCTCCAGATCCTGCTTTTCAATTTCCTCAGCTTCCGCTATTAATTTACTTTTAATCCTGCTGACTTCCAGATTTCCGGCATTATCCAAAGTTCTTTTCATTCTGTCCAGTGCCCAGAATAAATTTATAGCCGTTGGCCTGGTTTCGGAAAGCAATTTTATACTTTCATTTATATGATTGGTAAATTTTTGCCTGTCTTTCCCGTTAAATCTTAAAGCAGCCAGTGCAGTGCCGTAACCTGCGGTAACACCGATTGCAGGTGCTCCTCTCACCACCATAGTTTTAATAGCCTCCGCTACGCTGCCGACTGTCCTGCAATTTATATATACCTCCTTGAAGGGAAGTTTCCTCTGATCCAGTAATCTTAGAAACGATCCTTCCCATATAAGGGGGCTTACTCTTTTTTCCTTTGTATAAGGATTTAAGTTCCTATTTCCCATGAACTAAGATATTTCTCCTGCTCATCGGTTAATTTATCTATTTTTACTCCCATGCTTTTCAGTTTAAGTTCCGCTATTTTACTGTCAATCTTTTCAGGTACCGTGTAAACCTTTTTTAAAAGATCCCCGCTGTTTTCAAGAATATACTTGGCACTCAAAGCCTGGTTTGCAAAACTCATGTCCATAACACTGGCAGGATGGCCCTCGGCGGCACTTAGATTTACCAGTCTTCCCTCGGCAATGACATACAATTTCCTTCCGTCTTTCATAAGATATTCTTCAACAAAGGGCCTCACTTTCCTTTTTTTCGTGCTGTTTGCCTTCAGGTAATCCAGATCAATCTCAACATTAAAATGGCCGGAATTGGCCAGGATCACATTATCCCTGCAGCTGGCTAGAATTTCCTTACTTATTACATTTTTATTACCGCTGACAGATAAAAAAATGTCTCCCACTTTTGCCGCTTTTTCGGAATCCATCACATCAAATCCATCCAGCTTGGCTTCCAGTGCCTTTAAGGGGTCCACTTCCATTATTATCACCGAAGACCCCATTCCCTTTGCTCTCATGGCTACTCCTCTTCCGCACCATCCATAACCCGCCACCACAAATTTTTTACCTGCAAGCAGGATATTAGTGGCTCTTAAGATTCCATCAATGGTACTCTGACCTGTTCCGTAACGGTTATCAAAAAAATGTTTGGTTTTGGCATCATTTACGGCAATAATAGGGTAATAAAGTACACCCTTTTTTTCCATACTTTTAAGCCTGATTACTCCTGTAGTGGTCTCTTCTGTGCCGCCATATACACTTTTCAGCAGTTCCCTCCTGCTGCTATGAATGGTAGAAATCAAATCCGCTCCATCATCCATTGTAATACGGGGCCCTCTGTCAAGAACACTGTTTATATGCCTGTAGTATGTTTTGTTATCTTCACCCTTTATGGCAAATACCTCAATTTTAAAATCTTTGACCAGTGAAGCCGCCACATCATCCTGGGTGCTTAAGGGATTGGAGGCACATAAAGCTACGCTGGCTCCACCTTCTTTTAAGGTAATCATAAGATTTGCAGTTTCTGATGTAACATGCAGGCACGCTCCTATTGCAAGGTTTTTAAGAGGTTTGTGTTTCGAAAAATCTTTCCTTATGCCTTTAAGAACCGGCATTTCCCTGGCGGCCCATTCTATTTTATTTTTACCCTCTTTGGCTAAATTGATATCTTTTAGATCAAAATCCATTAAAATTTCCCTTTCTGCACTTTTTTTATTTTTAATTTAATTTTTCAAGCTCTTCTTTTAGTATCTTTATTTTTTCTACCGGGGTAGGATCCACGCCTGCCAGCAGCGCCAGATATACACTGGCCATATCTCCCAGATATATCGTCGATAATGCTCTTGCCAGTTTCGATTTCCCCTCCACCTGTATTTCTATAATCTCTCCTATATTTTCCTTAATAATATTTATAGTCACATCGATACGTTTTTTTACTCTTGCTGTCTCATCTTTCTCCCTGAAAATCAGGAGTATGAATTTTTTAGTTATATCTTTCAACCTTTCCCAGCCGACAATTTCGTTATGGTTTAATTCCGGAAAATTATTGCACCAGCAGGGAGTTTTTGAATTCTCATTAATCTCACACTTTAATCTATAGCTGACTGCAGTTAAAAGTCCTTCCGTCCCGTATATTATAGGCAGACGGTCTGAAATTTTTAAAGCCAGCTTCTTTGCAGGATTCCTGTCACTGCTGTTTTTCCTGCTGTAAAGTACGGCTTTCAGCTTTATTAAATTCGTAGCCTCTTCTATATCTGCAGAATTCACTTTTATAAGACCAAGTTTGTCCAGAGCCAGATATGCAGGTAAAAACAAATAGCCAATGGCACCCCTGGGCTGCAGTTTCGGGGGTATTTTTATTACGACTTTACTTTCTCTCCTGCCGATACCCTCAAGCTTCCCTCCGGAGCAGATAATAAGAGTCTCGCATTTCCGCTCCAGTGCCTGGTTGGCTGCGGAAATTGTTTCTTCGGTATCACCGGAATAACTTACAGCAACTACCAGCCAGTTACTTTTTATAAAAGCGGGCAGCTTATATCCTTTTACGATTTCAACCGGTATATTTATATCATCTTTTATAAGAGCTTTAATGATATCTCCGGCAAACCCTGATCCTCCCATCCCTAAAAAAGCAATCCCGTTATTTTTCTTTCTTACTTCACTAAGATCAGCATTCTGTATGATTTCCCTTGCATCAAGCAGCTGCTGGTAAAAATCCTCTTCGACTTTCAGTATACCATTCTTATCAATTTCTTTTATTCTGTTCATATCATCTAAAATATTCATAGTCCGTATCCTCCCAAAATTACCTTAAACGCTGTTTTTCAGCCATATGCTTGCATTTTAAAAAACGCTGTCTATAACTTCCTTTCCCAGTTTCTGAAGAAAGCTTACTTTTTTGCTGCTCTCACCTTCTGCATATAATCTTACCACTGCCTCTGTTCCTGACGGCCTTATCATAACCCAGCTTCCATCTTCCATAATATATTTATAACCATCTATATTAACGGTCCTTCCGACGCCGGCTTTCTTTAAAATTCCCGGAATACCTTTTTCCAGCAGAGACTTTAGGTTTTCTTTCTGCTTCAAATCAATCTTATAATCAATCCTGTTAAAAACAAAATATCCAAACTGGCTATAAATTCTTTCCAGTATCTGGTTTACGGTCATACCGGTGCTGCATATTATCTCTATAAGCTTCAGGCCCATCATCATCCCATCTCTCTCGGGAAAATCTCCTCCCGCCCAGAGGCCTCCGCTTTCTTCACCGCCCATAATAACTCCGCCTTTTAAAATTTCTTCGGCTATGTACTTGAAACCTACCGGAGTAGTAACCAGTTCAAGATTATATTTTAAGCATATCCTGTCCACTATAGAGGAAAGATTTACCGATTTTACCACCCTTCCCTTCATTTTCTTCCTGCAGGCCAGATACCACAATACTATGGCAAACATATGATGCGAGCTGATATAATTACCATTTTCCCCCAGAGCGGCAATTCTGTCCCCATCACCATCCAGGCAGATGGCTAGTTTACATTTATTCTTCTTTAGGGCACTTACCGCCTGGTTAAGATTATTTCCGATGGGTTCGGGATTTATGCCACCAAAGCCGGGATTCAAATCCGAATGTATTTCCATAACATTTTCAGAGCCGAATTTCTGGATAATCTTCTTATATATTCCCTGGGCCGCCCCATACATAGGCTCAAGCAGCAAATTGAATTTAAAACCTTTTATAATGTCTGTATCAACTTTACTAAGGAGATTCTTTTCATAAGCTGACAAAAAATCAACCCTTTCCATATCGGGATTTCCTGCGGCTTTAGAATGCAAATATTTTTCATAATTTTTCGTATTGCCAAGAACTTCACTGATTTCTTTCTCGACCTCGGTTATTATATCCATGGTGGCCGATCCGCCAAATGGGCCTTTAATTTTATAACCATTATAATAATAAGGATTGTGGCTTGCGGTAATCATTATTCCAAGATCAGCTTTCTTCTCAACCACAGCATAGGAAAGAACAGGTGTGGGTATGATCCTATCAGAAAAATAAACCCTGATATTATTTAGAATGAAGATTTCTGCAGCTTCCAGGGCAAACCTTTCAGATATGAACCTGGAGTCATATCCTATCACTACTTCCGGTTTTCTACTGCTTCCCAGCTTTTTTATAATATAATTACTGACACCCTGAGAGACAATTCTTACTCCTTCAACAGTAAAATCATCGGCTATGATGCCTCTCCATCCGTCAGTCCCAAACTTTATCGATTTTCCTTCCATTAAATTCGACTCCATTAATAATTTATTGTTAAATTTATTTTTTTAAAAAATTATAATCATATTCAACCATAATCTTAACCAGCTGGTCAAAATTAACCTTGTTCTTCCAGCCCAGCTTTTTTTGGGCTTTGGCAGAATCGCCCACCAGAAGATCTACATCGGCCGGACGGATAAAGTCCTTATCAGTTTTTACATATTTCTTCCAGTCAAGATCTAGACACTTAAAAGAAGCTTCAACCCATTCTCTTACTGAGTGTGACTCTCCCGTACCTATGACATAATCCTCGGGTTTATCCTGCTGCAACATCAGCCACATTGCCTCAATATAATCCCTGGCATATCCCCAATCCCTTTTAGCATCTAAATTACCCATATACAAACTATCAGCCATCCCCAGCTTTATCCTGGCCGCACCATAAGTTACTTTCTTGGTAACAAACTCCAGTCCGCGTCTGGGAGATTCGTGGTTAAAAAGTATACCGCTGCAGGCAAACATATTATAACTCTCCCTGTAATTTACTGTCATATAATGCCCGTAAACTTTTGCCACTCCGTAAGGACTGCGCGGATAAAATGGGGTACTCTCGTTCTGGGGAATTTCTCTTACTTTCCCGAACATTTCAGAACTGGATGCCTGGTAAAATTTTACATTTCTATCCATATGCCTCACAGCTTCCAGCATCCGGGTTACTCCCAGTGCCGTAAATTCTCCGGTAAGCACCGGCTGTTTCCATGAAGTGGGTACAAATGACATGGCGCCAAGATTGTATATTTCATCGGGCCTTGATTCTTTTATTGCATCTATTATGGACAGCTGGTCCAGCAGATCAGCCTGAACAAATTTTAATTTATCTTTTATATGCTCTATCCTATCCAGATTTTCCACTGATGAACGCCTGACCATTCCATAAACCTGGTATCCCTTATCCAGTAAAAATTCAGCCAGGTACGACCCGTCCTGACCTGTAATTCCCGTAATAAGCGCTCTCACTATTTTCTCACCCCTCTTGATTAAATTATTCCCTAAAACCTAATTTAAAAAGTAATCTGTCCTTCTCTTATATTAGAATTTATATTAATTTTAATACCATTCTTGAGCACATTGTCTTTTTCTACCCTGCTGTTATCCCCGATAACCGAAAGATCTTCAATAATTACATTACTGCCGATTTTTACATTATTTGAGATTATTGATTTTTTTATAATACAATTTTTACCAATCCTGCAATTATTGAATATTATACTCTCGGATATTTCAGTTCCTCCGGAGATAAAACAATCATCTCCGATTACCGTAAGCGGCATTATTCTGGCACCTTTTTCTATCTTCGCTTTCCTGCCGATAACCACAGGACCGGAAACAAAATTACTTTTTAAATACCTGGAGCCCTTTCCAATATAGATATTTTTCGTTATCTCTTTATATGGAAACCTGAAATTTACTTTTTTATTTAAAATGTCATAATGAGCCGTCAAATATTTTTCCGGGGTCCCAATATCCAGCCAATATGAGTTCGAAACATAACCGTAAATCTTATACCCTTCATTTAAGGCCATAGGGAAAAGCCCTCTTTCAAAAGAATATTTCTTGCCTGCCGGTACCATATCCATTATATTTGGTTCGATAATATAAACACCGGCATTAATTAGATTGGTGGTAATTTCTTCCTGGTTCGGCTTCTCCAGGAACTGTTTCACCTTTCCTTCACAATTGACAGGAACCAATCCATAATATGAGGGATCCTCAACAGGAGTCAGGGCTATTGTTATGTCTGCCTTTTTCTTCTTGTGAAAAGCTATCATATCTGTTAAATTCAGCGAGGAAAGAATATCGCCGTTAAATACCATGAAACGACGGCCTTTCAGATAACTCTCTAAATTCTTCACTCCTCCGCATGTTCCCAGCGGTTTTTCTTCCTTAATATAGGTAAGATTTAATCCAAAGTCGCCGCCTTCGCCAAAATAATCTTTAAAGATTTCCGGAAGATAACCGGTGGAAAAGATTATATCTTTAATCCTGTGGGACCTGAGCCATAGGATAAAATTTTCCATGAAAGGCTTATTTACCAGCGGCAGCATTGGTTTAGGATTCATGTTTGTAATGGGGCGCAGCCTTGTTCCTTCTCCACCGGCTAATATTACTGCTTTCAATTTAACTCCTTTTCCCGATCTGTGTAAGTCTGTAATCTAACATTTTCCCTCCAGTAATCAAGTGTTTCCTTAAGTGAGGTCCTAATAGAATATCCGGGGCTCCAGCCGGTATGAGCTTTTAATTTGCTGTTGTCCCCATAGAAAATCCTGACATCAATTGCTCTGAACCTGCTCCTGTCAATTTTTACTTTAATATCCGATCTTTTGGCCATTGATAAAAGTATTTCAAGCAAATCCGAAATTTTTCGCTTTCTGCCGGAGCAGACATTATAAATCTGGCCCTCATTTCCGTTATTTATTATATAGTAATATGCCCTGACCGCATCCCTTACATCCATAAAATCTCTTTGAGACTCCAGATTACCGGCCCTTATCACAGGGTCCTGCCTGCCGCTTTCTATCAGGGCTATCTGTCTTGCAAAATCCGAACATGCAAATTTTTCTGATTGTCCCGGCCCAATATGATTGAATGACCTGCTGATAAAAACCGGGATCTTGTATGCACTATAATAAACAGAAGAGAAAAAATCCAGGGCCGCCTTGCTTACAGCATAAGGATTCTGCGGATAGATTTTAAAATTTTCATCAATGGATTTATGTTCATTATCGATCTCGCCGTATTCTTCAGCAGTACACGCCATAAGAATCCTGCAGCCGGGACAGAAAAGCTTAAGGCCCTCCAGGATATTTATTCCTCCAAAAACATTGATCCTGAAGGTTTCTATAGGATTTTCCCATGAATAACTAACAGAACTTTGTGCCGCCAGATGATAGATCTGCTGAGGTTTGAATTTTTTAACAATATTTAAAACCGATTCCCTGTCAGTTAAATCAGTCTCTGAAATTTTAATCTTACTGAAATAGCCGCTCGAATTGAAATTTTTAAAATTTAGATCAATTCCCAAAATTTCATGGTTTCCTTTTTCTGCCAGATAGGCAGTAAGATGTCTGCCTGCAAATCCCGCTATTCCTGTTACTAGAATCCTCAAAAGAATTTTCTCCCTGATAATTATTTAACTTTAGCAATTATTTTAATATAAAATTGAAAATATAAAAAATCCAGACACGCTTAACTATCCATAAATCTCTATCACTTTCTTAAAAAAAGACTTTTTAACACGGCTATAAAAAGTCTGAATCCCAGAAGCAGTACCAGCAGCGGCATTAGAATGATCTTCCAGCTGTTTCTATAATTTTTCCGGAAAAAATAAAACACGCTTTTCTGCATCCTGAAACTTGACTTGACTCTTCCGCCACCGCTACTGCCCCCGATATGGTGCATTATTTCAGCATGTGGGTAATAATACACTCTCCAGTTTTTCTGCCACATCCTATGACAGATATCCAGATCCTCGACATACATAAAATAATTTTCATCAAGCAAACCCGAATCTTTAAGGGCTTTCCTCCTGATGATCATACATGACCCCGAAACCCAGTCAACTTCAAAGGGCCTGTCTTTTTCGGCATCAGCAAGTTTATATTTTCTTGAAAAAGGATTACGGGGAAAGATATTTATAAGAATAGTGTGGGCCGCTGCCTCAAATGTCGAGGGAAATCTCCTGCAGGATAGCTGAATTGTTCCATCGCTGTTAATTATTCTGGGCCCTGTTATTCCTGCCTGTGGATTTTTCTCCATAAATAATACTAAATTATCCAATGACTCCTTAAAAACCCTGCAATCGCTGTTCATCAGAAGTATATATTTTGAACGCGACCTTTGTATCGCTTTATTATTGGCGGCGGCAAATCCGGTATTCTTTTTATTTGAGATTAAGGTTACCAGAGGGTATTCCTTCCTTATAAATTCAACAGTACCGTCACCGGAAGCATTGTCAACCACTATAATTTCATACTTTATCCGGGGGGAATTTTCCGTTATGGATTTAAGACATTCCCTTAAAAAAGATAAACTATTATAACTGACTATGCTTATGGTTAAATCCTTATTTTCATTGTCCTGGTTAAAATCTAACATCATCCTGGTCTATATCAATTTTAATACTTTGCCTGCCCTACCCATATTATTATGGATATCAGCAATATTCGCAACAGTCTGGTCAATTTACCGGTTGATGCCTTTTAACGTCTTATTTATATCAAGACAGAAATTTTCAACTGCTGCCAGTCCGCTTTTAAAGTTCCTGGCTTCAAGCAGCATCGATAGGATTTTACTGCCTATTATGATCCCATCGCAGTAATCCTTTATTTGGTTAATCTGTTCCCTGCTGGAAAGCCCGAAGCCCAATGCCAGGGGCAGATCGGTCATCTTTCTTAAATTGCCTAAAAAAATTTTTACTTCCGGACTTATGTTATTCCTTATTCCTGTAACCCCTTTTACCGAGACGCAGTATAAGAATCCGCTGCCCCTGCCTGTAATAGCATGCAGCCTTTTTCCTGTCGAAGTTAAAGAAGCCAGCATAATATTATCTATGTCAACCTTATCGAAATAATCCCTATAGACTTCAAATTCTTCCAGTGGCAGATCAGGAATTATCAGACCGTTTATTCCTGATTCTTCAGCTTTTTTCAGAAACCTGTCCAGGCCATAATGATAAATACTGTTAAAATAGGTCATTACGGCTATAGGGGTACTGCTTTTTTTTCTTATTTTAATTATGGAATCAAAAACAATATCCGTATTTATTCCTTTTTCCAGTGCTATCTTTGAAGTGGCCTGAATAACAGCTCCGTCGGCCAGCGGATCCGAAAACGGTATTCCTATTTCAATTATATCCGCTCCGCTTTTATCCAGGGTTTCAAATAAAGTTAAAAATCCGCTGATGCTGGGAAAGCCGCAGGTCAAAAAAGGGATGAATGCTTTCCGGCTGCGGCCGATCAATTCTTTAAAAACCCTGCCTATGGGCCTGTTTTTAAGATCGTTCATCAGCTCCTTCTCCGTTAAATGTTTTCTATTTATTATCAATATCCTTATCTCCCCGTCCTGAAAGATTGACCACAATTATTTTATCCCTGCTCAGGGTTGGAGCCAGTTTTGCAGTATAAGCCAGAGCATGGGAACTCTCATATGCCGGGATTATCCCTTCGTATACCGATAATGCCCTAAATGCCTCCAGAGCCTCATTATCCAGAATATATTCATACTTAACTTTTCCTTTTTCTTTCAAATACACATGCTCGGGACCGACTCCCGGATAATCAAGTCCCGCTGATACGGAATATGCTTCTTCTATCTGACCGTAATCATCTTGAAGTACATAACTGAAGGCGCCGTGAAATATTCCTTCATTCCCGTAACATAAAGTTGCCCCGTGCTTCCTGCTTGCAATACCTTTGCCTCCTGCCTCCACTCCGATAAGCCTTACTGTATCCGTATCATTTAAAAAAGGATAAAATATCCCAATGGAGTTACTTCCCCCGCCGACGCAGGCTATAATATAGTCGGGGAGCCTTCCCTCTGCGCTAATAATCTGCCTTCTGGTCTCTTTACCAATGACAACCTGGAAATCCCTGACCATGGTGGGATAGGGATGGGGGCCTACCACCGAACCCAGTACATAGTAGGTGTCATCAACCCTTGACACCCAGTAGCGGAGAGCTTCATTTACTGCATCTTTTAATGTCCTGCTCCCGGATGAGACCTCTATTACTTCCGCGCCCATAAGTATCATCCTGCGCACATTAGAAGACTGTCTTTTTATGTCTTTGCTTCCCATAAAAACCTTACAGCTCATATCAAACAATGCCGCTGCCGCTGCAGTGGCCACACCATGCTGACCTGCGCCGGTTTCTGCAATTATGAATTTCTTTCCCATTTTTTTGGCCAGCAGCACCTGGCCCACTGTATTATTAATTTTATGTGCCCCCAGGTGGCACAGGTCTTCCCTCTTCAAATATATCCTGGCACCGCCCAATGCGTTAGAGAGCCTTCCGGCATAATAAAGAGGTGTGGGCCTTCCTACGTAATTTTTTAAATAAAAGGAAAGTTCCCGCTTAAAATTCTTATCTTTTTTAAACTTAAAGTAATTGCTTTCCAGCTCATCCAGTGCATGAATCAGTATTTCCGGAACATATCTGCCTCCGAATGTTCCAAAATATCCGCCCCTGCTGCTTTCGGTGCCTTTCTTTTTATAACTGTGATCTGCTTTACTTTTTTTCTTCTTATTCATTTTTTTATAAAATATCTGCCGGATGTTTTAAAATATTTATAAATCTTCTTACTTTATATATATCTTTTTTCCCCGGATAAGTCTCCAACTTGGATGATGCATCTACCCCAAACGGTTTTACGATTCTTACCGCTTCTCCCACATTTTCAGCATCAAGCCCGCCGGATAATATAACCGGTACCAGACTGTGATAATCTTTTATAATGTCCCACCTGAAGGACTTCCCTGTTCCGCCGTAAACATCCTTGCTGTAGCTATCCAACAGAATAAAATTCACTAGTTTTTCTAACCTGATCATCTTTTCATAAACTTTTTTTGAACATAATTTGTCTTTATGATTAACTCTGATCGCCTTTATTATATTTATATGTACAGTCCTCCTCTTTAAATCTTTTAAGTAATATTCGTCCTCATCTCCTGAAAGCTGGATAAAATCCAACCCCAGGCTCTCAGAATCCTCTGCAACCTTTCCGATTTCTTCATTAACGAACACTCCTACTGCTGAAATATTCTTCTTTCTGCCCCGAATGGCCTCAATTATTTTCCCTGCTTCTGTCGCCTTGATTCTTCTGGGACTGTCGGCGGACAGGATGAATCCCATTGCATCAATTTTTAGCTTTGATATTTTTTCTGCATCTTCCATATTGGTAATCCCGCATATTTTTACCCATACCATATTGCTGCCCTCTTACGTATATCCAACCTACTGCTTCCTTATTCTATAGTAATTTTTCTCTCTTGAGCTCCATCTTCATATTGTTTAAAGTTTCCTCTAAATTTTTACTGGCCATAAAATATCCGCCGATTAAAAAAGTATTTATACCGCCTAAGAATAATTTTTTAATATATTCAATATCTTCCACTCCGCTCTCACAGACAAAAATTTTATCCTGTAAATCTCTTTTATGCACGTAATTTAAAAGACGGAAGGTTGTCCTGCTGTCAACACTCATATCGCCTAAATTGCGGTTATTTATGCCTATGAATTGTGCCCCTATATCCAACGCCTTATCCAGCTCCTCCAATCTATGCACCTCAACCAGTACTTCAAGGTCCAGGCCGGTCGCTGAACTGAAAAGTCTTTTTAGTTTCTTCTTTCCCAGGATGGAACTGATAAGTAAGATACAATCCGCACCAAGTACGGCGCTCTGGTAAACCTGCATCTCACTAAAAATAAAATCCTTTCTTAAAACCGGCAGTTTCGAATTTTGTTTAACTATTTTTATATTCTCCGGCTCACCTTTAAAATATAGCGGCTCGGTAAGAACAGAAATCCCGCAGATAAAATCCTTAAACTTATCATAAACAACCGCTGTCTTTTCAATATCGAGCCGGCTGTTTATAATCCCTCTGGAAGGAGAGGCCTTTTTAATCTCTGCAATTATATTTATCTTTCCTTTTTGAATTTTTTTTAAAAAACTTCTTTTTGCCTCACCAGAACCATCCAAAACAGATCCTTCCCGTTTTTGATTCCTGCTTATATTCTTTATTTCTTCTTTTTTTGAAATTAAAATCTCTTTCAGGTACTTCAAATTTTCCCTCTTTTTAAAATATACTACCCGGTTTTTATATAAGCCGGCTGCTAACCAGATCTCCTGTTGGTAAATTCTATTAATTTTTCTAATTTTTCATACGCCCTGCCGCTGTCGATGGAACAGACAGCTAAATTGACAGCCCCGGATAAGGATTCAGCTTTCTTTCCCGAGACTAAAGCAGCTGCTGCATTTATAACAGCGGAATCTCTCTTTGCGCCTTTTTCAACTCCGGTAAGAATATCGATCAGGATTCCTGCATTTAATTTTGCATCTCCACCCACCAGATCTTCAATATCCGATTTTGCAAAGCCCAGTTCTCGGGGATCTAATATATATTTGCTGACCCTGCCGTCTCTCAGCTCTGCAATCGAACTTTTACCCGAGACAGAAAGCTCATCCAGTCCTTCCTCGCTATTGACCACAAATGCCCTCTCCACACCTATATTTTTTAAGGTATTTATCATAATATCTACCAGATTTTTGTCAAATACACCCAGTATGCGGCCGCTTGCCATTGCAGGGTTAGTAAGGGGACCCAGGATGTTAAACACAGTTCTTATACCCATATCCTTTCTTGCTCTGGACACATATTTCATAGCCGTATGTGCCCTGGGGGCAAAAATAAAACCTATCCCTATGCTATCCAGGCAGCTGGAGACTTCGCTGCATTCAAGATTTATATTTACTCCAAGTTCTTCCAGGACATCGGCACTTCCGCTTTTACTGGATACGCTTCTATTGCCGTGCTTTGCAACAGGCACTCCCGCCCCTGCCGCTATAAACGCCGCGGTGGTTGAAATATTAAAAGTATTCAGACCGTCGCCTCCTGTTCCGCAGGTGTCTATAATATTTTTATGTTTGCTTTTCACTTTTACGGCCTTGTCCAGCATGGCCCTTGAAAAGCCGCTCACTTCATCTATTGTCTCTCCTTTCATCTTTAATGCCGTAAGAAAAGCTGCAATCTGACTGTCATTTGCACTTCCGCTCATTATAAATTCCATTGCCTTATATGCTTCTTCCTGGTTAAGATTTATCCTATTTAAAACTTTTTCTAAAAATATTTTCATTCCGTAATCCTCCCCGATGTTCTATTTTTTAAAATTTCCCATATAGTTCATTTAAATAACCTAATAGCCTTAAAAAGAGCAGCTGCTTTATTTACAGTTTCATTGAATTCATTTAAGGGCTCGGAATCATATACTATCCCTGCCCCTGCCTGAATATAAGCTGTGCCATTTTTTATAATAGCTGTCCTGATGTTTATACAGCTGTCAAGATTCCCGTCATAGCCAAAATATCCCACAACTCCGCCATATGGCCCCCTGCTGTCAGGTTCCAATTCATTTATAAGCTGCATCGCCCTTATTTTTGGGGCTCCGGATAGCGTTCCTGCCGGAAAAACACTTATAAGCGCGTCATATATCGAATTATTCTTTTCCAGAATTCCTTCCACTTTTGATACCAGGTGCATAACATGAGAATATTTCTCCACGCTCATATACTTTCTAACCTTTACGCTTCCATACCGGCATACTCTCCCCAGATCATTGCGGGAAAGATCGACCAGCATATTATGTTCGGCTCTTTCTTTTTTATCGTTTAGCAAATCATTGGCCAGAGCTCTATCTTCGCTTAAATTCCGGCCCCTTCTCCTGGTACCTGCTATGGGGTATGTCTGAATCTTTCTGCCGCTGATTTTAATCAGGGGCTCAGGAGAAGCCCCGGCAACTTTAAATTGTCCAAAATTGAAATAATACATATATGGGGACGGATTTATGGTCCTGAGCCCACGGTAAATGCTGAAGGGATGTGAGTACTTGCGGGTATAAAATCGCTGGGACAGTACTATCTGGAATGCTTCTCCCTCGGTTATATATTTTTTTGCTATTCTTACCGATTCCAGAAAATTTTCCTTTTTAAAATTAGAATTAAAATCGAAGGTCTCCATAGAACTTCCGATCATCGCAGAATCAATACAGCTGTTAGAATTGATGCCATTGGTCTTCATGATTTTCTTTTCCAGATCTTCAATCATCTGCACCGAAATATCATAAGTCTTTTCCGCACAATCTTTCCCGTCAATTTTTACAGTAGAGATTATTTTAATACGGTTAAGAAGATGATCAAAAACCACCACCAGGTTGGTAAGATAAAGCATAATTTCAGGAATAAGTAATTTATTCTCACGGATGGGTATTTTTTCGAAATATTTCACCAGATCATAGCTCAGGTAGCCCACGGCACCGCCTACGAAATGGTCAAGATCCGGATTTTTAAAAATACGGGTTTCATCCATAATTTTTTCCAGTTCCAGAAGAGGACTTTTTGTATTTTTTTCAAATACCTTTTCCCCCCGTACACTGGAGGTAAAAGATCCCCTGTTAAATTTTATTAAGTTATCGCATCCGGCTCCGATAAAAGAATATCTGGATAAATTCCTGGAACCTTCTATGCTTTCCAGCAAAAATCCTTCCTCTTCCAGTCCGACCGCCTTTAAGAATATTGAGGTAGGAGTTTCGGTATCAACCACATATTCTTTATATACCGGTATCAAATTATAATCATTTGCTTTTACAATATATTCTTTTTTAGACGGATAAATCATAATATCCTGCCTTTATAAAACTTTTAACTAAAATTTTAATCTGTTAATTTATGAACTTCTCCCTTACCTGATCCTTTATAAAATAAAAAGAGTATTTCCGCTAAAATCTTCTGTTTTGCTTAGACTTTATGGAAATACTCTTTAATTATTGGTTTTTATTTATTGATATAAATTTAATATACAGAAAAATTATCAGGAGAGGTAACAAATTCCCATCAGCCCAGCTCTTATAAACTTTGCCAGCAGGAATTATCTTTTAGCCAGAGGAGCATGCTAATCAGCTTTTTAATAGAATCATATTTCTGTTTATAAAAATTCATTGATCTTCTCGGAATATTTATTAAAACCGGCTTTTTGGAATTTTACTTATATTAGCATAATTATATGCTAAGTCAAACACCCTGCGTTAATTTCTTACTTGACTCTATTATGGATCCCTAGTTTATTTAAAAATTTATATTTTTACCAATAACAAATAATTTAGGGTAATATGCTATTTTTTATGTTTTTTTTCTCTTTCAGCAGCTTCAAGCATTTTCTTTGCAATCCTGAGCTCAGTTTTTCTTCTGGTTTCTTCAGTATATACTCTAAGTTCTGCTACCAGTCGGTTATACCTTGTTATGAATATGGTATCTCCCAAATTCTCAGTTAAATACTTGGTAAGGTTAACCCTTAACTCATTAGTATCAATTTTTTTAACCTCATCATCGTAAGCCATTTCTCACTCCTTAAGTAACATTTATTCGTTAAAATACTTATTATTTAATTTTTTATTAGCTTTTACAATATATTTAATAATCAATTTTTATTATTATCTCATATTTAATTAAAAATATCTATAATAAAATGATTAAATTATATATTTTTATTTATATTATAAAACAAATTTTAAAATAATTAAAGACTTTTTTAAATACTTATGAATACTTATTTGAATATTATATTTTTATTGTATAATATTTCTTAGAAGACCGTATAAATAACCGCACATTTTTGAAAAATCAATCTGCAGCAGCAAGAGAGGTATAAATAGGATTGACAGAAATATTCCAGCTCCGGTTAACCTGCAGCTCCCCATAAAGTTTGAATTTTTTATCAACCTTCTATAGGGCTTAAAAACATAAGCTCCGAAAAGAGGTATTAATATGACCAGTATCCATTTGCTGAGGTAAAATATACCAAGTAGAATAATTATAAACACCGCAAACGAAGTAAATCTTATAATATGACGCTTCGGATACATTCTGCCGGAAGCATCGCCTTTTGCGTATCTGAAAAATTGCCTGAATACCTGCAGGTTATTTTCCCTCATTTTCCAGTACACAACAGCTCCTGGATTAAATCTTATCCTGTAGCCTGCAGTTCTTACATTAAAATTAAACTTCATATCCTCGCCATAATCCATATCTTCGGGGTAACCGCCCGCATCGGCCCATATTTTCTTCTTAAAGCTGATATTCCTGGACGAAGGCATATATTCTTTAGCTTTTATTTCCTTTTCGGAAGGCATGATGCAGGCAGCAAGGCACTTCTGCAGGAAATTCCGGCAAAATGGGAGGCTCAAGCCCCCGATCACAATGCATGAGTTATCACTATGGAAAGCAGTAATTTCCTTTAGCCAGTTTTTATCCAGGATGCAGCCTGCATCGCTTACACAGATAATTTCGCCTGTAGTATTTTTTATGGCATTATTCCTTCCCTGTGAAATATTTGCACCGGTATCTTTTATCAGCCTGACACTTATGGCAGGAGTATTATTTTTAGATTCCTTTATTTTGCTCCTTCTGCCGTTTAATATCGTTTTAAAACCATTATTCTTCCGAAGGGCTCTTTTTTTGAAAAAATCCTGTGCAATATCAAATGTCTTGTCTTTTGAACCACCTTCAACCATAATTATTTCATGGGGCAGGCAGGTCTGCTCCATCAGACTTTTAAGGAATGCCTCAATATTTTCTTCTTCGTTGAAGATAGTGGTTATAAAACTAACATTTGAAAGTATGGTCCTTTTCTTATCTTTAAGCCGCACGTTTTTTACCTTTAAAATATAATTTCAAAACCTTAATAAGCATTAAAAGCCTGGCTCTGTCTTCAGTATCCTGCTTAAATACGGATAGAACAGCAAACAGTAGAATTCTGTTTAAAACTCCGGTTAAATAAATAAAACTTAAACACCACCCGTGAGCTGTTGAATAATTTTTCTTAAAATACAGCCTTCTGCTTTTCCAGATCTCTGCCTCCCTTTCAGCCATATCTCCGGAAGCAATACCGCTATCAGCGTGTTTTATGACAAAATGAGGGAAATAATAATTCTTAAAATCTTTTCTGTTCAATTTCAGGCAGAGATCGCTGTCTTCACTATACATAAAATAATCCTCATCAAACATTCCGACTTCCATGAAATAATCTTTTTTTATGAACATAAATGAGCCTGATACCCAATCTACTTCCCTTTTATCTTTATGGTCCCACCAGCTCAGGAAATAAGAACCGAAAATACGGCTTTTTTTAAATATCCTGTATAAAAAATAACTCTCATAAAATTGCCTGGCTAATGTTGGGAAAGACCTGGAACTTAACTGCAGGGCCCCATCCGGATTTAAAAGTTTTACTCCAACCGTTCCTATCCTGTCCTTTTTAGCGCTCCTGTCGTAAAAATCAATTAAATCTCCAAGATAACCTGTCAGAAATCTAGTATCAGGATTTAAAAATAACAGATGTTTGCCTTTTGCCTTCAACGCTCCCATATTGGAAGCCCTTGAAAAGCCCAGATTATCCTTATTTGTAATCAAATAAAAATTATTATACTCACTGGCCTGTTTCTTCAGGTACCCTTTGCTTCCATCACCGGAATTATTGTCCACAACAAGTATTTCATAGCTTAATTCGTTTTTTTTACTATTTTTATCAATGTTGTTCCTGATACTGCTTATGCAGCTTTTTATAAAATTCAGGCTGTTATAACTTACAATTATTATACTAATATCCAATCATACCACCGGTTGTTTATTCCCTGTCTCTTTTTTAATAAGGTTTCCGACTATTAGCAGCAGGTTTCTCTTGAAATTCAAATTTGAGAATCTTCTGCAACTTTTGGCCGCATTTTCTTTGATTCCCTTTATATCCACTTTACCGCGTATTATATCCAGTGTAATGGCTTTTAGCTCCTGCCAGTTTTTAAATAAAAATCCATCATGCCCGTTACTTATAATCTCTCTCTGCCCTCCCTCGCTGATAACCACGGGAATGCACCCGGCCGCCATTGCTTCTACAGTGGTTATCCCGAAATGTTCAAATTTCTCGGGATGAGTTTTCTCATCCTCACCCATTCCCGAAGCATGCCAGAAAATGTATGACCTGGCAAAAAGCTCTACCAGCTTCACCCATTCTATATTGGTAATTATTTTTATAGGGCAATCCCTGCTCACGGCTCTTATCTTCTCCACATAATCCAGGTGGTCGGGTTTTCTATCCACTCCCCCCACCAGATATAAAGTATAGCCCTTCATATAATCCGGGTACATCTCCAGCATCTCTTTAAATACTATGGCCAGTTCAAGCTGTTTTTTATTGTGGTGCTCCGGGAAAAATCTTCCCACGCTTAAAATAATTTTTTCCTTAGCAGCTGTTTTAAAATTATCTATATCTACAGGCGGAAACAGGACGGTACTCTTCTTGCCCCATAATTTCTCTATCCATTTTTTAGAATATTCCGATATGGCAATTATTTTATGGTAAGTCTCCAGAAACTTTAAATTTCTGGGAAAAGTTATAAGAAATAAAGGAATATACCCAAAAATTTTAAGCAGGATCCTTTTAAAAAATTTCATTTTTCTGCAGTCATAAACCGCTACCCCAAGCTTTCTTGAATCTCTGGAATCACTGCCGGTGTCCAGCGGGACAAACGTACCGGATGAGATCAGAACCTTATAATATTTCCTGTTAAAATTTGCCGGGATCTCAACGATCCGCTTTACCCCCTTTGGCAGCCTGATCTGCCTGTTATATAAAAGATTTTTATCTCCCGGTCCGGTTCCCAGCACGTCAATACTTACATTCATCTGATCCAAACCGCTTACCTTAGGATTTTTAAAACCCAGCTTTAAGGGTATGCCTGTTTTTTTTACAATCAGAACTACTCTTCCGCTGCTCCAGCTGCCCCTTCCCAGCATAAATCTTTTTGGTTCATATAAACCCTCGATTATTTCTACTTCATTGAAGCCTCCCAGCAATTTGTCTGAAAACCTAAATAGCCATGCTGCCGGTATCCTTAAAAAAAACAGTAAAAATCTATGAATAAATTTAAAATCAATATCAAAAGGGGTCGGAAAATAACATAAATATATATTTTTTTTACCATATGCATGAAGCGAACTCAGATATGTGGCATTAATAAACAAGTCATATTTCCTTGTAATCTTTTCAGCATAATCTCCCGATATAAAAGGGAATATGTTCAGATTTACCCTGTCCAGATCAAGGTTAAGCTTTCCGGAGATTTCTTTTAAATCAGCAAATATATCTGTGATTAAATCTACACTGAATTCTTTTTGTTCAGACAGAACTTCTGCAATCTTGCAGCTATATCGCTCCCCGCCTCCGGCTGTCGATAAGTACCTGTCATAAATGCCAATCTTTTTCATAAAAGTTCCTGTTAAAAATTCTTCATCCAGCTCTTGATACTTTTATCCTGGATCTTATTATTTCTTCTTATTTTAATTCTATCCGGTAAATTGCGGGGGAATAAATAAAAGAGCTCAAAGAAAATTTTAATCCTGATAGGGATGTCAATTCTATTTTGTCTTCTGCCCTTCAGCATCCCTGTCATATAACTTATAACATTTATTATATTTGAAAGCACAAATGCCGCATAACTCCTGACGAATAAAAGCGTCCAGCCGCACCTGAAAATCATAAGCAGCCTGTTTTTAACTACATAGTAAATAAAATTGTGGGACCATTCTTTACTGGTACCGCAATGAAAATGCCTTACTAATGATTTCGGCGTAAAGAAATTTTTCCAGCCGGCCAGCCTGGATCTCCAGAATAAGTCAATATCTTCATAATACGTGAAAAAGCTGCCATTAAAACAACCAATATCTTCTAACATCTTCCTGTCCATAATGAAACTGCTCCCGCTAAGGCCAAAGACTTCTTCAACTCTGCTGTACTGCCCTTCATCAAAACTTTCAAAACCTCTATCCATGCTGTAAAAAGATCTGTTTATTTTTATCCCGCAGCTATTGATAATATCCTTTCTGTAAGAAAAAAATTTTTTTGGAATCTTAAGTCTTATGATTTTAGCTTTTCTTGAAACTTTTATATCTCCGATTATTTCCTCACCTGCTACCAGCTGTAAATTATTGGGTGATAGATATGACGATACCTTGAACTGAAGATCCATATCCTTACTTATATTTTCTATTGGTAAAGCCATTATCGCACTATCCCTTGTCCAACGGTAGTTTTCCCCGTTCTCATCTGTTTCCTGGGGATAGAAACCGTCAAGATACTTGATACTTTCATTTAAGACAGCGCCTTCGCCGTTATTACTTTCAGCATCTCCCACTATTACATCATATACTTTAATGCCCAATCTTCTGGATTTTTTACTGTTATAAGCTCCGCTTCCATTTTTACTGCTTGTAATCATCTGAAGAGGCAGATACTGATAATAGAAAACAACCTTGGAGCCTACCGCCCCTATTCTAGAATTATCAGCAGATTGTTTAAAAATAGATATCATCTCACACAGCCAGTTTTGGTCGACTACGCAATCATTATTAATCAGGGCTATATATCTGCCTTTTGAATGTTTAAATCCTTCATTATTTCCCCCAGCATAGCCCTTGTTTTCTTTCAGGGAGATTATCTCTACCTGTGGAAATTTCTTTTTTACGAATCTTACAGAACCATCCATAGAATTATTGTCTACCATTATTACTTGAAGTTTTTCAGGCGAATAATTGAGATTGAGTATGGAACTGAAGAGTTTATTTAAAAATTTTCTGCCGTTAAAATTTACAGTAATAACTGATATTAAAGGATCATCATCCTGCGTCAATTAATACCTCACCTTACCCTAACTGAAATACTGCTATCCTGAAATTATAAATTTTCCTGTATTTTTTATAAACGCAACAACTAAAAGATGCAGTTTATTTCTCAGCCATAAAATTAAAATTTATGTTTTTTTTGCCAGATAATATTTATTAGAAACAGTAAGCCCCATTATTCTG
>CAZBSE010000009.1:0-19755 GCA_964494385.1 uncultured Actinomycetota bacterium | reverse complement strand
TTATGTTTTTTTTGCCAGATAATATTTATTAGAAACAGTAAGCCCCATTATTCTGTCAATATTCTCCAGGCCCCGAAGCAATATTTCAAGCTTCTGATCAATATCTATATTAAGGCCTGATCTGCTTCTGGGCTTAAAGTCCCCTAAAATTTCTCTTAAATTGCCGATGTCGTAACCCAGGCTTTTTATTTCCTTATCAAGGGCTTGAAATATATCAAAATATATCAGAATCAGCCTTTCGCGGTTCTTGCGATTTAATTCATTTATTTCCCTGTTTATTTGAATCTGAATATTATTGTTAATGGATTTTAGTGATTCATTATAACTTTTCCTTAAATTCTCAAAATACATACTGGTCAGGAAATATATATATTTACGCAGTTTTCCTTTTATGTTACTGCTTTTACTCAATTCTTCAGAATCCAGGATATCGAATCTGCTTAAAAGTTTTAAATCATTGAAATCCTCTTTACTCAGCTTTATCTCAAAAAGCTCCATTAACTCATTTTTACCATAAATGTCGCTAATTTCATCTTCAGCATTATTCATCGACCTGTAATCAATCTTATCCCATATTCCTTTATCCATAATCTTAAATCTGGCATTCTTCAATATGTATTCAATGGTGAAATCATCAATTCTTCCGTCAAGCTTGTTGTCTCTCTTACCCTCCCCCAAAAGCTTATGAAGTCCTCTCTTTTCAGGAATTGAAAAAAACAGCAAGCCGTCCTGCCTTAACTTTGATGAAAGTACATTGGCCAGGTCATAGAAAAATTTTGGAGTAATTCTGGAAAAAACATTATTCAGGATAATACCATCAAACCTGGTTCTTTCAGTTATTCTTGATTTCAGTATTCCTATCTTATCTAATCTGCTTTCATCATCCTCCACCTCTGCAATATCTTCATGCATTTCCAGCCAGAACACCTTCCCTACATCAGCTTCATCTATTATATTCTTATCCCTTGACTTATTTGAGGTTATATTTAAAACATTGGTACAGCCTTCGAAATTATCCTTTACAATTTTTGAAATCTTGCTGTTCTGTAGGTTAACCAATTCGATCATTTTTCTTTTATCCACTGCATAATGCGGCTTAACACAATATTTCACCAGTGGTTTGGTTACATTCTCCCAATAAAATCTGGGGGCAATCTTGCTTAAATTCTTTCTGTAAATTTCCTTTAAACTTTTATTAACAGCCATGCTCTCCATGAACCTTGCCAGCTGATGCGTGCTTTCGTATTTTACCACCTCACCGATATTTTCAATTTTTACCATTTTGGCTATGGAATCTCCTTCTGTGGTTATTATCGGAAGCCTTGCCCATATATAATCAATAACCCTGGTTCTATAGGAAAATTCGGTTTCAATCCTTTCCTGATGGATTGATAGGCCCGCATCTGAGTCCAGCAGGAATGTCTGCCTTAAATCATATGGGGTCCATTCATTAAAGAACACATCCTTTTCATATAAATCCAGCTCTCTGGATAATTTTATTGCTTCTATGCATTTCTTCATTTCAGGAAGCTTGGGATCCGGATGTTTGATTCCCATAAATATCATTTTTATATTCTTATTGCTCCTGGTAATTTCCCATAATGCCTTAATGGCGGTAATGGGATCCAGCCAGTTCCATATTCCGCCTCCCCATAGAATTATATTGTCTTCTTCTTTAATGCTGGGGATTATATCTCTTACGGACAAATTAGAGCGGACAGGAGGATGGGATGGCATTCCGGAAGGTACGATATCTATAAGACTTCTCAAGGTTCTGTCGGAGTCATAATTATATGGGTTTATTCTACCCATAGCATTTAACATTCCGATCCAGTAATCCCTTTGTTTCTCGCTGGCACAGATAAAGAAATCACCAATTGTAAGCTGCAGCTTCAATATATTCAAATTATTTTTATCAATTCTTATCCTCTCGGTCATATCACTTTCCCTGAACATTTCCAGGCTCTCTAAATTGAAAGGATTATAAAGATCTACAATGATTTTCCCCTTAAAATTTTTTAAAAAAGGAAAATAATAAAGAATATGCCCCTGGATCAATATGATATCCGCTTTATCAGTGTACCTCTGCAGACTCTTATAATTTCCTAACTTGTATTGCCTGGTCTTAAAGCCCTCGGTATCAATATCTATTTTGTTGGGAGTTGCCAAAGTAACATCAAGATAATTGGACAAAATCTTGGCAAATTCATAAAACCTTATGCCGGGACCGGCCATATTTTTACCAATAATGTCATAACTTACTATGCATATGTTTGAATGACTTTTTTTATTTGATTCAATAACCATTATATCTCCTGTGTTCCGAAATTTATTTAAAAATCCATATACGGAATCCCTGATTGCGGACAGTAAATTCCTTTCTAAGATGCAATCATTTTAACTCTAATTTATTTAAGATTAAATGATTTTTTAATTTAATTGCCAAATTATAGGGCAAAAATACAAGATTTATAAAATAAGCATAAAAAATCGCGCCCGTCTGGTCTTTTGTGGCTTTATTTTTTAACCACGAAAGTTCCGAAGGCAAAAATGTTTTAAAAAACCTAAAGAACCCTATATTTATAACCATGCATCTTATCCTGTTTTTATGATAATACCTATAGAAATTCCTGCTGAACTTTTTTACGGAGGCACCTTCAAAATGCCTGGCCACGGAATTATAATTTACGGCCACGCGCCTTCCTGTCCTTCTAATCCTTATGCAGTAATCCAGCTCTTCAAAATATGCAGGCCTGTACCCCGGATCAAAACCGCCCGCAGCTTTGAATAATTTAAACTCCGTAGCAAAGAACGCACCGGTGACGTAATCCGCACCCTTTAAATAACCGGGCAGGTCCAATTTATTTTTCCCGCCCTTTTTCGTTCCGTATTCCTTTTTTAGGCTGGAATAATTTTTACCGCAGCCTATATGCGAAGTAATAAAATTATCCCCCGTTTTCCCGCCAAGATGCTGTATAATGTCCTTTTTATAATCAAGAATAATCCCGCCTGCGGCTCCTATTTTTTTAACCTGCAGGCTGTGCTTTCCCCTTATATCGAAAGTGGAGACCAGTTCATGCAGAGCATCATACTTTAAATGCATATCCGGATTCAGCAGGATCAGATATTCCGGTTCCTTTCCCGGGATCCTTTTTTTTAATATGAAATTAAATACCGCATAATTTACCGCCCTTGAAAACCCTATATTTTTATCCAGGATTATCAGTCTGAGATTACCTCTGGTCAGACCCTTATGCTTATTTTTAAAATCCCTGATTTTTGCAACAGTGCCGTCTTCTGAATTATTATCTATAATTACCAGAAACCAATTCTTATAGGTCTGGCCTGCTACCGAAGAAAGGCAGGTTTCAACAAAGTCCTGGCTGTTATAAGTTACAATTATTATTAAACTTTCGGTATCCATTTTACTTTTAAAAACAGCCCCTATTTTGCCGGAAGGGACCGGGGAGGTCAGCAGGTTAACCAAATATTTTTCTTCTAACTATTCTTAAATAATTATACATCCTATAAATAAAGCCTTTTTCAACGATTCCCTTCAGTTCCGATATCAGCCTGTCTCTTTTTTCTATCATCTTTCTCTGGCGCAGGGTTATCTGTATCAGATTTTTAAGGGCCTCTTCTCTCTTGAAAAACATCTTTCTTGTTTTTTTTCTATCAGGAGAAAATACGGGACCGGCGGCCCATTTCTGCAGTTTTTCGGTAGTCTTGTTAAAATTGAAATTTGCCTGTCCGTATTCCTTACCGGCTTTTGCCGTATTTTTAGCCTCATCAGGATTATCTGCAAGATAAATAAGCTTCTCTGCCAGTTCTTTATAATCATAGGGCTTAAATGTGTAACCAATCTTTTCCTTTTCTATTATATCAGTTAACTCACAGACATTAGACGAAATCACACAGAGTCCCGCCCTGAACCAATCCAGAATGCGATTTTTACTACCCAGCCTTACTTCATAAATATCCTTATCAATATTTATGCCCACATCCGCTTCCAGATAATAATCAGGCACATCCTCGCCTGCAATCCAGCCTTTCATTATGAACCTGTCTTTATAATGGCTTTCATTTATCATGGATAAAAACCGGGGATAGGTCTTCATGTCCTGTTCCGGTATCTCTCCGCCTGTGGAAACAAATTTTATTTTGGAATTTTTTTCCATTGCCAGAGTAAGCCCTTTAAATAAAGTATCAATATCGGTCCAGGTATTATACCCGCCGGTCCATAGGACTACAAAATCATCTTTTTTAATGCCGTCTTTCCCCCTAAAAATATTTCGGGTTTGTTTTATGTACTCATCCGGCGGGATGCCGCAGGGCATCACTCCGGTAAAATCATAGCCCGAGGTGTGCCTGTTAAGTCTTCCTGCTGCTCCAAGCTCACCTATAAGTGCATATTTTTGCCTTGAAGATACGCATGAAAATATATCTGCAATGGATATAATATTATATTCGCTGTTCCAGTAATGAAACAGGCAATCATCATTTCCATCAATACCTGCCCTTGCCTGCGCTTCCGCCATCACATGTCCGAATAAATCTGCCCAGAACGGAACGCCGCCGTTATCTTTAACAAAATCAGCATCCCTGCCGCAACCTTTGGAACCAGTCTTATTTCCGGCCGCATCACCGGCTGACCTTACTGTATCGTGACCGCTTTCGCCATTGCCCTTCAGGTAACAGAGCAGCCTGGATGCTATGTAGGAGGGATAAAAGGTACATCCGATTATGCAGTCGGGTTTAAATCCGGTAAAGATCCGTGATATCAATTCAATATTTTCGAAATCATTCTTTTCCAGCACATTATATTCGAAAACGTACCCGCAATTATTTCCCGTTCCGTCCGGATAACTCCCGGCGGAACTTAATCCTGTGCCTTCCGGCAAAACAGAACCGGCATACTTTCTGCTTCTTTTTAAACTCCCGGTATAAGTGAAATCCTTTTTGAACTCCGATTTAAAATCCTGCGGATAAGCCGAGGGTATGGCATAATTACAAACGCATAACTTGAAACCCTTTTCCAGAAGCGGCAGTATGAACTGCCAGGTTCTGTTGCCGGTTCCATATACTTTCCTGTCATTTTCAAACGGCAGCGGGCTCATCCCGAGTACAAATACTTTATTCATAACAAATAAAAACCCTCATATAATAACAATGCCTTTTTATTCTACCGGCTTTATCTATATAATAAAAATTACAGGGTAAATCTTTTTATAACAAATTCTAATTTTTAACTGTTTTGTTAATTATAATTGTACTAATAAAAAATTTATACTACCATAACACAAACAGCAAAACACATAAAATAATTTAAATTTTTTATGAAGGTTGTACTAATAATACTTCTAATCCTATTTTTATCAATAACATTCCTATTGGGAGTAACTATAATCAATATAAACCGGGACCCGGGTGATCTGGAAGATTATAACCCGGAAACCGCTGAGAGCAGCGGCAGTAAAATAACCACTCCCGATTCAAAAGGGATAACCATAGATGATTTCCGCAGAATTTCCAGAATGGATATGGAGAATACGGGGACAGATGAGAAAGAAAATGAAACTGTTGAAGACGACGGGGCGGCATCAGTTCCGCCTGATGAAGAAGTTCAGGAAAGTTCACAGGACCAGGAAGAAGAACCTGATGAAACAACAGCCCAGGATGAAATAGAAGAAACAGCAGAAGAAGATACCGGGGGTGCGGAAGCAGAAGAAATTGAAGATAATACCATTAAAATCTTTCTGGATGGAGATATGGAAAACGGTATATATCTGGGCCAGACTATTTGCGATAAGGAATCAGCGGAAGCAGCCAAGCTCTACGGAGAAGAATTTAAAAATACCGGCTTTAAATTTACATATAAAAATGACGATATAAGTTTTCTGCCCGGTTCCACACATTATCTATACATATATTTCTACTGCGCCGAGTCAGGCTGGGATTACATCAGGAAAGAAATAAATCTGCCAGGCGAGAAAGTCTGTGAAAAAAATATAATAATATTTATAGATGAACCAGAAGAAAAAATCATTATTGACAGTCTCCAGTTAATTAAAGGGTGGGCCGTGGACCTGAGAAATGACAACGGCCCCGGGATAGGAGGGGTGGAGCTCTACCTGGACGGACCAAAAGACTACGGTAAATTTATAGGTAATCTGCAGTATAATTTTCCACGGCCGGGAGTCGTTGAATTTTTTGAAAACCAGAATTATCTTAACAGCGGCTACCATTTTTACAGGACCGTTGACCTTGAGCCGGGATCCATACATACACTGTTCATCTACGCTTTTAGTTCGGAAGATAATGCATTCAATTATGAAAAAAGAGAAATTTACTTATCAGGAGTAAAGGAAGAAAAAGCGGTAATTAAAGCTCAGATTAACATAAACGAATTATCCCTGAACAATAAAATTGAATTAACCGGCTGGGCCGCAGGCAAAAAAGCACTGGAAGATTATTTAGAGCAGAAACAGGAAACCCAGGATGAAACCCGGGAGAGTAATGATGGACGCTCCATCAAAAAACTGGTATTTGTTTCAAATAGAGATGGGGGCAAAAATATATACAGCATAAATATAGATGGAACGGAACTTACCAGATTAACTTATCATTCAGGAGGCGGATTTTATCCTGAAGTATCACCCGACGGAGAGAAAATTGCCTATACTTCTGATATAGGCGGCGTATGGCAGGTTATGACCATGGATTGGGACGGCGGAAATGAAAAACAGATCACCCATAATAACTTCCGGAGTGCATATCCAAGCTGGTCTTTTGACGGTAAATATATATATTTTGAAACCTATGCTGATGGAGATTGGGAACTTTTCAGAATTAAGAGTGACGGAACGGGGCAAAAAAGATTAACCTTTGATTCCAATTCGTATGACTGGCACCCCAGTGCACATCCATACCAGTATAAAATCATTTACGAATCGGGAGTTACGGGGCATGAAAATATTTATATAATGAACCATGACGGTTCGGGAAAAAGAAAAATGGTTAGCGACGGCCCAAGAAGAAGAGTACCGGATGTATCATATGATGAAAGTAAAATAACTTATATGAGATATTCCGGGAGTAACAGCGATATATGGATCATGGATTACAGCGGTCAAAATGAAACCAGGCTCACCTCCAATCCGGACTGGGATGGTCACCCTTCGTTTTCGCCCGATGGCACATTTATTGTTTATGAAGAAAAAAAAGGATCCAGAGAAGATTTGATCTTGATAGATCTTGCCAGCGGAGGAAAGATAAATATAACCAATTCCTCCAGTGTTGACGAAGATGCCAGTTTTCTCTACAGATAATGGATGGATTTTCCTTAGCTCGTAACCTGATGTTTAAATTTTTTCCTTTCCAGTTTGAATCTTAGCCTGACAGACGAGCCTATGGAGACCCCCAGCCATAGAGCCCATATAGTATTATTGGAAAAGAAATAATAAGCAAGATCAGAAACAACCGGATTTGAGTCAAAAATTCCGGTCACCATTAAGTTAACTGCACCGGTACCGGAAAGTATCAGCCCAATAGCGGGAATAAAACCCACTATCAGAAATGTCTTAAGGTCAAAATAATTCATCCTGGGCCTGGGTTTCATGGATATGATTATCAGAAGCCCGATCATAAATCCAAGTGCAAAAACAATAAATAACCTTAAAAAGCTTAAGAAACCCGCAGGCAGGCTGTAGCCGGCCAGCGCATTCAATATATTATCAAAATAGGCAAAAGCAGTATAGTACAGGATTATATTTACAAAGCTGAATGCCATTAGAAAAATTCTCATTTTATTTCATTCAAATAATTTTAATCATTTAACATTTGAGATGAATAATTGAATGTTAGCTCAAAAATATACTAATTTCAATTAAACCCGCAATCTGCTATACTTTTTAACTTAATATTTTTAATTTTTTAATTGTATAATTAAAATGCTATTTCATGATCTCCGGATAGAAACTTATCATTTAGAAATTAATAAAATATGAAAACAGTAACTATAATAACTATAATTTTATTTCTGGCAGCGGCAATTCTTCTCGGAATAGCGGGCTTAAAATTTATCGGAATTAAAATATTTTCAACTAACGGGGCTTCCGAGCCGGAAGAAGAAATCCCTGCAGCAGAAGAAGAGCCGAAATCAGAAATACCCGAAGACAAAGAGGAACCGGAGGCTGAAACAGATAAAGAAGAGATTACTTCAATAGAAATATATCTTGACGGTGATAGGCAAACCGGTATTTTCATGGGAGAAGCAGTATACGGCATGCTCTCTCAGGAAGCATTTATGATTTATGGCCAGGATTTTTCAGATACAGGCTTCCTGCTTGCTAAAGAAAATGAAGGCTATGAATTCGAGCCGGGCTCAATACATTATATTTATATATATGTTTTTATACCGGAATACGGATGGAACTACACCAGAGAAAGAATTTTGATCCCCGGAGACGCGGATTATGCTGAAAACATTGAACTGCATACGGATAATCCACAGCCAAATGAAATAATAGCAGAAACCGATAAATCCAATATACGGATTTCCGGCTGGTCGGTAGACTTTGATTTCTCAGATACAACAGGAATTGACCGAATTGAAATATATTTAAATGGTCCAAAGAACTTTGGAAAATTTCTGGGTGACGCAGATTATGGAATTGAAAGGCCGGATGTAGCCAACGCATTGGGAAATGCCGGCTACACTAATTCGGGTTATTCCCTTTATTTCGACGGTAGTGAATTTGAGGATGGAAGCGAAAACACTTTATATATTTACTCTTTTTCCACTTCCGGAGATTATTCACTGCTAATAAGAGATTTTAAAATGGAAGGCGAGGAGAAGGAACCCAATACCATAACCTCATTAGTGGAAGCAAATCTAGATAACCGGTCCATAGAAGTAAGCGGATGGGCCGTAAATAAAAATCAAATCACAGAAGGCAAACCCCGAAGCCTTGATATTGAGTATTCCAGCAAAAAAATAGTTTTTGTCTCCAATAGAAACGGCAATGAAGATATATTCAGCATGAATTTAGATGGTTCCGAACTTATCCAGCTTACAGATTATAGCGGAAATGATAAATATCCTTCCATTTCTCCTGACGGGAAAAAAATTGCTTATACCTCGGACATCAAGGGGATATGGCAGATTATGGTTATGAACTGGGATGGAACGGATAAAATACAGCTTACCCGGAATCCATGGAGAAGCGGATATCCGGCCTGGTCATTTGATGGCAGTTTTATATACTTTGAGGTATCCCAGGAAGGGGATTGGGAAATATACAGGATAAACAGCAACGGAAGTAATATGAAACGGCTAACGCTTAATCCCGGGATCCCGGATTGGCATCCCTATGGTCATCCATTCCAGTATAAAATTATTTATGAATCGGGAACGGTTGGAAATGAGGACTTATATTTCATGGATTATAACGGTAAAAATATTAAAAAGATTTCTGATGCAGATATGAGAAAAAGGGTTCCGGCTATTTCAGCTGATGGAAAAATAATTGTTTTCGCAGTTTATGAAAACGATAATTCCTTTATTTATACCATGGATAGCAATGGAGAAAATCTTACCAGGATCAGTGGTTCTCTTACAGATTGCAGCCATCCCTGTATCTCTCCCGATAATGCTTATATAACTTTTGAGAATATTACCGGCGATCAGGAAGATTTATATATTGTTAATCTTGACGGCTCAAATCTTACCCAGTTGACTACCACTCCTGAAAATGACCGGGATCCAGTTTTTATGTATCAGATACCTTAACTGATCCGGAGTCTAATTGTTTTTGCTCTTCAATTGATATATGTTTATATTTCCTTTCGGCAAAACTAAAACGGATCGATGAACCAATTGCAAATCCCAGCCACAGGGACCAGATAGCCTGCCTCGAGAATAGATAGAATACCATTTCATTTAACTCCCCGCTGGCATTAAAATATTTGTTTATAATAAAACCGGTTATGCTCCCTTCTGACAGTATTAAAAATATAAACGGAATAATTCCAATAATCAGAAGATTTTTAACGCTGAAAACACTTCTTTTTATTTTCAATCTCAGTATAAGCATTACATTTACGCCAATACAAAATCCGGCAATTAAAAGTACGGCCAGCCTGATGTAATTTACTGCAGTCGAAGACGGTCCTCCTCCAAAAATATTTAAAATATTATCAAAATAAGAATAAATCAAAATATAAAATATGGTATTGATAAATGAAAATACAATTAAAAAGATTCTCAAATTTCCCCCTTAAATTTTAAAACGTTTATATAATTATATCTTAGTAGCCATAGATATTAAATATAAAAAAGCAAACACCCCGGATTTTTAATTGCCTTGCTATTATTTAGTTATATATTTAAAATTTCTATCAGAACAGAATAACTGAACAAATCCGGATAAAGTATCAGATTTATATTTTTTAATGCCAAGTGATAAGAAAGAGAATTTCAAATAAAAATAAAAAAACATTCTAAATTAGCAGTGCTTTTCATATGCGCCCTTATAACAGCGGTCCTTACAGTATGCTGCTTGGGAAATGATTCTGCTCAAAACCGAAAGGACATCACAGAAGAACTAAATACACCACTTTCCGATTCCACCCTGGAGTTAATTGATTCAAACGGCGGAGATGCATATCCGGGTGAAAGCATCACAGTAAAAGTGTGCGTTGCCAATAATGGAGAAACAGAAGCAAAGAATATAGAAGTAAAGCTGATACTATCGGATTATTTCACGGCCGCCGGTACCGACAGCTGGCATATCCGGTCTCTTGGCACCGGTGAGAAAGAAATATTAAGTACCGATATGAAAGTTAAGGAAGGCATTGTGTCAGACATCACTGCCTGGTGCAAGTTACAGATATCTTCTGATGAAACTGAATCGTTTACGCTTCCGCAGCAAAATATGTTAATCTATGGGGTCAGGCCGTTTGAAAGACATTATATCCCTATTATAGGATTTCATGCCGTAGAAGATGAAATAGAGCTGCCTATTGAACTGTATACCAGTTATTTCGATTCTCTTTGCAGTACCCTTAAAGATTTCGGCTTTGAGACCATTACTTTTACCGACCTTTTGAATCACCTGGATTTTGGAAAGGCACTGCCGGAAAAACCAATTATAATAACTTCTGATGACGGATACCAGGACATTTATACCAACGCTCTGCCAATACTTAAAAAGTATAATTATAAAATGACTATTTTTCTGGTCACCGGCGCAATTGGGAATTCTGATGCTGACAGAAAGATGAATACATCTTTTAATCCCAGAACTAATGTGACAAGACCTATACTTATCTGGCCGGAGATTATCGAAATGAGCAACTACGGTTGTGAGTTTCAGTCGCACTCGGTCAATCATACCAGACTGGGCCTGGCTTCAGATGAAGTATTTATGTACGAACTTACCCAATCCAAAAATGATATAGAATCCCATCTTGGAAACCAGGTATTATTCTTTGCCTGGCCTTATGATAATAATTCGCCTGACAAATGGCCCCTGATCCCTGAAGCAGGCTACAGAGGTGCGGTAAGATATTGGGGCGGTATAGAGGATGTCAGGACCATTGATCTTAACGAAATAAAAAGGGTAGAGTTTAACAGCTATATTCCACCGCAAAGCTATGCCGGCTACCTGAAGCTTTTTGGCATTTTAATTGAAAATGTGATTGACCGTTCCATAAAAGAAACCGGTGAAGAATTTAATCTGACTTATATCATTAAAAACAATGATGATCAAAATATTCATATAAGCTCCATGGAACTCGAACTTCCCGACAGTATAGAATTTATCGGTGTCGGATCTGGCGGCTATATAGATCAGGCACCCGGATTGAGCCAGGGAATATACATGTGGGTTAGCGATCTGTATGAAATCAAGGGTAAAGGTGAGATTGATTTGAAAGTGAAGTTGAGGGCATTGAGTCCCGGAGAACCGGTTATAAAATTCAGGATTACCACCAATGATGTATATATTGAAAGCGATGATGTGAAAATAGAGATAAGATAATAAAAAGCAAATCTTTTTTGAATTCGACCTCCATCTTGACTTTTTTTTTGTTTTCAGTATTCTGATAATATTTTATTTAATTTTTAGATTGTTTATAAGATTGGAAAAGCCTGATTTAAAAATGATAGAGTTAGCCGGGATTATTTTAATGAGAAAAACATCAGACATTAAGAAATTAAAATTAGAGCAGTAAAAATGGTAAAATGATTTAAAACAGTATTTTAAGAATATTAAATATTTATAAAAATTGACATGGTTATGAAAGAGCCTCTTAATAAATTTAAAAAAACATTAAAGAAAACAGCAAAAACAATCAACGAGTCAAAAAGCCTTGCTGTAGTAAAAAGCCGTAAATGGATGTATGCAATCATAATATCGGCAGTAGTTATGACTGCTCTGGTGATTACGGTATGCTTTTACCTTTTTATTTACATCAAACCGAATTTCCCTGATCCCTCCTACAATTATATTTCCTCGGATACAGCCGACTACGTTAATCCGGGCGGTGAAATATCATATTTTATTAATTACAAAAATGGCGGCAATAAAAATGTGGATAAATTGGAAATAAAATTAACCATACCTGCAAATACATCCTTTGTCTCTTCAGATACTGAAAGTACGATAGAAGATGGCGGCAATACGGTTGTTCTTTATCTTGATAATATCGGGAGAAATCAGTCCGGAAAGGCAAATTTTATCGTATCCATCGACGAACCCCTGGACAATGACACAAGTATAATCCTTGATGATGTAGTATTCAATTACATAATAAAGGATAAAAAATACAGTCAGCCTATTATTTCCGACCTGAATCATATCGTCCAAAGCAGCCCGAATTTTAATAATTTCGATATAAAAGCAATCGATGAAAATGGCGGAAATTTACATATGGGAGATAGCATAGAATATACCATAACCGTAAAAAACAGCGGTAACATGGACGCAACAGGAGTTAAAATTGAGAGCACCCTTTCAAAAAATATTTCCATAGTGGAAGGATCAATTAATAATTCGGGCAATTACAGCAATCATACTGTAACCTGGAATACGGGTAATTTCCCAGCAGATGAAACCCGTACCTACAAGTTTAAAGTTACCATTAATTATGATTTGAGCGATGGAGACTTGATTGAAAACAGCGGTACTCTTACCTGTGATCAGGGTATTGAATCTGAAAAATCTATAAGTGATCCGGTTATGCTTCTACCGGATTTTTCAGAGTCGCAAATTTTCCTAACCGATGCCAATGGAGAGTATCTGTGGGCCGGCGAAATTATAAATGTAAAAATGATTATCACCAACTCAGGGGAAAAAGAATCCGACAGCTACAGGCTTATATTCCCCACACCTGCAGGAGCCACTTATGTCAGCCAGTCAGGCACCCCGGAAGGTATCCGCTGGAGCGACGAGATCAGAGGACTTATCTGGGATTTAAACGGTCTCGGAGTAAATGAGTCCAAAGAAATTAATCTGCAGATACGTGTTAATGATGAACTGTTCTATACCGGAGGGAACATAACCACTGATTTTAAAATAGAGAGTGGTGGTTTAGAAACCGAATTAGAACAAGCCAGCCTCGGTGTAAGAAAACACATATATATGAACATAGTGGCTATGGGAGATTCCTTAATTGCCAGATCAGACTGGGTTCAAAGATTTGATCAGCTTTTAGAATCAACCTATCCCTATGCTGACTATAATACCGTTGCCAGCGGAGTAAACGGGGAAATGGCCTATATGGGCTTTGCAAGATTTGACAGTACCGTAGCCGTACATAATCCTCAGATAATAATAGTTGCATACGGCACCAATGATGCGGGAGCAAGTTTGTCCAACTTTAGCGTCCATCTTGAAGGGATAGTAATAAAATCAAGAAATCTTGGCGCAACGGTATTTCTAAATCTGATCGGACCTCTTTATTATCCCGGCAAAGATAGTTATCCTATGTATAATAATGAAATTTTAAAAATTGCGGCAAAATACTCCCTGCCGGTTATAGATGTCCTAACTCCCCTTTCGCAGAATCCGGGCCGCTATTTATATAATGATGGAGTACATTACACACCTGACGGATCCGCGGTTGTGGCCCAGACGGTATTCAATCAGGTAACTCAATACCTGGATAATGTAGGTCAAAGAAAATAAGTAGTATAATATGGGTACGATGAAAAGAGTTTGGTTTATAAAAGTTTTATATTATTTATTCTTCACCATTATTTTTGTAGTGGCATTAATCATATTTTTTGAAACTACAAATTTCAGCTTTTATAATGAGCATCTGGGAGATTTTTTCCAGAAAGTATTTGATATGCTGAATTTTTAATTATCATCCTGCACCGTTCTTTTAAGCCTTCTTTCGAAATAGGGTCTTATAACATAAATAATCCCTCCCACTATTCCTACAAGAACCAACATAAATAATATCAGCAGCGAACACAAAGCAGCTTTGTCATTGGCCACTCCCAGAGCAACCATGATAAAAACTATGGAGCTTTCTCTTAATCCTATACCTCCGATAGAAATAGGAATCATAGCTATGATTGCCACCACCGGTACGATAAATATAAAAGCAGTTAAAGTCAGGTTTATTCCAAGAGCCCTGGCCGCCAGATAGTAGTTAAGTATAACTGAAAACTGCAGAAGGAAACTGTAGATTAATACTCTTATAAGCACTAATTTGTATTTTTTAAAGCTTGTCAGAGTATTGTAAACATTGGATAATTTTTCCCTCAGTTTACGCATAAGCCTGAATCTATTGAAAATTCTACCCAATTTGAATACGGAAGGATTAATAATCAAAAAAGCTATGATTATAGTTACGATAAAAAATATAATAATAGGAATTATCACCGGCTGGTTACCAATTGCAGTAAATCCTAAAAATAAAGCAGCGACAGCATAAACAGCAGCACTGACTACCCCGGAAAATCTCTCTACCAGAATTATTGAAGCTGATGTTCCCATAGGAATCCCGGCCTTTTTTGAAGCATCATAAGTCCTGAATACATCTCCCCCTATACTGGTAGGCAGGATATTGTTAAAAAACTGGCCTATAAGAACGGTTATACTCAGCGTACCGATACCCAGCCTGACGTTCTGGGTATTTAAAAGGGTCTTCCACCTGAAAGCAGTTATCCAGGTACCAAAAACATGAGTTGAGAGTGAAAGCAGCAGTAAAATTTTATTAGATGATTTTAAAATTTTAATTATACCGGATAAATCCTTTAATTGTGTCTTTATTAAATAGGCAATGAGAGAAATACTAACTACGATTCTTATTATAAGAAGTATTATTTTTTTATTTTTCCTGTAAAAGGAGATTATTTTATTTTTCATTTCTTATATATAATTATTCGGTCACTTTCTGGATTTGGCAACTCTGGCAGGTATTCCTGCAGCTATGGAGAAAGCAGGGATATTTTTGGAAACTACGGCTCCTGCACCAATAATAGTATCTTCCCCTATGGTCACATTATCAAAAACCTTGGCACCTGCACCTATCCAGCAATTTCTCTCTATCTTAATACCATGCGAGGGTTTTTCCTGTTCCAGGATAGGAATATCTACCCTGGAATAATCATGTCCTCCGCCAATAATATAAACATAAGCGGAAATTAATGTATTCTCGCCTATAAATACCTTGCTTCCCGAAAATATTTCACTATTAAATCCTATAACTACATTCTTCTCCAGGGCTATATCACCATTTTTGCAGCTTAATATGCTGCCCCGCCCAATAAAAATATTTTCCTTTATGCAAATACCGTTATTGTCCAGCCCCTTGGCATCCAGAACGCAGTAGTCATCTATTACCACATTATCTCCGACAGATATCTTGTAGGGATGCCGCAGGGTTATGGATTTCCCAAAATTAACTCCTTTCCCTACCTTTTTAAACAATCGGGGAAAGAATAAATTTCTAAAAAAAATACCCAGTGCTCCGGGCATATCCTGAAATAATATGGTTATTATTTCGTACTTTAATAAATTTAAAAAACCTTTTTTTCCTATAAATAAATTAATATATTTGGCAATTTTTGATTTATCTTTAGCGAAAAGTTCCTTTTGTATTTTATCCTCATATCTTTCTATTTTAATCAACTTCCTTTCTAATACTCAATTAAAAAATTAAAAAATATATTCTACCAAGACGGATAGAACTTTAATCAGTTTATCCCTGCAGAGCCATTTCTTCACGCAATCAATGCTATCATTTAAGTTTTCCCTTAATTTCTTAAATTTTCCTTCATAAAAATTCCCAGATATTCAACGGGGACACCCATAAACGTTTTTCTCCTGATTCTATCACATCTGCCGCAGGGAGTATTTTCCTCAATTATGCCTTCCTTGAATTTTTTTCTTTTTTCTTTAATTTTTTCTCCGTTAAAGACTTCTTCTATATTATCTTTATTTAAGTTTCCAATGCAAATTTTACCCTTAAAATCCTGGGGACATAAAAATATTTTTCCATCATAAAAAATAGTCAGTGAATACCAGGGGAAGGTACAGGAAACTACTTTACTATCCCTGACTCTACTGCTGCCGGATCCTTTTATTTCAAGCAGCCCGCCCCAGTTATGGGCGGCTCTTGAAACTAATTTATTTAAGGGAAGATTTTTAAAATTTTGTAAAAAAATCGCCTTCTGCCCGGATATCTCACCTGGAGACAGCCCTTCCTTATCCTGAATAACCTGAACTATAGTGTACGGTTTTTTTGAATTCAGCTGTTTTTTCATTTTAAGGAAATCAATTATATTGGCCAGAGTCTGTTCAAATTTAGCTCCCTGCCTGTTTTTTTCATATATTTTTTTTGTATAGCCGTCAAAGGAAAATGAAATCAAATCCAGTCCTGCCAGTATTATCTTTTTGCTCAACTCCCTGTTCAGCAGAGTTGCATTGGTATGAATCCTGGTTTTAATCTGCTTGCTGACAGCATAAGCAATCATGGAGACTGCCTTTTTATTTAACAGCGGCTCTCCCCTGTGAAATAAATTTACATCGTAAACCTTGCCGTAAATCTGGTCAATGATTTTTTTATATAGATTAAAACTCATATCCCCCTTCTTGCAGGACGGAAGACTTTTATTTACGCAAAAACGGCATTTTAAATTACATCTGCTCGAAAGCTCTATCCAGATTCTAGCCGGAAAGTAATTACAGCTGATTGACTTTGATCTGTAACTGCCGTAAATTTTGGCCAGGTTAAATAAATGGCTCAATGTTTTTATTATTTTCATTATATCGGTTATAAAATAATATCCCTTATTACATAGATAGACTTATTCTGAACTTCGTGATACACACGCATAAGCACTTCAGCCAGCAGCCCCATGGTAATAAGTTGGACCCCGATAAAAACCATAAATATTGAAAGGATAAATAGCGGTCTGTTAGAAAGAGATTGATTAAAAAATATTCTCATTACAATTAAATAAGCAGTTATAAAAACCCCGGCAGCAGCAGAAAATAAGCCCAGCAGTCCAAATACCTGTATAGGGCTCTGGGAATAACTCAGAAGAAACTTAAGCGTAATTATATCCAGAATTACTTTTATCGTCCTGGAAATACCATATTTTGATTTTCCATACTTTCTGCCATGATGTATGACCGGAACCTCCGCTACCCTTACTCCCATCCAACTGGCAATAGCGGGGATGTAGCGGTGCATTTCCCCGTACAGATTAATATTATCTATCACTTCTTTCCTGTAAGCTTTCAGGGTGCACCCGTAATCATGCAGATGGACGCCTGTAAGTTTTGATATTATTTTATTTGCAACAGTTGAAGGAAACCTTCTAATGGCTTTATCTTTTCTGTTTTTGCGCCAGCCGCTCACAATATCATACCCTTCATTTAATTTTCCCAGAAGAACCGGAATATCCCGGGGATCGTTCTGCAGATCAGCATCCAGGGTAATTATTACTTTGCCGTTGGCATAATCAAAACCGGCATTCATGGCAGCTGTCTGCCCGAAATTCTTTCTGAATCTGATAATTTTAAATAATTTGTTCTTCCGGTGTATTTTCAGAAGCTGGCTGTAAGTATCATCCATGCTGCCGTCGTCTATAAGCAGGACTTCATATTTAAGATTCAACCCGGGAAGAATCTTTTCCAGCTTTTCATAAAGCTTTCCTATGCTTTCCCTTTCATTATAAATGGGTACCACTACGGACAGGTCTATCACGGGTCCTTTTTTCTTAAAATTATTGCCCATCAAGCAAGCCTTCTTTTTTCTTCTCCATATACCACTTTATAAATTTTACCAGACCTTCTTTAATATTAGTTTTAGGAAGATATTCTAACATTTTTTTTGCTTTTCTAATATCCGCATAAGTCATAAATACATCGCCGGGCTGGTTTTTGGTGAACTTTAAATGTGCCTTTCTACCCGTAACAGATTCGATCATTTTTATCAGGTCTATTAACTTTACCGTATTTGAATTTCCCAGATTTATCACTTCAAAATTTTTAATCCTATCCAGGCTGCTTAAAATACCGGAAATTATATCATCAATATAGGTATAATCCCGGGAAGAAGATCCGTTACCATATATTTCTATATTTTCTCCCTCCAGTATTTTCCGTATGAATTTATGTATGGCCATTTCCGGCCTCTGGCGCGGGCCATAAACCGTAAAGAACCTGAAACAATAAACTGACATATCATATAAGCTATGATATGTGTAGCATATAAGCTCACCTGATTTTTTAGTGGCAGCATAAGGGGATATAGGGTGATCGACACTATCTTTTTCCGAAAAAGGTACTTTCTTATTACCTCCGTAAACCGATGACGAAGAGGCGAAAATAAATTTTGAAATTTTATATTTCCTGCAGCATTCCAGTAGATTTGCAGTACCAAGGATATTCACCCTCTCATATAATAATGGATTTTTTATTGATGATCTCACGCCTGCTTTTGCTGCCATATGGATTATCAAATCAATATTGTTCTCCGAAAAGATTTCTTCCATACGATCGATGCTGCAGATATCCGAGCGATAAAGCTTAAAATGGCTGCTGCCAATCATTTTTGAAAGATTGTTCTCCTTTATGGAAGGATCATAAAAATCATCAAAATTATCAATACAAATTACCCGGTGGCCTGAATCTATTAATTTTTCACAGAGATGCGAGCCGATAAATCCAGCCCCTCCGGTGATTGCTATATTCATTGTTCCTTAACTGTTGACTTAATTATTTTTAATTATAGCTGCCCATAAAAATTTCTTACTAATTATACACAAAAAAAATCTTTTTATTAATTATAAAAATAAAGATGGGAAGATGTCCCTACTTTTCCATGAATATTAATCCATACGCCGGCAGGCATCCAGCACTGCTTTAAAACATAAATCAGGTCAGTAACTATGGAGAAAGAAAGAGATTTTCCGGTAAAAACCTTTCCTAATAATCTCAAATGATATAAAATATCGAAAAATAGTACCTGTGGAAAATTTTGAAGTTAAAAAACCTGGCCAGGTGAATTATTATAGGAAATATATTTTCCTAAATATGAAATGAAAGGAAAGAAATTGAAATTACTGGTAACCGGCGGAACCGGGTTTACCGGCAGCCGTCTGGTAGAATATTTAATAGATAAAGGACACAATATTACGGTACTGGATAATCAAAAGGGGCTCTTTTATGATGATCTAATAAAAAAAGGAGCTGATATCATTCTGGGATCAATCACCGATCGCGAAACAGT
>CAZBSE010000008.1:0-60180 GCA_964494385.1 uncultured Actinomycetota bacterium | reverse complement strand
GCGGAAGGACCATAGGCGCAGGCAGTGTTACCAAGATATTGGAGTAGGGAATAAGCAATTTAAAGTAATTCTTAACTGCAAGCCAAAAGTAAAACTTTTCGATAATGCGGCATAAAAATTATTTATTGACCGGATGGATTTGAATATAAGAAGTTCCTAACAAATATCTCAGGTTAAAGGAAATTATTGTGCTGCTTTGAACTTGTTTCTTAGTTATTTTCCAATGGCTCAAATAATTCTTAAACAAGAAATAAAATTACCGTTAAACATTATAAAATTAAAGACGGCGACTTATTTTTAATTGGAAAGAAGTTGATGATATAATAAATATCGAAGTATTGTTACCGGGATAATTTAGCAGATGAAATAAAAGCACTTTATTTTTTAGATGACAGGAGAGATATTATTATTGACATCGAATAAATATAGTGCTAATTTATTAGCCTGCGCCTTCTATTAATAAAAATAATAACTGGTGAGAAGACTTGAGGCAAATAACTATTTTTGAATGTACCGAATGTAAGAGAAGGAATTATAGTACCGAAAAAAATAAAAAAAACACACCTGACAGACTTGAATTGAAGAAATATTGTAAATGGTGCAAGAAACATACTATTCATAAGGAGACCAAATAGGGCTGTAGCTCCAATTGGTAGAGCACCGGTCTCCAAAACCGGGTGTTGGGGGTTCGAGTCCCTCCAGCCCTGCCAGCAATCAAGAGAGGATAATCTTATAATGGCCAAAAGGAAAGTTTCAAGAAAATTTAGAAAAAAAGCAATGCTGGAAAGGCAGATGCAGGACAGGAAGCCGCCATCGCAGCAAAAGAAAAAGATAAATTGGAAGCAGTTCATAAAAAAAATACCTTTTAGGGTTGCTAAATTCTTCAAGGATGTGGTGCATGAATTGAAAAGGGTTACTTGGCCTACCAGGAAAGCACTTTTGACTTATACTATTGTAGTTATAATCACTATTATTATTTTTGCTGTTATTCTGGGAGCTTTTGACTTTGGTTTTATACAATTATTAGATCTTATAGCAGAAATTTAATGGTTTGGTGATTTAAATGAGACCTAGATGGTATGTAATAAATTCATATGCGGGGTATGAAAACAAGATTAAAACTAACCTGGAACATAGAATAGAATCTATGAACATGGGCAATAAGATTTTTGAAATATATATACCCAAAGAAGACGTTGTTGAAATCAAAAGCGGAAAGAAAGAGATTTCATCTAAAAGAGTTCTTCCCGGCTACCTGCTGGTTAAAATGCATCTGGATGACGATTCCTGGTATGTTGTAAGAAATACCCCCGGGGTCACTGGCTTTGTGGGGAGAGAGGATAAACCGATCCCCTTATCGGATAATGAGATTAAAAGAATTATGAAAAGGCAGGATACCGAAAAGCCCAAACCAAAAACTGATTTTGAAGTAGGGCAGCCCGTAAAAGTCACAACGGGACCATTCGCGAATTTTGACGGTACCATAAATGAGATAAATCTGGATCAGGGTAAACTGAAGGTACTGGTTTCTATATTTGGAAGGCAGACACCGGTTGAACTTAATTTTAATCAGGTCTCTAAAATATAGAAAAAAATTGAAATATTTCTGCAAATATGTATAATACGATTTTGTTTGGTTAGAGGTAATTATTTATGGCTAAAGAAATTACGGCACAGGTTAAATTGCAGATTCCGGCGGGGCAGGCAAATCCTGCTCCTCCCGTAGGCCCTGCTCTGGGGCAGCACGGGGTAAATATAATGGAATTCTGCAAAGCCTTTAATGAAAGAACGGCAAAAGAGCAGGGAATGATCATTCCCGTGATTTTGACTGTATATAGGGATAGGAGTTTCAGCTTTATAACCAAAACCCCGCCTGCTGCGGTTCTTATTAAGAAAGCCATAAACCTGGAAAAGGGTTCAGGTGAGCCTAATAGAGAAAAAGTAGGAGAGATTTCAAAGAAACAATTAGAAGAGATTGCAAAAATCAAATTAAAAGATTTAAATGCCAGAGATCTTGAACATGCCGTTAAAATAATAGAAGGAACAGCTAAAAATATGGGAGTTAAAGTAGGGTCCTAGAGTAGTCTCGCGGCAGAAGAGGTTGAATATTTTATATAAAGTGCAGGGCAAGAGGTGGAAAGCTTTGAAGAGAGGGAAAAAATATATATCAAAGTCAGAGAATCTGGATAAAAATAAATTGGTAGGACCGGAAGAAGCAATAAGCTGGGTTAAACAAAACCATTATGCCGGTTTTGACGAGTCTGTGGATATCAGTATGAATTTAGGCATTGATCCAAGGAAAGCAGATCAGATAGTAAGGGGAACCATAATCCTACCCCATGGAACGGGAAAAGTTCCAAGGGTACTTGTTTTTGCCCAGGGAGAGAAAGCTGATGAAGCAAAAAAAGCAGGAGCGGACTACATAGGAGGCGAGGATTTTATAGAAAAGATCAGTAAAGGATGGCTGGATTTTGAAGTATGTATCGCCACACCCGATATGATGAAAAATATAAGTAAAATTGCTAAAATCCTGGGTCCCCGTAAATTAATGCCCAATCCTAAATCCGGCACAGTTACTTTTGAATTAAAAAAAGCAGTGGAGGATTCAAAAAGAGGAAGACTGGAATACAGAACCGATAAAAACGGAGTAATACACTGCGGCATAGGAAGAGTATCCTTTGGTTTGAAAGAATTACTTGAAAACTACGCAGCACTGGTAGATGCAGTTACAAAATCAAAGCCTGCTTCGGCTAAGGGCAAGTACATAAAAAGCATTTATATTTCAGCGACTATGAGCCCCAGTGTGAAAATTGATCCGAATAAAAGTATGGAAATAGAAGAAGTAGCATAAAGAAATTAGAATGAATTAATATAAAATTATATAATATAATTACAACCCCAGACAGTAGGAGTTACAAGGGTAACCGGTAACTTAATTTCCTACCGAGGTTGATTTAGAACTAATTAAATCGGCCTTTATAAAACAGGGGTCGATTTTGTTTTATATATTTATCTTTAGAATATGGTCAGGAGGATAATGTGGCCAAACAAGAAAAAATAAATGAAGTAGAGGAGCTTAAGGGAATATTCAGAGACAGCAATGGTCTTATTTTTACTGATCATAGCCGTCTTAAAGCTGAAGATGCCGTAAAGGTAAGAGACAGACTGGTAGAGGTAAATTCTTATCTTAAAATAATAAAAAATACTCTTGCTCTTATCGCGGCTAAGAATGTTTTTAAGGAAATTGACCTGGAAGAAATACTGAAAGGGCCGACCAGCATTGTTGTAAGCAGCGGGGATATGGCTTCGGCAGCAAAAGTAATAGAAAATTTTTCGAAAGATCTGGATACACTGAAGGTAAAAGCGGGAATACTTGAGAATAAGCTTTTAAATTCTGGAGAAATAAAGAAATTTGCCAGCCTGCCCGGAAGAGAAGTACTGCTTACAAATCTGGCTGTATCGATTAAATCTCCAATAATCAAGCTGGTAGGTGTTTTAAATGCCCTTAACAGAGATTTAGTATACATACTGAATGCTGTTAGAGAAAAAAAAGATAAGAATATTAATTAAAGGAGGAATAATGGCTGAGATAAAAGAAGAAAGTGATAAATTAAAAGAAAAAGAAGATGAAAGCAAGAGTGAGCCTGCGGCAGTAGAAGAAGAAAAGGAAGACAAAAGCAAGGAAGAGCCAGAAGTTGCCGAAGTAAAAAAAGAAGGCGATGAGGCAGAAGTAAAAGAAGATGAAAGCAAGAGTGAGCCTGCGGCAGTAGAAGAAGTAAAAGAAGACAAAAGCAAGGAAGAGCTAAAGGCTGCCGAAGTAAAAAAAGAAGAAAAGGCGGCAGAAGAAATAAAAACGGGTGAAGTGAAAAAAGAAACAATTAAAGTTAAAGAAAAAAAGAAAGAAAAAATGGTGATTAAAAGTAAAGTAATAAATGAGCTTTTAAACACGATCGAAAACATGACCGTACTTGAACTTTCCGAACTTGTAAAAGCTCTTGAAGAAAAATTTGAAGTCAGCGCACAGGCAATGTCGATTGCTGCTCCTGCTGCCGGCGGGACAGTTTCATCTCAGGGAGGGGTACCCGCTGAAGAAAAAACAGAATTTGATATTCTGTTAAAATCAGCCGGAGCTAAAAAAATACAGGTTATAAAAGTAGTAAGGTCTATTACCAGCCTTGGTTTGAAAGAAGCAAAAGAATTGGTTGATAAGGCGCCGAATGTTGTCAAGGAGAAAATTACAAAAGAGGAAGCTGAGAATATAAAGAAGCAATTGGATGAAGCCGGAGCTGAAGTAGAAATAAAATAAAATTGGTGAAATTAGTAAAAAAATTTTAAGCTAGTAGGCAGTAAAGGAAGTCTGATAATGATTTACGCATTTATTTACTGCCTATAAGTTTCTTTACCGGTCTTTTTTAAAGCTATATTGATTTAAGATATATTTAAAAAATAGTTGACAGTAAGTTTATATTTGATAAACTGTTAGTTTGTCAGTTTTTCCTGAAAATAATTACCAATAGTACTATATGCAGTTTTAAAACGTAATTATTTTAACTAAAACTTATCATTTTTTACTGCTTTATTAAACTTAAGATATTATAAAGAGGAGAATAAATTAATGCAAAAACCCAAAAAAATCCAGAGGTATAGCTTTAGCAAAATTCCTAAAGTAATGGATACGCCCCACCTTCTGGATATACAGATAAAATCCTTTCAATGGTTTGCAGAGGAAGGACTTCTGGAAGCTTTAAAGGACATCTCACCAATAGAGGACTTTACAGGTAACATGTCGCTTGAATTTATAAACTATAGCTTTGATGATGAAAATTCAACTCCTGATGAATGTAAAATGCAGGACATGTCTTATACCGCCCCCCTGAAAGTACTTTCCAGATTTATAAATAAAGAAACTGGTGAGATAAAAGAGCAGGAAGTATTTATGGGAGATTTTCCCATAATGACAGAAAAAGGAACCTTTATTATCAATGGAACAGAGAGAGTAGTAGTATCACAGTTAGTTCGCTCCCCGGGAGTATATTTTGATACTGATATAGATAAAAAAACCGAAACAGATATATTTATGTGCAAGGTAATACCAACAAGAGGCTCATGGATTGAGATTGAAACCGATAAAAAGAACATTGCATATGTGAGAATAGATAGAAGAAGAAAGTTTTTACTTACTGTTTTCTTAAAATCCGTAGGTTTTGGGAATAATGAGGAACTACTAAATATTTTCGGGCAGTATGATAAAAAAGGCTGCATTAAAAGCACTCTGGAGAAAGATTTTACAGAAACCGAGGAAGAAGCATTAATAGAAATATATAAAAAATTAAGACCCGGCGAACCGCCGACAGTGGAGAGTTCCAGAAATCTGTTAAGCTCCTTATTTTTCAATCCCAAAAGATATGATTTCGGGAAAGTAGGGAGATATAAAATGAATCAAAAGCTGATGGAAGAAACCGATAAAAAGATTTTAGACAGGATTAATACCATTAATGCCAAGATCGGTATAGATGCAAATGAAAAATATATTCTGAACTGCAAAGATATATTCCTGATAGTTAAGTATCTGGTTCAGCTGATGAATGATATAGGAGAGGTAGATGATATCGATCATTTTGGCAACAGACGGGTCAGAAATATCGGGGAGCTTATACAGAATCAGGTAAGAATTGGTCTTTCAAGAATGGAAAGAGTGGTAAAGGAAAGAATGACCACTCAGGATGTTGACATAATAACCCCAAAATCTTTAATTAATATCAGGCCTTTAGTTGCAAGCCTAAAGGAATTTTTTGGCAGTGGTCAGCTTTCACAGTTTCTGGATCAGACCAACCCTCTGGCTGAGATTACCCATAAAAGGAGATTAAGTGCTCTTGGTCCCGGTGGGTTAAGCAGGGAAAGGGCGGGATTTGAGGTAAGGGACGTCCATCCGTCTCATTATGGGAGAATGTGTCCCATAGAGACTCCTGAAGGTCCCAATATTGGATTGATTGGCTCACTTGCAACTTATGCAAGATTGAATGAGTATGGATTTATAGAGACACCTTATATAAAAGTTATTAATGGCAAATTAACCAATAAACTGGAATATTTGTCAGCAGATGACGAAGAGAATTATATAATTGCCCAGGTGACCACAAAAATCAGAAAAGACGGAAAATTTACAGAAGATAAGGTAATGGCCCGTTCGGGTGATGAAATATTAAACGTCGAACCTAAAATGCTGGATTATATGGATGTTTCGCCTAGACAAATTTTTAGCGCTGCTGCGTCACTTATACCGTTTCTGGAACATGATGATGCCAATAGGGCGCTTATGGGTTCCAACATGCAGCGCCAGGCAGTACCGCTGATAGATCCTGAACCGCCTCTGATAGGAACGGGAACGGAAGGAGAGGTTTCAAAAGACAGCGGTGTTTTAATTCTTGCCAGGGACGACGGTATAGTAGAAGAAGTATGTGCTGATTACATCAAGATAAATTATAAAAAGGAAAAAGATTATGTTCATTCTCTATATAAATTCAGAAGATCGAACCAGGGAACCTGTATAAATCAGAGGCCAATTGTAAAAGAAGGTGAAAAAGTCAAAAAGGACCAGGTAATTGCAGACGGACCTGCCACCAGTCTGGGAGAACTGGCTCTTGGTAAAAATTTAAGAGTGGCCTTTATGTCCTGGGAAGGATATAACTACGAGGATGCAATTATTATTTCTGAGAGATTAGTAAAGGAAGATATTTTATCCTCTATCCATATTTCAAAACATGAAGTAGAAGCCAGAACTACAAAGCTGGGAGCAGAAGAAATAACCAGGGACATTCCGAGCATAGGAGAAGAAGCCCTAAAGAATCTGGATGAACAAGGAATTATAAGAATCGGAGCCGAAGTGAGCCCGGGAGACATTCTGGTGGGAAAAATTACTCCAAAAGGTGAAACAGAGCTTACTGCAGAAGAAAAATTGCTGAGGGCAATTTTTGGTGAAAAAGCCAGGGAAGTTAGGGAAAGTTCTCTTAAGGTGCCTCATGGTGAGGGTGGTAAGGTTGTTGATGTGCAGTTATTTTCCAGAAAAAAGGGGCACGATCTTCCGCCGGGGGTAAACGAACTGGTAAGAGTATTCATTGCAGAAAAAAGAAAAATTTCTATTGGAGACAAACTAGCGGGAAGGCATGGAAATAAAGGAGTTATATCTGTAATTCTTCCCGAAGAAGATATGCCGTATACCAGCGACGGGGAGCCCATAGACATAATATTTAATCCCCTGGGAGTTCCCTCAAGGATGAATGTGGGTCAGGTACTGGAAGCCCATCTGGGCTGGGCGGCTTATAAAGGATGGAATGATAAAAAGATAGGTACAGCAGGAAATGGCCCTATTTATGTTGCAACACCTATTTTCGAGGGAGTTAAAGAAGGAGATATAAAAAGATTACTGAAGGCAACCAATCTCCCGGAAAGTGGAAAAACTGCTTTATATGACGGTAGAAGCGGAGAAAAAATATCTGATAATATAACCATAGGCTATGTGTATGTAATGAAATTACTTCATCTGGTAGATGATAAAATACATGCGAGGTCCACCGGTCCCTATTCACTGGTGACACAGCAGCCGCTTGGAGGTAAGGCACAGTTTGGAGGTCAAAGATTCGGAGAGATGGAGGTATGGGCACTGGAGGCTTATGGCGCCGCCTACGCCCTTCAAGAAATGCTTACCATCAAATCGGATGATGTAACAGGAAGAGTGAAGACTTACGAAGCTATTGTAAAAGGGGACAATATAGAAAAACCGGGTATTCCGGAATCTTTTAAGGTGCTGATAAAGGAAATGCAGAGCCTGGGCCTTGACGTGGAAGTGTTATCGGAAGAGGGGAAAGAGGTAGAAGTACCCAGGCCTGAAGATGAGATTATGAAAACCGTAGAAGATTTAGGAATCAATCTTCAGGAAGAGAAAATTCTAAAAAAAGAGAAGGATAAGAAAACAAAGACAGAAGATAAAGATAAAGGAAAAGTGAAAGCCAGGAAGAAACCCAGAGAAGCCAAAGCAGAGAAAAGTAAAAAAGTATCCAAAGGCAAGAAGGACAAGGTTAAGAAATGAGCAATATTGCTTGAAATTAATTTAATTGATTCGGAGGGATTTTTTATATGGTTGTAAATATAGACGTAAATAATTTTGATGCTTTAAAAATAGGTCTTGCTTCATCAGAAAAAATCAGGTCATGGTCAAATGGTGAAGTTAAAAAACCTGAGACCATAAATTACAGGACATTGAAACCTGAGAAAGACGGGTTGTTCTGTGAGAGAATTTTTGGTCCTACCAAAGATTGGGAGTGTTATTGCGGAAAATATAAAAGAGTGAGATTTAAAGGAATAATCTGCGAGCGGTGTGGAGTTGAAGTAACCAGATCCAACGTAAGAAGAGAGAGGATGGGGCATATTGAACTGGCATCCCCTGTATCTCATATATGGTTTTTTAAGGGAGTTCCAAGCCGAATGGGATATGTTCTGGATATAAGTCCCAAGGATCTGGAGAAAGTTCTTTATTTTGATTCTTATATTATAAACAACATTAACAGAGAAAAGATAGATGCTGAAAAAGATGAAATTAATAATTTACACCAGAAAGCTCTGGACAAAGCGAAGGAACTGCATCAGTTGAGAATGGAGGAAATTAAAGCAAATAGGGAAGATATTTTAAGTGATAACGAAGAAATAGGCAGTGAAGAAAATCCGGCAGAGATCCCTAAGGCAGATGATGGAGCCAACAAAGAAGTAAAGACCGATACAGAAAATAGCACCGAGAATGATAGGGCACCCGCACTGGATCCGGAGGTAAAAAAGGAGAGAGTTATAAAAGAAACAGAAATGCTCATGGAAGAAGAAGAGGAAATATATAAGGAAGAAGTTGATCTGATAAAAAGAGCCGATACTTTTTTCTTTAATCTGGAAGAAAAAATGCTGGTCTCTGATGAAGCCTTATTTAAAAAAATGAAAGAAATTTATGGGCAGTATTTTAAAGGTGGAATGGGAGCAGAGGCTGTAAAAGAGCTACTGAAGAATATTAATTGCGAAAAAGAAGTTGAAGAACTTAAGGAAACTATAAGAAAGTCCAAGGGTCAGAAGAAAAGCAGGAGCATTAAAAGGTTGAAAATAATATCCTCATTTATAGATTCGAATAACAGACCCGAATATATGGTTCTGGATATACTTCCCGTAATACCCCCCGATCTAAGGCCCATGGTTCAATTAGATGGCGGAAGATTTGCCACTTCTGATTTAAATGATCTGTACAGAAGAGTTATTAATAGAAATAACAGGCTTAAAAAACTCCTGGAACTGGATGCCCCGGAGATAATTATTAACAATGAAAAAAGAATGCTCCAGGAAGCTGTTGATGCGCTTTTTGATAACGGCAGGAGGGGCCGCGCAGTAGTGGGGGCCGGAAACAGGCCGCTTAAATCTTTAAGTGATATGCTCAAGGGCAAGCAGGGCAGGTTCAGACAGAATCTTTTGGGTAAAAGAGTGGATTATTCAGGAAGGTCGGTTATTGTGGTTAACCCCAACCTCAAACTTGAACAATGCGGACTTCCCAAAAAGATTGCTCTGGAACTATTTAAGCCTTTTGTTATGAAAAAACTGGTTGATGAAGGGTTTGCCCAGAATATAAAAAGTGCAAAGACAATAGTAGAAAAAGCCAGTGATGAAGTATGGGACATATTGGAAGAAGTAATTAAAAACCACCCCGTACTGCTAAACCGTGCACCTACACTTCACCGGCTAGGTATACAGGCATTTATGCCCATACTGGTAGAGGGAAAGGCGATACAAATTCATCCAATGGTCTGCCCCCCGTTTAATGCTGATTTTGATGGTGATCAGATGGCTATTCATGTGCCCCTGTCAAATGAAGCAAGGTCAGAATCAATAATTTTAATGTTGTCCGTAAATAATATATTATCACCTGCAAGCGGTGAGCCTGTTGTGGTTCCATCTCAGGATATGGTCCTTGGAATATATTATTTAACTTCCGATAGGGAAAAACCAGGGAAGAAGGAAAAATTTTATAATAATCCCCAGGATGCTATTCTGGATTATGATTATAATTTAATATCTTTACATACACCGGTCAAGGTCAGGATTAACGAGAAGGTAATAAAAACAACAGTAGGAAAGATAATATTTAACCAGACTTTACCTGAGGATTATAAATTTGTTAATAAAGAGGTTTCTAAAAAAGAGCTTATTTCTATTATATCCGAGTGTATAACCAGATTTCCACAGAATGTGATTACTGAAATGCTGGACTCTATTAAGCAGACAGGATTTAAATATTCCACCAGATCCGGACTTACAATAGGGATAGAAGATATAGATGTACCCCCTGAAAAGGCGAAGATTATAAGCAGTGTAGAGAAAAAAATAGAAAAAATTGAAGATTATTACAAGCAGGGCCTGATAACGGAATTTGAAAGACACCAGAGGCTGATACAGACATGGTCACAGGCAAATGAAAGCGTGGCCAGTGCAATGGAAAAGAATTTTAACAAATTCAATCCTGTTTACATGATGGCTACATCCGGGGCCAGAGGAAATATAAAACAGCTCCGTCAGCTGGCTGGAATGAGGGGACTGGTGGCAAATGCCAGAGGGGACATAATAGATAGTCCTATTAAATCAAACTTTAGGGAGGGCCTTACAGTTCTGGAATATTTTATTTCAACTCATGGTGCCAGACAGGGGCTTGCCGACACTGCACTGCGAACTGCGGATTCAGGGTATCTTACCAGAAGGCTGGTAGACGTTGCTCAGGACACCATGGTGAGAATTAATGACTGTAAGACTGAAAACGGAGTAAGTCTATATGTCCTGACTCTGGAAGGAGAGCCCAATACCAATTTAATAGGAAGGACCTGTCTGGAGAGTGTCAATAATCCCAATAGCAAAAATAATATAATAAAGAGTAATGAAGAAATTACTATAAAACATCTGCACAAGTTTATACATGCCAATATTGAAAGCATAAAAGTACGTTCGGTTATGACCTGTGAAGCAGAATCAGGAGTTTGCCAGAAATGTTACGGCAGGGATCTCGCCACAGGCAAAGTGGTTGAAATCGGTGAAGCGGTGGGAATTATAGCTGCCCAGTCCATAGGAGAACCCGGTACACAATTGACCATGCGTACGTTTCATACCGGTGGTGTGGCTAGTACGGTTATCCAGAGATCCATAAAATCTCCGGTTAAGGGAAAGCTGATATTAAGAAAAGAATTATTATCGGAGCTGAATATTAAAAAAACCGATTTTACCGAAGAAGAAACCGGAGAAGTTATTGAAATAAATATAGAACATATTCCGCATAAACTATTTTTCCAGGTGCAGATGGAAAGAGGAGATATTGTAGATGTAATTATTCCAAAAGGTGAAATACTGCAGATAAATAAAAAAATAAATGTAGAAGAAGGAGAAGTTTTCGCTAAATTAATCTTGACCGCCAAGAGAAAAACACATGTTCACAAACATGAAAAGACTTTTGAAGGTATCGATATCACCAGCGGTCTTCCTAGAGTAGTTGAATTGTTTGAAGCAAGAAAACCCAAGGAACATTCATTTATAGCTGAAATATCGGGTAAGGTTGAAATTGAAGATATAGATTCCAGGTTCAGGATGCTGACCATTACCAGTAAAGATGGGAAACAGGAAAAAATCTATCAGGTTCCTACCAGAGCTAAATTAAGTGTTAAAAGGCAGGATAAGGTTTCTGCCGGCGATCAATTGACCGAAGGACCTAAAAACCCTCACGATATTTTGAGAATTAACGGGATTAAAGAATGTCAGCAATATCTGGTAAAAGAAGTGCAAAATGTATATAAAGCTCAGGGTGTGGATATAAATGATAAGCATATAGAAGTAATAGCAAGGCAGATGCTTAAAAAAGTCACCATAATTGATCCCGGGGACAGTTATTTTCTGCCGGGTCAACTGGTAGACAGGCTCCTGTTTGATAAGGAAAATAATAAGTTGATTTCCAATATGAAAGCGCCGGCATCAGCTGTTCAGAATTTAATGGGCATAACTAAAGCTTCGCTTGTAACCGATAGCTTCCTTTCTGCTGCTTCATTTCAGGAAACTACCAGGGTGCTTACGGATGCTGCTCTGGAGAATAAGATAGATAACCTGGTGGGACTGAAGGAAAATGTGATAATAGGCAAAGCTATACCGGCCGGGACAGGCATGAGCAGCTTTAAAGATTATGAATTAGATTACCCCGGTTATAAAGAAGATAATAAAGATGAAATAGAAATTCTTCAAGAATCAGAAGACGATGATGTGAAAGAAATAGAAATTAATATTTAAAAAAAGGGCAAAAATAGCTAAAAAAATACTTCTATGCTGGTATTTTTTTATATTGACATTTTAATTTTTAGGTGATAATCTCTTTTTTCGTGTCTTCAAGGAAGATTATCATTGATTGTTTTTTTTATTGTAATGGTATTTGTAAAATAAGGGAGAAAATAAGGTATTTATGCCTACTATAAATCAACTGGTTAGAAAAGGAAGAAAAAGAATAAAAAAGAAGAAAAAGACACCTGCCCTGCAAGGGAATCCTTTAAGAAGGGGTGTATGCATCAGAGTGTATACCCATACTCCTAAAAAACCGAACTCGGCTTTGAGAAAAGTAACCAGAGTCAGGCTGACAAATGGAGTTGAAGTCACAGCGTATATACCAGGAATAGGACATAACCTGCAGGAACATTCCATTGTGCTGGTAAGGGGCGGCAGGGTAAAGGATCTGCCGGGAGTCAGATATAAGGTTATTAGAGGTACATTGGATACTGCAGGAGTAGAAGATAGAAAATCTTCCAGATCAAGGTATGGAGCCAAGAAACCAAAGTAATTTATAAGGAGTTATCAAGTGCCCAGAAAAGGAAAGCCTCAGAAAAGGAAAATAAAAGTAGACCCTGTTTATAAAAACAAGATAGTTTCTCAGCTGATTAATAGAGTTCTTACAGGGGGTAAAAAGAGTACTGCTGAGAAAATAGTATATGGGAGCCTCAGGATTCTGGAGTCAAAAACCAAAGAAAATCCATTAGAGATACTGGATAAATGCCTGGATAATGTAAGACCAATACTGGAAGTAAAACCAAGGAGAGTCGGGGGTGCCACTTATCAGGTACCGGTAGAAGTATCTTCGGAAAGAGCGAGTACGCTGGCTATTAGATGGATAGTTAATTTTGCAGGTAAAAGGAGAGAGAAAACTATGGCTGAAAAGCTGGCTGCCGAAATTTTAGATGGTGCCAGCAATACCGGGAGCAGTATTAAAAAGAAAGAAGATTTACATAAGATGGCCGAAGCCAATAGGGCTTTTGCCCATTATAGATGGTAGCATGGTGACGACGCATATGGCTAGACAAGTTTTATTAAAAAAGATAAGGAATATAGGTATAACTGCTCATATAGATGCAGGTAAGACTACTACCACGGAACGTATCCTGTATTATACAGGCAAAACTTACAAAATGGGAGAAGTTCACGATGGAGCCGCGGTTATGGATTGGATGATACAAGAGCAGGAAAGAGGAATTACCATTACCTCTGCTGCCACAACCTGTTTCTGGAAAGATAATAAGATAAATATTATTGATACTCCAGGTCATGTTGATTTTACTGTTGAAGTTGAAAGATCGCTCCGGGTACTCGATGGCATGATCACTGTTTTCTGTGCAGTAGGGGGAGTCGAGCCGCAGTCCGAAACTGTCTGGAGGCAGGCAGATAAATATGGCGTTCCCAGGATTGCATTTGTAAATAAAATGGACCGGAGCGGAGCGGATTACTTCTATGTTCTGGACATGATCAAATCAAGGCTTGGCGCCAATCCGCTGCCTATACAGATTCCTATTGGCAGTGAGGAGAAATTCCTGGGCATAATTGATCTTATCAGCATGAGGGCCATCATATATAAAGATGAAATGGGAATTAAATTTGAATATGAGGATATACCTTCAGAACTCAGGCCCGTTGCTGAGCGATACAGACAGGAACTTATTGAGAATATTGCTAATTATAATGACAGCATTTTAAATAAGTATGTTGAAAATATAGAAATAAAAGAAGAAGAATTGAAAGAAGCCGTAAGAGAAATAACCTTAAATGTCAACGGCGTTCCGGTTCTCTGTGGAGCTGCATTTAAAAATAAAGGAGTACAGCCATTACTGGATGCAGTAGTAGATTACCTCCCGTCGCCAAACGATGTTAGACCCCCTGCAGGGATTAACCCGGACGATGGAAAGGAAATTGTGAGGGAAGCCAGTAATGACGAACCTTTTTCCGGTCTGGTGTTTAAAATAACAACTGATCCGTTTGTAGGCAGTTTGAGTTATGTAAGAATTTATTCCGGAATACTGGTAAAAGGTGCTCAAATATTGAATGCCAACGACGGTAAAAAGAGCAGGATAAGTAAACTGCTGGAAATGCATGCCAACAGCAGGGAAGAGTTGATGGAAGCTTATTGCGGAGATATAGGAGCTGTTGTAGGCCTGAAAAATGTAAATACGGGCGACACCATATGCGATCCGCAAAAGCCCATTAAATACGAATCTATTAGTTTTCCCCGGCCGGTGTTATCAATTGCTATTGAGCCCAAAACAAAAATGGACCAGGAAAAATTGGCCAATTCACTGACCAGGCTGGCAAAGGAGGATCCAACCTTCAAGAGGGAAACTGATAGTGAGACCGGCCAGACGATTATTTCAGGAATGGGCGAACTCCATCTCGAAATTATAGTGGACAGGCTGCTAAGGGAATTTGGAGTAAGTGCAAACGTGGGTAAGCCTCAGGTATCTTATAGAGAAACCATAACTAAAGAAGCGCAGGTCGAAGGGAAATATATAAGGCAAAGCGGTGGGAAGGGACAATACGGTCATGTGATTGTCCGTTTTGAACCAAGTGAATATGATAAGGAATTTGAATTTGAAGATAAAACCAAGGGTGGGGTCATACCCAAAGAATTTATTAAACCGGTTGAGAAGGGGATAGAAAACGCCTTGCAGAGCGGTGAAATAGCCGGGTATCCGGTTGTGGGTATAAAAGCAATACTTTTAGACGGCTCCTATCATGAGGTTGATTCTTCGGAAATGGCTTTTAAGATTGCCGGGTCAAAGGCTTTTAGAGAGGCTATGAAAAAATGCTTCCCTATTTTACTGGAACCGGTAATGGAGGTTGAAGTAGTCGGTCCTGACGAGTATACGGGAGAAGTTATCGGTGATCTCAATTCCAGGAGGGGGAAAATATCATCTTTATCACTGAGGAATAAAAACAGGATTATAAGAGTAGAAGTTCCACTTGCCGAGATGTTCGGATATGCCACGGACTTGAGGTCAAAGACTAAAGGCAGGGCTACTTTTACCATGCAGTTTAAAAAGTATGAACCGGCACCGGGTAGGATTGCCGATGAAATAATAGAAAGGTTTAAAGGCAGCAGTATTGCTGTATAAAAACATAACCAATATCAATTAAATTAACCTAAAAGCAAAGAAAGGATATAAAAAGCAAAGAAAGGATATATTATGGCTAAGCAAAAATTTGAAAGGACCAAGCCTCATATAAACATAGGAACCATAGGACATGTGGACCATGGAAAAACAACCCTGACCTCAGCTATAACCAAATGCCTAAAAAGCACCGGGCTCAATGTGGAGGAAAGGTCATTTGATTCCATTGACAATGCTCCCGAAGAAAAAGAAAGGGGCATTACCATTGCTATTTCCCATGTGGAATATGAGACCGAAAACCGCCACTACGCCCATGTAGACTGCCCCGGTCATGCGGATTATGTAAAGAACATGATTACCGGTGCGGCCCAGATGGATGGAGCAATACTGGTAGTATCGGCAGCAGACGGCCCCATGCCCCAGACCAGGGAGCACATACTGCTGGCAAGACAGGTAGGAGTGCCCTATATCGTGGTATTTTTAAATAAAGTGGATATGGTAGACGACCCAGAGCTTATTGAGCTGGTAGAGATGGAAGTAAGGGACCTGCTTACCGAATACGAGTTTCCGGGCGAAGAGGTACCGGTAATAAAAGGTTCGGCGCTTAAATCCATGCAATGCGAATGCACCGATAAGATGGCCTGTCCAAACTGCAAGCCCATCCTGGAGCTTATGGAAAAGGTGGACTCCTACATAAAGACACCGACCAGGGATGTGGATAAACCGTTCCTTATGCCCATAGAAGATATATTTTCCATTACCGGACGCGGTACCGTGGTTACCGGCAGGGTAGAAAGAGGAAAGATTGCTCTGCAGGATGCGGTAGAGATAGTGGGAATAAGGCCCAAGATACAGAAGACAGTCATAACCGGTGTGGAGATGTTCAGGAAACTTTTAGATGAGGCTCAGGCAGGAGATAATGTAGGGCTTCTCTTAAGGGGAATACAGAAAGAGGATGTGGAAAGGGGACAGGTTATAGCCAAACCCTCCTCCATTACCCCTCACTTTCATTTTAAGACTCAAGTTTATGTCCTATCCAAAGATGAAGGGGGGCGTCACACCCCTTTCTTTAACGGCTACAGGCCGCAGTTTTATTTCAGAACCACAGATGTGACCGGAACCATAAACTTGGCCGAGGGCGTAGAGATGGTAATGCCGGGAGATAATACTGAAATGGAGGCAAAACTCATATCCCCCATAGCCATGGAAGAAGGTCAGAGGTTTGCCATACGTGAGGGCGGAAGGACCATAGGCGCAGGCAGTGTTACCAAGATATTGGAGTAGGGAATAAGATAAAAAGATAAAGCAGGGAGAAATGCTATGGCAACGGCTAAATTAGGCCAGAAAATTAGAATTAAATTAAAAGCTTATGATCACGAAGTTATAGATCGTTCAGCAAAAAAGATAGTGGAAACTGTAGAAAATTCAGGTGCAAAAGTTTCTGGCCCGATCCCACTACCAAATAAAAAGAATGTGTATTGTGTAATAAGGTCCCCTCATGTAAATAAAGATTCCAGGGAACATTTTGAAATAAGGACACATAAGAGACTTATCGATATTATTGACCCCACACCAAAAACAGTGGACCTGCTGATGAGGCTTAGCCTGCCGGCAGGTGTGGGAATAGAGATAAAGTCTTAGTATGGGTATTTTTGGAGAGTGATAAAAAGATGATAAATGCAATATATGGAAAAAAGATCGGATGTACGCAGATTTTTAATAAAAGCGGCGATGCATTATATGTTACAGCTATTGAGGCCGAGCCATGTGTAGTGGTTCAAGTCAAAGATAATAAAAAAAATGGTTATAATGCCCTGAAAGTTGGTTTTGGAAAGGTTAAAGAAAAGAGGGCAAATAGACCGCATAAGGGTGAATTTGTAAAAAACAAAGTAAGCTTAAGGAAATATTTGAAAGAGATTAAAGTAGACAAATTTGAAAAGGAGTACAAACCTGGCGATAGCATCGATATAAAAATTTTTAAGGTGGGAGATAAAGTAAAAATAACAGGAAATAATAAAGGCAAAGGCTTTGCAGGAGTAATAAAAAGGCACAACTTCCACAGGGGAAGAATGACCCATGGTTCTCATTCTCACAGAATACCTGGTTCAGTGGGTATGTGTGCCACTCCTTCGAAGATATTAAAAGGAAAGAAAATGCCGGGGAGAATGGGTAATAGAAAGGTTACTGTTCCCGGATCCGAAATAGTTGATATTATTGAAGACCAGAATCTGATCCTGGTCAAGGGAAGTGTCCCGGGTGCGAAAGGTAACATGGTTTTTTTAAAAAAGGTTATTAGTTAAAGGTTTTCAGGGAGAATATGATGGCCAGCTTGAATGTTGTAGATACTGATGGTAAAGAGACAGGAAAAATAAATATATCCAGTGAGATACTTGGCAAAAAGGTAAATTCAGAAGTCCTGTATCAGGAGGTAAGAAGGTATCTTGCTTCTATAAGATCCGGAACACACAAAACCAAGAGTAGGAGTGAAGTGAGCGGCGGAGGTAAAAAACCCTGGAGGCAGAAAGGTACCGGAAACGCAAGGGCAGGATCCAACCGTTCTCCAATATGGAGGGGCGGCGGAATAACTTTTGGACCCATACCGAGGAATTACAGTTTTAAGCTAAATAAGAAAGTAATGAAGCAGTCAAAGCTGATGGCATTCTCAGAAAAATTTAAAAATAAAAAAATTTTCGTAATTGATGAAATGGAATTTAAGAAACCGGATACCAAAAAAGCGGCAGTGATAATAAAGAAACTTAATCTGACCGGTGAAAAGGTACTTATGGTTTTTGAGGATTTAAATAACGACGGCACCAAATCTTTTAGAAATATAAGGAGCGTTATGGTAGAAAGTGCGAAGGGATTAAATGCTTATATAATCCTGCTGGCAGATTGTTTATTATTTACCAGGAAATCACTTAATGCATTTATGGAGAGGATGAGTAATGGAAGATCCTAGAGATATAATTCTTTCGCCGGTTGTATCTGAAAAAAGTTATGCCGCAGTCAAGGATAAGAGATATTCTTTTTTTGTTGATATCAGAGCAAAGAAAAGTGAAATAAAAAGAGCAATTGAGGAAATATTTAAGGTCAAGGTTTTAAAAATAAGTACTATAAATATTAAGTCCAAACCTAAAAGATTGGGAAGATCAAAAGGAACCAGCTCCCGTAAAAAAAGAGCAGTGGTTACTTTGGGGAAAAAGGAAAAGATCGATTTTTTTGAATCGGTCTGATTTAATTTGGGGGTATAACGTTGGTTGTTAAAAAATATAAACCCACAACTCCGGGAAGAAGATTTGCTACAGTCGCTGATTTTTCGGCTTTAACTAAAAAAAGGCCCGAAAAGTCGTTGACCAGATCTTTAAAAAATAATGCCGGCAGAAATAATGCCGGAAGGATCACCAGGAGGCATAGCGGTGGGGGTCATAAAAGACTATACAGGATTATTGACTTTAAAAGACTGAAAGATAATATTCCGGCAAAAGTTGCTTCAATTGAGTATGATCCAAATAGAAGTGCCAGGATAGCCCTGTTGAAATATAAGGATGGTGCGAAAAGTTATATAATCGCTCCTCTTAAGTTAAAGGTGGGAGACACTGTAATGTCGGGTGAGAAGGTTGATATTAAAGTGGGCAATACTCTCCCCATAAAAAATATACCGGTCGGAACCATAATTCACAATATAGAAATTAAAAAGGGAAAAGGTGCGGAATTAGTCAGATCAGCAGGCGGATATGCTCAACTTTTAGCCAAAGAAGGCAGATATGCCAATATAAAGCTTTCTTCAAGTGAAGTAAGGCTGATAGATTTAAACTGTAGAGCCAGCATAGGGCAGATCGGTAATACAACCCATGAAATAATTCGGCTGGGAAAAGCAGGAAGGAAAAGATGGTTGAGAATAAGGCCGACGGTCAGGGGGACAGCAATGAATCCCATCGATCATCCTCACGGCGGAGGGGAAGGCAAAAATAAAACTGCAGGAAGACATCCTGTTACTCCGTGGGGCAAGCCAACGCTGGGCTATAGGACCAGAAAGAAAAATAGCATGACTGACAAATATATAATCAGAAGAAGAAATAAATGATTAGTCAAGAATCAATCTTTGGAGGAGGAACAGAATGTCAAGGTCTTTAAAAAAGGGGCCTTTTATTGAAGAAAGACTGTTAAAAAGAGTAAATGTATTAAATGAATCAGGTGAGAAAAAAATTATAAAGACCTGGTCCAGAAGTTCGACTATTTTCCCGGAAATGGTGGGGCATACCATAGCAGTTTATGATGGGAGAAGGCATGTGCCCATTTTTATATCAGAATCCATGGTTGGACATAAGCTGGGGGAGTTTGCGCCGACCAGGTCAATAAGGCCCCATATTTATAAGGGAAAGAGTGAAAAAGTTACTACGGTCAGTAAATAGAAATGATTTGTTAAGCAGGGAGAGGAATTAGAATTTTGGAAGCAAAAGCTGTTGAAAAATATATAAGAATGTCGCCAAGGAAAATAAAATATGTTGTAGATTCTATAAAATTAAAATCTATAGAAAATGCAGTGGATATATTATCCTTAATGCCCAAGCGAGCGGCGGCTATAGTAAGAAAGGCCATACAGAGTGCCGTAGCCAATGCGACTGAAAATCATAATATGAAAGAAGAAGATTTATTTATTTCCAAAATAATGGTAAATGAAGGACCGACTTTAAAGAGATTCAGACCGAGAGCCAGGGGAAGGGCCAGCAAAATAAGAAAGAGGACTTCCCATCTGTCAGTTTATGTATCTAATGGTAAAGAAGAGGAGGCTTAGCAAATAATGGGGCAAAAGGTTAATCCCAATGGGCTCAGAATAGGAATTAACAAGGGATGGCAATCCAGATGGTTTGCTTCAAAGGACTATGCCAGACTTCTTAAAAAGGACATTATTATAAGGAATATAATAGAGGAACAGCTGGGAAATGCGGGAATCTCAAAAATTGAGATCGAAAGAACGGAGGAAGAAGTAAAAGTTGCTGTAAATACTTCAAAGCCGGGGATTGTTATAGGAAGAAGGGGATCGACCATTAATGATATAAGGGATCTTATAGAGAAAAAAACCGGCAGCATAATACAGTTAAATATAGTAGAAATTAAAAAACCAGAGCTGATTGCAAAGCTGGTAGCGGAAAGTATTGCATCACAACTACTGGGAAGAGTTAGTTTTAGAAAGGCTATGAAAAAAGCTATCTCATTATGTATTAAATCGGGAGCAAAGGGCGTAAAAGTACAATGTGCCGGCCGGTTAGGTGGAGCTGAGATGGCCAGGACTGAGTGGCATCGTGAAGGCAGGGTTCCGCTGCATACCCTTAGGGCAGATATTGATTATGGATTTGCAGAAGCAAACACAACCTTTGGTAAAATCGGGGTTAAGGTCTGGATATACCTGGGAGATATCATATTTAATGAGGAAGAAAAAGAAAAAAAGGAAAAATTAGATAAGGCTGAACCCGTTGGGAAGAAACGGAATAAAAAGAAAAAGGAAGAAAAAATTTCGAATTAGGAGAGATTTATGTCAGCAATGTTAATGCCCAAACGGGTAAAATACAGAAAAGTGCAGAGAGGAAAAATGAAAGGCGCGGCTAAAGGAGGTACTAAACTTTCTTTTGGAGAGTATGGGCTGCAGGCATTGGGATCCGGTTGGCTGACCAGCAAGCAGGTAGAAGCTGCAAGGATAGCCCTCACCAGATATATAAAAAGAGGAGGAAAGGTGTGGATAAATGTTTTTCCCCATAAGCCTGTAACAAAAAAACCAGCTGAAACCCGTATGGGCGGGGGAAAAGGTGCACCGGAAAATTGGGTGGCTGTAGTTAAGCCTGGTAAAATCTTATTTGAAATCTCCGGCGTAGATGCTGAGACTGCAAAGGAAGCAATAAGATTGGCTTCCAATAAATTATCCATTAAAGCTAAATTTATTCATGAAGAGTTATAAGCAGACGGATAGAAAATGAAAATAAAAGAAATAAAAGAACAAACCAGAGAGGAATTAGAGGCAAAACTGGCAGAAGTGAAGAAGAGCCTTTTTAATTTAAAGTTTCAAAAAGCCACGGGGCAACTGGAGAATCCTTTGAAGCTGCGAAATTTGAGGAAGGATATTGCCAGAATAAAAACTTTACTCAGGGAAAAAGAGCTTGGTATAAAAACCGATAAGGAAAATAAGAAAAAAGTAAGTAAGAAATAAGGGAGGTTTTTTGGGAAGAGAGAAGGTAAAAATAAAAGTAGGAATAGTAGTCAGCGACAAGATGGATAAGACTATCGTTGTTGCCGTAGAATCTCATTACAGGCATCCTTTATATAAAAAGATTTTAAAGAAAATAAAGAGATTTAAGGTACATGACCCCCAGCAGAGCGGAAAAACAGGTGACATGGTAAAGATTTCGGAGACAAGACCTCTTAGTAAAACCAAGAGATGGAGATTGGTTGAGATAATCAGGAAAGCTGAGTAGAGAAGGATATAAAAATGATTCAAGCGGAGAGCAAAGTAAAAGTAGCAGATAATACCGGTGCCAGGGAGATTAAATGCATTAAAGTTCTGGGTGGTACAAGGAAGAGATATGCCCGCATCGGAGATATTTTTGTTGCTGCGGTAAAAGACGCAAATCCGGGAGGAGTAGTTAAAAAAAGTGATGTAGTAAAAGCGGTGCTGGTGAGGTCAAAAAAAACATTCCGAAGGCCTGATGGTTCTTATATAAGATTTGATGATAATGCGGCGGTTATTATTGATACGCAGAACAATCCAAGAGGGACCAGAATATTTGGTCCGGTGGCCAGGGAGCTTAGAGATAAAAATTTTATGAAGATTATTTCACTTTCGCCGGAAGTGGTTTAGTGTCCGTATCGGGAGCATAGGAAATGTTAAAAATAAAAAAGAATGACAAGGTTAGAGTAATAAAAGGAAAAGATAGAGGAAAATCGGGAAAGGTGCTCAGGATAGAACCCGATAAGGATAGGTTATATGTTGAGGGTGCCAATATTGTAAAGAAACATACCAGGCAGAAGGATCAGAGTAAACCCGGCGGCATTATTAAAAAAGAAGGGCCTGTTAAAATTTCAAATGTTAAGCTGGTCTGTCCTAATTGCGGTAAACAGGTAAGAGTAGGATTTAAAATTAAAGAATCCGGTAAAAAAGTCAGGATATGCAGAAAATGCAATCAGCAGATTTAAAGAGTAGATATTAGGAGTGGTAATGACGATACCCAGATTAAAAGAAAAATATAAAAAAGATATAATTCCGAGGCTGTTAAAAGAGCACAAATTTAAAAATATAATGGATGTGCCAAGAATAGAAAAGATCAGTGTAAATATGGGAGTAGGGCTGGCAACTCAGAATATAAAAGAGCTGGAATCTGCCAGTAAGGATCTGGCCGTGATAACAGGCCAAAAACCAATTGTAACCAAAGCCAGAAGGTCAATTGCAGGATTTAAAGTAAGAGAAGGAAACCCTATAGGATGTATGGTTACCTTAAGAGGGAATAGGATGTATGAATTTTTGGATAGACTGCTTAACATAGCAATTCCGAGAATCAGGGATTTCAGGGGCCTGTCCAAAAAAAGCTTTGATGGTTATGGGAATTATACTATAGGCGTAAGAGAACAATTAATTTTTCCGGAAGTGGAATATGATAATATTTTAAGTGTAAAAGGGATGAATATTACTATTACTACCAATGCAAAAAGCGATGATGAAGCGATACTTTTATTAGGAGAATTTGGGTTCCCCTTTAAGGGATAATTGAACCCTATAAAGAAGAGGAGATATTTATTGGCAAAGAAAGGACTTATAGAAAGACAAAAAAGAGAGCCTAGGTATAAAACAAGGAGTTATAATAGATGTTTCAGGTGCGGAAGAAGCAGAGGTTATTTTAGAAAGTTTGGGCTGTGCAGAATTTGTCTTAGAGAAATGGCTCATGAAGGAAAAATTCCTGGACTTACCAAGTCCAGTTGGTAAAAGGAGGATTTATGTCGGTAGTTACTGATCCTATTTCGGATATGCTAACCAGAATAAGGAATGGTTGCATTGCTAAAAAGGATTGTGTTAATATACCTTACTCAAAGTTGAAAGCAGAAGTAGCCAGAATATTAGGTGAAGAAGGTTACATAAAAAGTTATGAAATACGCAAGGATGAAAATATCAGCGGCGTTATAAGGGTATATCTAAAATATAATAAAAATAAGAACAGCACAATAAGCGGTCTTAAAAGAATAAGCAAACCAGGGCTGAGGGTTTATGTGCAAAGAGATGAAATTCCCAAGGTTCTTGGCGGCCTGGGAACAGTTATATTGTCCACGTCAAAAGGAGTACTTACAGGTACGGGTGCTAAAAACCTGGGAATTGGCGGAGAAATCTTATGTTCCATATGGTAGAAAAAGATTGATCGGAAAGGTGAATTTTAAATGTCCAGAATAGGGAAAAAACCTATCAATATACCAGAAGGTGTAGAAGTCAGAATAGATAAGGATAGTATCAATGTAAAAGGAAAGCTGGGAGAACTTTACCAAAAATTTGATAAGGAATCTATTAAATTAAAAATGGAAGGCAGCATATTGACTGTTATACCAATATCAAATAGTAAAGAAAATAGAGCCAAACACGGTCTCTACAGAAGCCTTTTTAGTAATATGGTTACAGGTGTAAGCAGTGGTTTTAGCAAGACTTTAAAAATAGTCGGTGTAGGGTACCGGGTCAGTAAAAAAGAAAACGATTTAGAAATATTGGTAGGATATTCTAATCCGGTTGTAATCAGCTCTGCTGAGGGCATATCTTTCGATATACCTGATAATACCACTATTGTAATCAAGGGAGCAGATAAAAAGGTGGTCGGAGATATGGCTGCCAAGATCAGGAGCTTAAGAGAACCGGAGCCTTATAAGGGTAAGGGCATAAAATACGAGGATGAGATTATAAGAAGGAAAGTGGGTAAAGCAGCTATTACTGCCACAAGCGGCACTTAATAGCTATGGGAGATTTTATGAAGAATAAATTTGAAAAAAAGGATAGAAGCATAAGAAGAAAAATAAGAAGCAGGCACAAGATTGAAAGAAACAGCAGCCGTTTGAGACTTGCTGTTTACAGAAGCAATAAACATATTTATGGCCAAATAATAGATGATAGCGCCGGTAAGATGTTATTTGGTATTTCCAGTAAAAATATTAAAGGTAAAGATGAAGGCAAGGGTAAAATTGATATAAGTTTCAAAGCCGGAGAAGCTCTGGCCGAAAAAGCAAAAAGTAAGAAAATAGAAGAAGTAGTTTTTGATAGAAGCGGTTATAAATATCACGGCAGAGTAAAAGCTCTGGCTGAAGGTGCAAGAAAAGGCGGATTAAAATTTTAACCCTGTTTTTAAGGAGGATGTTTGGTGGCTGATATTTCTAAGGATACGGAATTAAATGAAAAAGTTATAAAGATAAATAGAGTAGCAAAAGTGGTCAAGGGCGGAAGAAGGTTTAGCTTCAGCGCACTGGTTGCAGTTGGCGATATGAATGGTATGGTCGGTATTGGTTTTGGTAAAGCCAATGAAGTTTCAACTGCAATCCAGAAAGGTATCAATAATGCAAAGAAAAATATGTTTAAAGTACCGCTTATTGACGGGACAATACCCTATACAGTTGACGGCCGGTTCGGGGCGGGCCATGTATTTATGAAACCAGCCTCACATGGAAAAGGAGTAATTGCAGGCGGCCCTGTAAGGATAATAATGGAGCTTGCGGGTGTTAAGGACATTCTTACAAAATCATTGGGAAGCGCCAATGCTTTAAATATAGTTAATGCTACGGTTAGCGGCCTTAAAATGCTTAAAACACCGGAACAGGTTTCCAATATGCGGGGCATAGAATCAAAAACGAAATAAAAATTGGATGCTCAGGTAATATTGGAGGAAGGAAATAATGAAACTTAGCGATTTGAAAGCTCCTAAGTCTATAAAAAAAAGAAAAAGAGTAGGGAGAGGAAATGGTTCTGGCCATGGGACCACCAGCGGAAGAGGCAGCAAAGGACAGCTGGCCCGTTCGGGCGGCAAGACCAGAATAGGATTTGAAGGTGGCCAGATGCCGCTTCAGAGGAGATTGCCGCATCTTAGAGGTTTTAAAAATACAAGGAAAAAAATAAATAATATAATAAATATATGGCAATTAGAAAAGTTTGAAGATGATAGTGTCATCGACTATGAATTTTTAGAAAAAAATGGCCTGATCGTAAAAAAATCAAATCCGGTAAAAATATTGGGCAACGGCAAATTAACAAAGAAAATAACTGTTAAAGCCAGTTATTTCAGCACAAGCGCCAAGGCCAAAATTGAAAAGGCTGGCGGGAAAGCGGAGGCGGTTTAATGTTTAGGGCTGTTTTAAATGCTTTCAGGATAAAAGAAGTTAGAAATAGAATATTATTCACAATCGGTATTCTGGCTATTTATAGATTTGGGGCCAATATCACTATACCGGGAGTAGATACCACCAGGATCATGGAACAGGTTCAAACCGGAATGATGGGCATGATGGATTTATTTTCCGGAGGGGCATTGGGTAGATTTGCGGTATTCACTCTTGGCATTATGCCCTATATAACTTCTTCAATCATAATGCAGCTGCTCCAGGCGGTGATTCCAAAATTGGAACAGCTGGCAAAGGAAGGAGAAACAGGCCGGAGGAAGATAAATCAAATAGTGCGATATACGACTGTAGCGCTTGCTCTTATTCAATCAACAGCGATGGTTTTTTTCTTTAAAAATTATGGGGCAATAGAGAATTTTAATTTTATGAATGTGTCCTTGATCATTATCACACTGGTTGCAGGAACAACACTGATAATGTGGCTGGGGGAACTTATAAATATTCATGGAATAGGAAACGGGATTTCACTTATAATTTTTGCCAATATTATTTCAAGAATACCGGGTCAGTTTATAAGTTTATTTAGGCTGAGAGGTGCCAATTACTTCTTTCTAGCCATTTTTGCAGTATTTTCTATTGGTTTAATTATAGCCATAATACTTATACAGCAGGGTGAGAGAAAAATACCTGTTCAGTATGCAAAACGAATCGTGGGAAGGAAAGTTTTTGGAGGACAGAGTACTTATATACCTCTTAAAGTTAATCAGTCCGGAGTAATGCCAATAATTCTGGCTATAGCTTTTGTGCTTTTTCCTACCACAATTGCACAATTTATTCCAAATAGATGGATCCAGTCATTTGCCAATGCATTAAGCCCCACAATAGAAGGTCGGATTAATCCGATATATGCTATTGTTTATTCTGTTCTTATTATTATATTTGCTTACTTTTATACTGCGATTACCTTTAATCCACTGGATACTGCGGATAATCTGAGAAGATACGGAGGATTCATACCGGGACTGCGACCCGGGAAAAATACTGCGGATTACTTAACCAATATTTTAAACAGGATTACATTACCCGGTGCTGTATTTTTGGCTATAATCGCTCTTCTTCCTGAGCTGTTAATTAATTATTTGAATATACCTTTTAGATTTGGCGGAACATCCATACTTATTGCAGTAGGTGTTGCCCTTGATACCATGAGGCAGCTGGAATCCCAGCTTACCATGAGAGATTACGAAGGATTCCTGAAGTGAACATAGTATTGCTAGGTGCACCTGGTGCCGGAAAGGGGACCCAGGCAAAAGTAATTTCTAAGAAGTTGAATATCCGGCATATTTCGACAGGAGAAATTTTAAGGAGTGAAATAAAGAAAGAATCTGCGCTGGGAAAAAAGGCAGTTAAGTTTGTAGAGAGCGGGAAGCTTGTTCCGGATGAAATAATAATTGAAATAATAAAGAATATTATAGCCGGCGGCAAGTCGGAAAATGGGTTTTTAATGGATGGTTTTCCGCGAAATCTAGAACAGGCAAAAATGTTTTCAAATATGCTGGACCAGCTGGGAATTAAGCTGGACAAGGTAATAAATATAGTTGTTGATAATAAGGAAGTGATTGAAAGATTGTCTAAAAGAGTGACATGCAGTGTGTGCAGGCGTGTATTCAATAAAGACGATAATAATGTTAATTTAAAGTGTCCCGAATGTAACGGGGATTTAGTAAAGAGAAAAGATGATAGTGCGGAAGTTATAGAGCACAGGTTGAAAGTGTACGAAAAAGAAACCAAACCTCTTGTTGATTTTTATGCCGGTAAAGGGCTATTGGTGAATATCAATGGTTCCGGGGACAAGAAAGAAATAACCGAAAGGATAATGGAATTTTTATGATAATATGCAAATCAGCGGCTGAGATTAAATTAATGCAGGAAGCTGGTAGAATTGTAGCCAAAGTTTTATCAAAAATAGAAGAAATTATAAAACCCGGTATTACTACTGGATATATAGACAGAATAGCCGAGGAGATTATAGTAATAGAGAAGGCGGTTCCTGCCTTTAAAGGTTATAAGGGAAAAATCAGTAAAAGACCTTTTCCCAGCAGTGTTTGCGTATCAATTAATGAGGAAGTAGTTCATGGTATTCCGGGCAAAAGGGTCATAAAAGACGGAGACTTGGTCTCCGTGGATGTTGGGGTAAGAATAAACGGTTTTCACGGAGATGCCGCACGAACTTTCAAGGTTGGGAATATAAGTAAAACTGCCGAAAGATTATGGAGCGCTACCAGAGACTCGCTTAATAGAAGCATAGAGAAGTGTGTGATGGGAAACAGATTATCAGATATATCAAATGAAATTGAAACCAGGGCCGGCAGAGACGGGTTTGCAGTAGTGAAGGATTTTGTAGGCCATGGGATTGGAAGAAAAATGCATGAAGACCCGCCGATTTTAAATTACGGACCACCGGGACAGGGACCTGTTTTAAAGAAAGGCATGGTTTTAGCAATAGAACCCATGTTCAATCAGGGAAGCAGCGGTGTTGAAATAATGAATGATCTGTGGACCGTGGTAACAAGTGACAGGAAACTTTCATGCCACTTCGAGGACACGGTAGCAATTACGGAAAACGGCCCTTTGATATTGACCAGGGCTTAGAGGCAATAAAATTTTGTAGACATGCCAGGTTTTTTTTGATAACCTACTTATTTGCGTTATTTTTAAATTTAAAATATTGGCACAGGAGGGATTGGAGATTTCTAAAAAAGAAGGAATAATTGAAACCGAGGGAACTATTTTAGAAGCACTTCCTAATGCTATGTTCAGGGTAGAGCTTGAAAATGGCCATAAGGTATTGGCTCATATCTCGGGAAAGATGAGAATGCATTATATAAAAATTTTACCCGGAGATACAGTTAAATTAGAAATATCACCTTATGATTTAAATAGAGGAAGAATTACTTTCAGAAAGAAGTAATTATACTATATTCAGGTATTTAAATAGTGAAAGCAATATAAAGAGAAGAAGGAACGGCAATGAAAGTCAAACCATCAGTCAAAAGAATATGTAAAAGCTGCAGGGTTATAAAAAGAGAAGGAAAAGTTATTATTATTTGTAAAAACCCCCGTCATAAGCAAAGACAGGGTTAAGGAGGTTTTCAATTGGTAAGGATTTCAGGCGTTGATATACCGAATGATAAACATATTTGTATATCTCTAACTTATATTTATGGCATCGGAAGATCGACAGCGGAAAAAATACTGGATAAATTAAATATTAAAAAGAGTATAAAAACCAAGGATCTCAGCGAAGACGAACTGGTAAAGATAAGGGAATGCATAGAAAATGACTGTACCATTGAAGGAGATCTGAGAAGAGAAGTCAGTCAGAATATAAAAAGATTAATCGAAATAAATTCTTACAGGGGAATAAGACATAAGAGGGGCCTTCCGGTTAGGGGCCAGAGAACTCATACTAATGCCAGAACCAGAAAAGGCAGAAAAAGAGGTGTTGGTGTGAGAAAAAGTCCGTCATCATAAAAGTTACAGGGGGTAAGTTTGGCTAAAAAAGCTACTGTTAAAAAAAGAGTTAAAAATAAAGAAAGAAAAAATATACCTTATGGGATTGCTCATATTCAATCTACCTTTAACAATACTATAGTAAATATAACCGATTTAAACGGAAATACCATTGCCTGGGGCAGTGCCGGGGGTCAGGGTTTTAGGGGTTCGAGAAAAAGCACCCCTTTTGCCGCTCAAATAACTGCTACCGCAGTAGCCAGAAATGCCCAGGAACATGGAGTTGCTAAAGTAGATGTGAGAGTTAAGGGCGTTGGTTCGGGCAGGGAAACGGCTGTAAGGTCCCTCCAGGCGGCGGGGCTGGAAATTGGCAGTATAATAGACGTTACTCCGGTGCCCCATAACGGGTGCAGGCCGTCAAAGAGACGAAGAGTCTAAAAAGTTAAAATAAGGAGCAGTAATAAATGACTGATATTAAAGGATCAAAATGCAAGCAGTGTAGAAGAGAAGGGGAGAAATTATTCTTAAAAGGACAGAGATGCATTACTGATAAATGTGCAATAGAAAAAAAGCCCTATGTTCCCGGACAGAGGGCAAAAAGAAGAACGATGCAAACTGAGTATTATACCCAGTTGAGAGAGAAACAAAAGGCCAAAAGATATTACGGAGTACTGGAGCAACAGTTTAGAAATTATTATAAAAAAGCAGTAAGGAAAAAGGGGGTTACCGGAGAAGTATTGCTTCAATTACTGGAGACCAGGCTTGATAATGTTGTTTATATGATGGGTTTAGCCACATCCAGAGCTCAGACCAGGCAGTTAATCAGCCATGGTCATGTTATGGTTAACGACAGGAAAGTTGATAAACCTTCATATCAGTTAAAAGAAGGCCAGGAGGTAAGCATTGCACCAGCCAGTAAAGAAATAGTACCTGTGCTGGAAGCAAAAGAAAGTGCCGGCAGCCTGACTATACCTGAATGGCTTGAGGTCGATCCGGATAATTTAAAGGGTAAACTGTTAAGATATCCTGAACGTGATGAAATAAAAGTCCCTATTAATGAACGAATAATAGTAGAGTTATATTCTAAATAATTTGAGTATTCTTTTCTTTAGGAGGTAATAAAAATTGCTAAAGATGCATAAACCTAATGTAAGTGTTAAGCATAAAGATGATTTTACAGGTGAATTCATAATCGAGCCTTTGGAGAGAGGCTTTGGTCAGACTCTGGGTAATTCAATCAGGAGGGTTCTGCTCTCATCAATAGAAGGAGTGGGTATTACAAGAATAAGGGTTGAAAATACCATGCATGAATTTACAGCGCTGGAAGGAATGAAAGAGGATATGATAGAATTCATTGCCAATCTTAAGGGAATTGTATTTAGAATAGAAGGTGATGAACCGGTATTGTTAAAATTTGAAAAAAAAGGTCCGGCAGATGTAAAAGCTTCGAACATAAAATTATCCTCGGAAGTAGAAATAGTGAATCCGGACTGGCATATTTGTACATTAACAAAAAAAGGAAAACTAAAAGCTGAGCTGAGGATTGAAAAAGATAAGGGGCACAAGACGGCTGAAGAGAATGCAGTAGAGGGGGAGCCTCTGGGGGTGATACCCATAGATACCATATTTTCACCTGTAAAACTGGTTCAGTTTAAGGTAGAGAATACAAGGGTTGGTCAGATGACTAACTTTGATAAACTTTCCATAAATATAAAAACTAACGGCAGCGTTAAGCCGGAAGATGCTTTAAGCCAGGCATCTAAAATTATAAATGATTATATGTCGCTTCTGATTGATTTGTCCGATAAAGAGGGTAAAGACGAACCCATATTTGAAGAAATCGAAGAAGAAGACAAAAAACAGGAATATCCTTCCATAGAAGAGCTGGAACTTTCAGTAAGAGCGTACAATTGCCTTAAAAGGGAAGGGATTGATTCCGTAGAAAAACTATTGGAATACAGCGAAGATGAGCTTCTTGATATCAGGAATTTTGGTCAGAAATCTATTCAGGAAGTAAAATATAAGGTTAAAGAACTGGGATTATCCTTTAAGCAAAAGTAATAGACAGGAGAAATAGAGCATGGTAATACCTAAGAAGGGTAGAAGACTAGGAGGCAGCAGCAGTAAACAAAAGTCGATTATAAGGAATTTAGCCATTTCATTATTTGAAAATGGAAAAATAACTACTACGGTTGCAAGGGCCAAGTATCTTAAAAGTTTTGTGGATAAATTAATAACTATGGCTAAAAAGGATAATCTGGCAGCAAGAAGGAATTGTATTAAACTACTGGCAAGTACTGAAGCGGTACGGAAATTGTTTAATGAAATAGTTCCGGGCACATATGAGAGGTCCAGCGGATTTACCAGAATCGTTAAGTATAAGAACAGATCCGGGGATGGCGCTCAATTAGTAATAATGGAACTACTTACAAAATAAAGACAGATAATAATGTTAATTTGAAAATTATAGACTATTGGGCATAGGATTATGGAAAATTATATGGCTGTAGTAGAATATGACGGAACCGGTTATAACGGATTTCAAATACAGCCTGAGGGAACAAGCACCGTTCAGGGAGAACTGATAAGAGTTCTTTCCACAGTTTTAAACGAAAAGGTAAATTTTAGGTATGCAGGAAGAACTGATGCAGGAGTTCATGCCAAGTATCAGGTGATAAATTTTAAAAATAGCAGGGATTTGGATGTTCCTAGAATCTTATGGTCTATAAATAGTTTGCTTCCTGATGATATTGCAGTAAGCAAGATAGAAAAGGTCAGTCCCTCTTTTGATGCCAGAAAGAATGCCAGCTTAAGAGAGTACAATTATTTTGTGGTAAATAAAGAATATCAGAGTGTTTTTTTAAAAAAATTTAGCATTCTTATAACCAGAAAGCTGAATATCAGGTTAATGAGAAGGGCAGCCAGGATATTTTTAGGAGTAAAAGATTTTGGTTCTTTTTGCAGCTCAAGCTGCTTGAGCGGCAATACTGTCAGAAAGGTATTTAAATTTATAATAGAAAAAACAGCTGACGATATAATAATTTTTAAAATAACAGCGAATTCTTTTTTATATAATATGGTTAGAATTCTTGTAGGGACTATACTTGAAGTAGGAATAGGAAAAAGGAATCTGAAGAGTATCAGTGAAGCTCTTGAAAAAAGAGACAGAAAATTAGCCGGTAAAATAGTACCGGCCAAGGGCCTTTTTCTTACAAGGGTTGAATATTTAAGGTGATCGGAGGAAGTAATGGTAAATGTTGGCCTCAAAACATTTAACTTAAAAAAAGAAGATATTAAAAGAAAGTGGTTTTTAGTTGATGCCGCGGGTAAGAATCTTGGACGCTTATGCACCGAGATAGCCAAAATTTTAAGAGGCAAGGATAAACCAACTTTTACACCGCATCTGGATTGTGGTGATTTTGTAGTAGTCATAAATGCAGGTAAGATAAAAGTTACAGGTAATAAGCTTGCAGGTAAAAATTATTACAGGCACTCTGGATATGTTGGCAATCTTAAGGTTACCAGCCTGGGAGAGATGATGGAAAAATCACCGGAAACGGTTATAAGGAAAGCAGTAAAAGGTATGCTTCCTCATAATATTTTAGGCAGGAAAATACTTAAAAAATTAAAAATATATAAGGGTGAAAAAAACCCGCACGGCGCCCAAAAACCTGAAAAAATAGATCTATAAGAAGGAGAATTAATTTGGTTAAAAATGTAGTTTATAGTGCGACTGGAAAGAGAAAACAATCAGTAGCCAGGGTAAGATTAGTTCCCGGTAAAGGGAAAATCTTGGTTAATTCCAGAGATTTTAAGGAATATTTTAAGAGAGAGTCCCTTATAACTATTATTACAGAGCCTCTGAAACTTACTGACACAGAGAACGCATATGACATTATGGTAGATTTATCAGGAGGCGGAGTATCAGGACAGGCGGGGGCATTACGTCACGGTATTTCAAAAGCACTCTTAGAAATTAATGAAGATTACAGGCCCATACTAAAGAAGGAAGGATTTTTAGTCCGGGATTCCAGAATTAAAGAGAGGAAAAAGTACGGCCTTAAAAAAGCTAGAAAAAAGCCCCAGTTTTCCAAGAGATAACCAACTTTTCTTAATGAAGTATCCTTGTTTAAAAATAAATCTGGATAAAATTTCTCATAACGGCAGGATTGTTAACCTCAAATGCAAAAATTCAGGTATATCGGTAGTTGGCGTTACGAAATGTATCCTGGGAGATGTAAAAATAGCAGAGGCTATGAAGAAATCAGGAATTAATGTATTAGGAGACAGCCGGCTTGAAAATCTAAAGAAATTGAGAAATTTTTATGGGAAGGACCAGCAGCTTATTATGTTGCGAAGCCCCATGCCGAGCGAAGTCAAGCAGCTGGTTGAAATCTGTGACACTAGCCTGAATACACAGTTGGCGGTAGTAGAGCTAATTAATAAAATATGCAGTAGGAAAAAAATAAGCCATCGAGTGATAGCCATGGTAGAAATAGATGATAAAAGAGAAGGGCTCCTGCCGGAAGATATGGTAAATTTTTGCAGGCAGATTACGGATAATTACAAATATATTGAATTATATGGATTGGGGACCAATGCCAGATGTTTTACAAAAAACGGTCCTACGCCTGAAAGCCTAAAAATACTTGTGTATTTAAAAAAGAAGATTATGGAAATTACGGGAAGAGACATACATGTTATATCAGGAGGGAATTCCAGTATCTGGGGTTTAATTGAAAAAAAATTAATTCCACAGGAGATAAATCAGGTAAGAATAGGCGAGGCTATCCTTCTTGGACATGATACCGTAAATTATAAGCCTGTCAGGGGAGCTTTTACTGACTGTTTTCTTCTTGAAGCTGAAATAATAGAAGTAAAGAAAAAAGACGGCGGAGCATATAAAATTATCCTGGCTCTTGGTCTGCAGGATGTCAGCAGCAGTAATATCTATTGCTGCAACCCTGATTTATATACTATAGGCCAGAGCAGTGACCATACTGTTTTAGGGATAAAAAGGAGTAGAGATAAAAAAACAGGAAATTATTTTTTTGATCAGGAGGCCGGTAGCATAATTTCTTTTAATCTTGATTATTTTGGCCTGTTATCCTGTATGACCTCTCCTTTTGTCAAGAAAAGTTATATAGAAAAGGATAGGCTAAAAACTTGAGATATAAAAATTTTTTGCAAGGAGTAACTATATGTTAAGACCGGAAGATTTTTTTGATCTTTCCCAAAACCAGTTCAAAGGCCTTTTCGATAATATTGAGTATGTATGGGATGCACTTAAGAAACTTAAAAATTATATAAGGGATAATATTGAACCAAATGTTTCTAATTCAAGAAAGGGTGAAGCATTTATTAATAAGACCCTGGTTTTATATAATAAGGAAATTTTTGAATCCGGCTTTGATATAAGCATATTGAAAAAGAAACTCGTAATAAATAAAGACGGTAAGATTCTTGAAGGTGCAAGTGTAATATATGCTGGTGCAATTCTGATGGATAATGAAATATATATTGGAAAGGGAACGATTATAGAACCAGGCGTATTGATAAAAGGGCCTGCTATTATTGGTGATAATACCGAACTGCGCCAGGGAGCTTATTTAAGAGGTGATACTCTTATAGGAAATGGCTGTGTTGTCGGTCATGCAACCGAATTGAAATCCTGTGTTATGCTTGGAGAAAGTAAGGCAGGGCATTTTGCATATATTGGTGACAGTATTCTTGGTAAAGTAAATCTGGGCGCCGGAACAAAACTGGCAAACTTAAAGATACTTGAATCAAATGTTGTTATTAATATAGGAGGCAAAAAGTATGAGACTGATTTAAGGAAATTTGGAGCAATGCTTGGAGATGGAGTAGAAACAGGGTGTAATAGTGTTACCACACCCGGAACCTTGCTTGGGAAAAATGTACTTTTATATCCGAATACAACTGCAAGGGGCTATTATCCTCCAAAAACCATAATAAAAATTAGACAAACAAAAAAATTAGAACAAAGAAAGTAAACTTAAGAAGTACTGAAAATAGGAATACATAAAAAGTGATTTTAAGGAAGGAGGTAAAGATATGAGTAAGTTGTTCGGGACAGATGGAATAAGAGGAGTTGCAAATAAATATCCGATCATCCCTGATATGGTTATACAGGTTGGCCAGGCCACTGCATATATATTAAAAAAGAGAAAGCATCGCTCAAGAATTGTCATAGGTAAAGATACCAGACTTTCAGGTTATATGATAGAAAGCTCACTTGTATCAGGTATATGTTCGATGGGTACTGATGTAGTACTTGTCGGTCCTGTGCCGACACCTGGTATTGCTTTTTTAACCACTAATCTGGATGCAGATGCAGGAATAGTAATTTCTGCCTCGCATAATCCATATCAAGATAACGGAATTAAAATATTTTTAAAAAACGGGTATAAACTATCCGATGAGGAAGAACTGCAAATCGAAGAACTTGTTCTTTCAAAAAAACTCCCAACTCTTCTTACAGATGCTGAAAATCTGGGCCGTGTATCCAGAGAAGAAGATGCAAGCGGAAGGTATATAGTATTTCTTAAAAATTCATTCCCCAAGAATCTTGATCTCGAAGGAATGAAAATCGTTCTTGATTGTGCAAATGGTGCTACTTATAAAGTAGCTCCGACACTATTTAAAGAGATGAGAGCCAAAATTATTACTTTAAATGTTAATCCTAATGGCCAAAATATTAACCTGGACTGCGGTTCACTTTATCCGGAAACTCTAGCAAAAAAAGTAATTGAAAGCGGATCGGACATAGGACTTGCTTTTGACGGTGATGGCGATAGGTTAATAGCAATTGATGAAAAGGGTAACATGGTAAGTGGAGACAAGATAATTACAATATGTGCAAAAAGGTTAAAAACCGAAGATATGTTAAAAAATAACACCGTAGTTACAACTGTAATGAGTAATCTGGGACTTTCTATTGCATTAAAAGAGATGGGCATTAAAAATGTAACAACAAAGGTTGGCGATAGATATGTGCTTGAGGAAATGATAAAAAATGATTGTATTCTCGGAGGAGAAGATTCGGGTCATATAATTTTTAGAGAATATCATACAACAGGAGACGGTATTTTAACCGCACTTCAGCTTCTATCTGTTATGAAGAAAGAAAAAAAATCTCTTTTTGAATTATCTAAGATTATGAAAACTTTTCCACAGGTTTTAATAAATGTAAAGGTCAAAAGGAAAGCCCCGCTTGCAGAAATACCTGAATTAAAAAGCATAATATCGGAAGTTGAAATGGAACTTGCTGGTAAAGGCAGGGTACTTGTAAGATATTCAGGCACTCAGACTGTTTGCAGAGTGATGCTTGAAGGTCCTGACAAAAGTGAAACTGAAAGGCTTGCTGGCAAAATAGCTAGAGTTGTGGAAGATAAATTGAATTAGAAAAATTAATTATTATCTGACAATTAAAATAAAATTAAATTGGTGCTATCCGCATAAACGGATTATGTTAAACACCATAATTTCAATTTATAATGGATAAAATTGCAGAACTTTTAGATAAATGGGGGCCCTTAACCGGCAAAGAACTGTGTAATGAATCTGGATTGGATGAACTTTCTCTGAGGTGTATTTGTAATAAATCCGATGAAATTATTTTAAGAACATTTGGAAAACGATTTTTAAAGCTTGACAAACGAGTTGAAGGCTATGCCAGGGGTAGCAGATTCAATATTTATTCATCTCTTCATAACTGGCTCTCACAATAATATCCATAGACAACCTCCTTGGGAAAATCATTAAAAAATTACTTGATTATTGTCTCTATTTTTTATAGTTCTGTATAGAAAAATTTTATTTACCTTATTTTTATGGTTTTCTGTTATAATATCCAACTGTTATTTATGGGGATTATATATATGATTTTTCAATTATTAAACATATAATTAATGCTAAATTTGGTATCTAATATTCTGGAGGATTGAATGTGCGGAATTGTTGCATATACAGGAAATAAAAAATGCAAGGATATTCTTATAAAAGGTCTTAAGAGATTGGAATACAGAGGCTATGATTCTGCCGGTATTGCCATAATATCTGATAGTGCAGCTGCAAGGTCCGGTCCGGCAGGTCTGGAGATCAAAGTAGTAAAAGAAGCAGGAAAAATAAATATAATGGAGAAAGAAGCAGGAGTTTTAAAAATAGATGGAAATTGCGGTATTGGTCATACCAGGTGGGCCACACATGGCGAACCGACTAAGATAAATGCACACCCTCATCTGGACGGCAGCGGCAGCATTGCAGTGGTTCATAACGGCATAATAGAAAATTACGCTGAGTTAAAGGAAGAACTTAGAAAAAATGGTCATAAATTCATTTCCGAGACAGATACCGAAGTGCTGCCCCATCTCTTGGAGGAATACTATAACGGAAGTTTACTGGCAGCAATGCAGAAAACCATAAAAAAAATAAAAGGATCCGGAACTATTGTGGCAATTTCCTCCAGACAACCCGGAGAAATAATTGGAGCAAGGATTACCAGTCCTCTGGTTGTAGGGATATCGGAAGACGGTAATTTTCTTGCATCGGATATACCTGCCATACTGGAGCATACCAGAAATTTTATAGTCATTAACGATTTCGAGACAGTGAGGCTTACCGCAGATAGGGTAGAAGTTTTTGACAGGAAGGGAAAAGTTATAAAAAGGAAACCATTTAAAGTCAACTGGGATATTGGCAGTGCCGAGAAGGGCGGATATGACGATTTTATGTTAAAGGAGATATTCGAGCAGCCTTATGGTGTTGAGGAGACTATGAGGGGCAGATTAATAGATGGAGAATTAAGTTTTAATGAACTCGGTCTTACAGCTGAACAGATTAAAAATTTAAAAAAAATTCAAATTATCGCCTGCGGGACGTCTTATCATGCTGCTTTAATCGGTAAGCAGGTAATAGAAAATTGGGTAAAAATACCGGTTGAAGTAGATTTTTCTTCTGAGTATAGATACAGAAACCCCATAGTCGAAGACAATTGCTTATTTATGGCCATAACTCAATCAGGAGAGACTATTGACACGCTGGCCGCAATCAGGGAAGCGAAATCAAGGGGAGCCAAAATAGTTGCCATCACCAATGTGGTAGGCAGTACAGTGGCAAGGGAATCTAATTCCGTAATTTATACACACGCAGGTCCCGAAATAGGAGTTTGCGCAACAAAGACTTTTACCGCTCAGATTATGGTAATGTATCTGATAGGTTTATATTTTGCCAGAACAAGAGGCAGTGTAAGCAAAAGTGAATTACATAAAATAATTAGCGAGCTAAAAATTATACCTCAAAAAATACAGAACATATTGAAGGGTGCAGATAAAATAAAACAAATTGCTGATAAGACTTACAAACATACATGCTTTCTGTTCCTGGGCAGAATTTACGGTTTGCCTTCAGCGATGGAAGGTGCTTTAAAACTCAAGGAAATTTCATATATTCATGCCGAGGGATACCCGGCCGGCGAGATGAAACATGGCCCTATAGCCCTAACTGATGAAAATACAGTAGTGGTAGGAATAATGCCCGCCGGCTCCGTATATGAAAAAATTCTGAGCAATATCCAGGAAGTGAAGGCAAGGAAGGCAACCATATTTTCTATAATAAGCCAGAAAGACAAAAATACAAAAAAATATGCAGACTATATTTTTAAGATCCCGGAAACCCTGGAGGAGTTATATGCCATCTTGACCATTATACCCATTCAATTATATTCTTATTATATAGCCAAAAATCTGAAAAGAAATGTGGATCAGCCAAGGAATCTGGCAAAGAGTGTTACAGTGGAGTAATAATTTATGAAAATATTCGGAGTTGGGACCGATATAATAGAAGTAGAGAGAATAAAATCTGCTATTAAAAACAACTCTGGATTTTTGAATAGGGTTTATACCAAAAATGAAATAGATTACTGCATGGGAAAAAATAAAGGCAAATATTCAAGTTTTGCCGCCCGTTTTGCTGCAAAAGAAGCGGTTGCAAAGTCATTGGCCGAAGGAGTCAGCAAGAATATATCCTTAAATGAAATTGAACTAAAAAATACCGATACCGGCGCTCCATATATAGGATTATTGGGGAAAACTTATAGATTCAGCAGGAAGCTTAAAATCAAGGAGATAAAAATATCTGTTTCAGCAACAGAAAATTTTGCAGTAGCCTATGCAATAGCAATTATTAATTAGTACTCTTGAATAATCTTTTACTAAAACTGTAGAAAGAATACTTTTTACCATATTGAACTTAATAATTTATTATAGATAGAATTAATTATAAATTGTAAGGAAATGAAATTAAACAGGATTTTAAAAGGAAGCAGAGTCGCCGAGATTGACAGCAAAGCCATAAGTGAGGGAATTGATTCAAAGCGGCTTATGAAAAATGCGGGAGAAGGAATATCCAAAGAAATAATAGGTGATTTTGAGAACAGGAAACTCAGGAGGGCCGCACGCGGTCTGGTAATATGCGGAAGCGGTAATAATGGCGGTGACGGATTTGCAGCAGCTAAAAACTTACTGGATTATGGAATGAAAATATTGATTTTCCATATATCTCCTCCTGAAAGATTGAGCCCGGATAGTTTATTTTATTTTAAGAATCTTAAAGCGATTGAAAATGACAATATATATTATTTGGATTCCTCCCGTAAAGATAAGATTTCTTTATTTGAAGAAGAGCTGGCCAAAACAGATTTTATCATAGATGCAATATTCGGGACAGGTTTGCACGGCAGGAGTATTTACGGGCCCGCGGTTAAAATAATAGAAACCGTAAATTCAGCCGGCAGTAAAAACAGCAGTAAAATAATTTATTCTATTGATATACCTTCCGGCATAGATTCGGATAATGGGAAAATTCTGGGAACTGCGGTGAAAGCGGACAGGACAATAACTTTCGGCTGCAAAAAAATAGGATTGGTCAGTTATCCCGGAGCAGATTTTACGGGAGACATTAAAATTATAGATATTGGCATTCCGGAAAAATATTACGGCCAGTATGAGCGGATTTTTGAACCTGATTTTAAATGGGTAACTGCAAATATACCAGTTAAGGAGTCCTGGACATATAAACATAAAATCGGAAACCTTATGGTAATAGCAGGGTCATTGGGATTTACAGGGGCGGCTTCAATGACCTGTATGGGTGCCTTAAGGGCCGGTGCAGGCCTGGTTACTCTTGTTTGTCCCCGGAAGTTAAACGGCATCTTTGAAGAAAAATTAACTGAAGTAATTACATACCCGGTTGGACAGGCAGAAGATGCTTTCATGCGTATTGAAAGCCTTGATGAAATAGTGGAATTAAGCGATAGATTTAATGCCCTGGCAATAGGTCCGGGACTTTCCCGGGATACATCTACAATTTGTCTGGTAAGAGAGCTGCTGAAAAAAATAAAAAAACCAATAGTACTGGATGCCGACGGCCTGTATGCGCTTTACGGCTCAGGAGATGTCAGCAGTAAAGAAGATTTTACCCTGGCAAATGTTATCATGACACCTCACCCCGGAGAACTGTCATCAATAATGGGTATTGATGGAATTCCACTGGAAGAAAGGATAAAGATAAATATGGAAGCGGCTAAAAAGTATAAATTGATATCCGTACTTAAAGGAGCCGGAACTGTAATTTCTGATTATAAAGATAGTACCTTCATCAATCCTACCGGAAACTGGGGGCTGGCATCGGCAGGCACGGGTGATATACTGACCGGTATTATTGGTTCACTTATTTGCCAGGGAATGGAACTTCTGGAAAGTGCAGTGTGCGGAGTTTTTATCCATGGAATGGCAGCAGATATTATGATTAAAGAAACCAGCAGGACTTCTCTTATTGCTACAGATCTTTTGGAAGGTTTAAAGAGGGTTTTTTTAGAAATTGAAAAAAATAAAATATAAGTTTATGTTAAATTAATAAAATTAATATGATTGGAGTTTGGAATGCCAGAACTTTTAGCAAAAGATATTATGGTAAAAAAGGTTATTACAATAAATAAGGATGCTTCGGTGGAAAAACTTTCGGAATTACTGGTAAAAAATAAAATAAGCGGCGTCCCTGTGGTTGATAATAACGGCAGTTTAGTTGGAATTGCTACCGAAGGAGATTTAATTGTAAAGGACACCGATCTTCATTTTCCAAGGTATTTTAAATTACTGGACAGCATCATATATCTTGAAAGTTTAAATAAATTCAAGAGAAACCTTAAAAAATATCTGGGAACAAGAGTAGAGGATGTTATGACCGATAAGGTCAAGGCAGTTAAAAAAGATACACCGGTTAGCGAAATTGCAAATATAATGGTAAAAAATAATATTAACAGAGTTCCCGTACTGGATAATAAAGGAAATCTGGTAGGGATAATTACCAGAGCGGATATCGTAAAATCAATGATTTGAAAATTTAATTATTATAGTGCCAGCCAATATGAAGAATGACTATATAAAAAATAAAAGATATGCCTGGGCCGAGATTAATCTGACTCATCTTGACCATAATATAAACATAATTAAATCATATGCAAAATCCAGGTCTACTAGAGTAATGGCAGTGGTTAAAGCCAATGCTTACGGGCACGGTGCTGTAGAAATTTCAAAACAGGCAGTGAAGAGCGGGGCATACGCACTGGGAGTGGCGCTGGTCGAGGAAGGGATAGAATTAAGAAAAGCCGGAATCAATGTCCCTGTTTATGTTCTGGGCGAGAGTCCGGCCGGAGTTATAGAAGAGGCCGTGGAGCATAATTTAATTCTGGGTGTTAATTCATTTGAGTCGGCGCAATTCATTTCAAAAGAATGCGGAAGAATTGGCAGGGAAGCAGCAATCAATATAAACATAGATACGGGAATGAACAGGATAGGGATTGATTATAACCATGCGGTGGAACAGGTGTTAAAGATTTCCGCTCTTCCCGGTTTAAAATTAGAGAGTGTTTCCACCCATTACTCCTGCGCCAGCGGGAGTAAAAGTCCGTATACCGAGCTGCAGTGGAAAAGGTTTGAAGAAGCTATAAAAAGGGTAAGGGAAAATAAAATTGCAATAAAATTCTTTCATTGTGCCAACAGCGCAGCTTTTTTCAGGCATACAAATATGCACCTGGACATGGTGAGAACCGGAATTTCCATATACGGACTTAATCCCTATGACAGGGATTGTAATAATTGGCTTGGCTCTGATGTTATTGAGATCATATCCGGATTAAAACCTGTATTCAGTCTTAAAACCAGAATTACTTTTATAAAGAATGTGCCCCGGGGGGTGCCTATATCCTATTGCGGAACTTTCCGGACAAAAAGGGATAGCATAATTGCAACTGTTCCCCTGGGTTATGCGGATGGTTATTCAAGGCTGCTTTCCAACAGGGCTGTGGTTTTAGTTAAAGGAGAAACTGCACCGGTAGTGGGAAATATTACGATGGATCAGTTCATGATAGATATTACGGATATTATAAAGGATAATGATATTATTATTGGCGATGAGGTTACTTTAATCGGTGCCAGTAAAGAAAAGAGTATAACTGCCGATGATATTGCGGAACTGATGGGAACCATCAATTATGAAGTCGTATGTATGTTTAAAAACAGAATTCCAAGGATTTATATTTAAATAAAAAGCTCAACTTTTATAATATTTATTGATTTTGACCGGGAAGAGCTTTTAGGTCCGGATAGTTAATAAAGTTAAGAAAAAAACTAATAAGTAAAAAGATATATATTGTTCGTATATTTAGATTTAGGGGGTTTTAATTATGAGTAAGAAAATATTAATATTTCTGACACTGGCTATGCTTGTATTGACCATAGCTACAGTTGGGTGCAAAGTTAATGAAGGGGTTATTTCTTTTGCCGATAGCGCAGCAGAAGAATGTTTGATTGCGTTAAATAACAAGGATTATGATAGTTACAGGAATAATATGGATGATGCAATGCTGGAGGCGGTTCCCGAACAGGAATTTGTAAAATTTTATTCTTACCTGGAAAATGCAATTGGCCAGTATGTGCCGGGTTCTAAAAACTATTCTCAATCTATAGTTCAGAGTGGAATAAATGTAGTGATTTATGAAGCTGATTATACGAAAGAGACTGAAAAGGTAAAAGTAAGTATAGCAGTTTCTGAACCTGAAGAAGGGAAATATCAGATATCCGGTACCTGGTTCGATTCACCCAAGCTTAGGGAAACAGAATATAAGTGATTTTTTTAATAATTGAACAGGTAACTTTTAGGTGATAAAATAAAGAAAATTTTTATTATTTTTTAATTTGGGGAGAAGAATGAAAAAAATAGCTTTACGGACCTTACTGTTACCGTTGCTTGCAGCGATGGTATTGATGAGTATCAGCTGTACCAACGAAGACCTTTGGGGAGCGGGAATAAGCGCTTTTGCATTTGTTTGCTGGGCATTTTTTGCAGTTATCGGTATTTTTTTATTTGTACTGTGGATCATAACTATTGTAGACTGTGCCAAAAGAAAAAATAGCGAGTTTCCGGATGCCGGAGAAAATACTAAAACTATCTGGCTTGTAGTCTTGATCGTGTCATGGGTAATTGGATTCTGGTGGGTAGCAGCTATCGTTTATTACTTTATGGTAATGAAAAAAATGCCCCGGGGGAAAAAGTAACACAGAAAATTATATAAGGCATATTCAGTTTAAATATATTAATATATTTTAGCCGGTACCCTGCCTGCAAAGAAGTTATGTTTTTGAGTCCTTTTTAGAGGTAAATTCGTTTATAAGATTTGAAATAGAAGGCGGGACAATTTCTTTTTGTTTCAGCAGGTTTATTATGTTCTTAGCACCCACTCTGTTTACAATATAACCGGCAACTGCTCCTATAACTGCTCCTCCGATAATAAAACTAATGTCCTTTTTATCCATGCCTTTTCCTTTTGCCATGTTTTACGACCTCCGGTTTCTGAAAGATTAAGTAAAATAATTTTTCTATCTTAAATATTATAACCTAATATAAGATATTATTTCAAAATTTGCTTTATGTCCACAAGTTATAGTTTTAAAAGTGCAAAGAGGCTTTTTTTATTGTAGAATATAAAAAATTTCAGAGATACTGTGGCAGATAGAAAAAGAATCTTCAGATTTATTAAGAATAAAGCACAAAACTCAGGTTAAATATGTTATTTAAAAATGAATTATTATGGCTGGTGCTGATATTTGTTAATTTCGGCATTGTACTTCTGGCTTACAGATTTTTCGGAAAACTGGGTCTTTATGCCTGGATAGGAATAGCAATTATATTAGCCAATATACAGGTTTTAAAGACAGTTGAGCTATTTAATCTGGTAGCCACACTGGGCAATATAATATACGGCACTACTTTTTTAACCACGGATATACTCAGTGAAGTTTATGGCAAAGCTGCGGCCAGGAAAGCGGTCTTGATGGGCTTTTTTTTCATGATCGGTGCCACAGCAGTTATGTGGATATGCCTGCAGTTTATTCCGGACGCCTCAGATTTTGCCCAGAGCTCGCTGGTAACTATATTTGGGATTATGCCCCGTATAGTACTGGGAAGCTTGACCGCATATATTGTCAGCCAGCTGCATGACGTATGGGCGTTTGCATTCTGGAAAAGAATATTCAGCAAACCGCATCAATTATGGATAAGAAATAATCTGTCCACAATGGCAAGCCAGTTAATTGACAGTGTAATATTCTGCACCATTGCCCTGCTGGGCTTGTTTGAGATAAATGTATGGCTGCAGATCTTGCTTACCACATATTTATTTAAATTGATAGTAGCTATTTGTGATACCCCGTTTGTTTATATAGCCAGGAGAATGTATTTTAAATATTATGAGCATATGAAATAAACTGCAGTATTTTAATCTAAGTCAAGATTCGGATAGCGGTAATGCCCCACAATTTTATATTCCAGAAGCCTGTCAACCTCACTTACTCTATTAAATTCTCCGGAAATCATAATTACCAGAGGGACCCCGTCAGCATTTTTATGGGGCGAGACAAATCCTCCCAGGTCCATGTAGGGATTGTCTTCATCAAACTGAAAATAGACTACATCGCCCGGCTGCCATATGAAATTATTATTTTCATCTGCCGGGTCATACTGGTTGGGCAGGATCAGTGCATTACGTTTGAAGAATTTTTCCTGGAAAAAAACATCTCTAAAATCAACATATTTTATGGGGGCTCTTCCGCCTTTGATATCCATGGGGTAGTCTTCCTTGTGATTATTCATATCATCATAGATTAAATTCATAAGATCGTAACCGCAATCATTGAAAGTTACAGAAATTACATCGGTAGAGATCCATATGTTGTTGTCAGGGTAACCTGTACCCGGAAAAACCTCATATCCATACTCAATATCCTCATCCAGCAGTTCCAGCGTCCTGATAACAATAGTTTTTTGGATATCGGTTAAATTCATACTTCCTAATTCACCGGAATAATTTTCATCCGGTTCTGTTTCAGAGTCTTGTTCAGCCTCATATACCCCTGTATCTTCCGCAGGTTCAAGTTCCGGTTCCCCATAAGTTATATCGAGTGTCAGTTCGGAGATAGGAAAATCTTTTTCTGAAATAAACATATTTTCCGGTATTTTAAATGTTTTCTCCTGATAGTAAATTTTTAAAATCAGCAGCTGAAACAGAGCAATAAATATTACAACATAAATGAAATATTTATAGTTGGTTTTTCCCCTGTATCTTTTTTTTAAAATTCTATCTGCCATCTGTAGATATATTATATTAAAAAACAAATAAAATTAAGAGGTTCAAACAATTTTTTAATGTGGAAAGTATACCAGAATTAGTGTAATATATTAAAAATTAAAATTTCCTGGTTCAAATATAAATAAAAATATAATATCCATACTTAGAAAGCAAATTTGAAGTAGTAAATCCATTTAGTGAAGAAAGTACAGTGTGGGTCAAGAGGTTTATTTTGAAGAGAGTCGACCATTTAAAACTCCTAACTGGAAATGAAGCGATTGCAAGAGGCGCATATGAAGCAGGCGTAATGGTCGCAATTGCTTATCCCGGAACGCCTTCTACGGAAATACTGGAAAATGTTTGCCGTCATAAAGAAATTTACAGTCAATGGTCCGTAAATGAAAAAGTGGCCGTGGAGGCGGCTTCTGGAGCAAGTATTGCCGGAGCAAGGACACTGGTGGCTATGAAACATGTGGGTCTGAATGTAGCAGCAGATCCATTTATGACTCTTGCGTACACGGGAATAAATGGAGGATTGGTAATAGTATCAGCCGATGATCCGGGGATGCATAGTTCACAGAATGAACAGGATAATAGATATTATTCCAGATTTTCAAAGGTGCCCATGCTAGAGCCTTCGGACAGTCAGGAAGCAAAAGTTTTTACCATAAAAGCTTTTGATATCAGTGAGGAGTTTGACATCCCTGTTTTGCTAAGGACAACAACCAGGATTTCACATTCAGGATCCGTAGTGGAAATGGGTAAAAGAATTAAACCTGAAAAAAGAAAGTACGAAAAAGACTGCAGGAAATATGTGATGATACCTGCATTCGGCAGGATCAGGCACAAGGAACTGTTAAAAAAATGGGATGAACTTGAAAAATTTGCGTACAAGAGCGATTTGAACCGCATATATTCTCCTGGATCCGGCAGGAAGAAAATCGATAGTATCGGAATAATTACATCCGGGATTTGTTTTCAGTATGCAAGAGAAATTTTTTCCAATATTCCCATATTAAAGCTCGGTATCACAAATCCACTCTCGCAAAGGGCCATAAAAAAATTTACGGAGGGCAAAAGGCTGTTGATAATAATCGAGGAACTGGAACCTTTTTTACAGGAACAGGTACAGCAGATGAATCCGGGAGTTGAGGTACTGGGAAAACAATATTTCCCCCAATTCGGTGAACTGAGTTTGGAAATAGTGGAAAATCTTTATAATCAACTTTTTGGTACAAATTTAATAAGCGGTCCTTATTATAAACATATCGGTACCACCCTTGATAAAAATAATTCAGGCGATCGGAAATTAAAAAGATCCGCTGCTGCTGATATTCCGCAAAGACCCCCGGTATTATGTGCAGGATGTCCTCATCGGCCCGTATTTTATGTTTTAAAAAAGTTAAAACTTAAAGTAATGGGAGATATCGGTTGTTATACACTTTCAGTTCTTCCGCCCCTTAGTGCGCTGGACAGCTGTTTATGTATGGGTGCCGGGATCGGGCAGGCTCTGGGTATGGAAAAAGCAGATCCCAAAATAAAAGGAAAGGTTGTATCTGTAATTGGAGATTCGACTTTCTTTCATTCCGGCATAACTCCTCTAATAGACAGTATATACAACAAGGGGAGTGGTGTAATAATAGTCCTGGATAACAAAATTACTGCCATGACCGGCCATCAGGTCAATCCGGGCGTGGGAATCACCCTGATGGGTGAACAAACCGTGGAGATAAAACCGGAAGAAATTGCAAAGGCGGCCGGAGTAAAAAATATAAAAGTGGTCGACCCTTATAATGTAGGCCTTTTAGAAAGAGTAATCAGAGATGAGTTAAAGAAAGATGAGCTCTCGTTTATAGTTGCCAGACAAAAGTGTGTTCTTTTAGAAAAAGGTAAAGTAAAGATTAATATTTATATTGATGAAGATAAATGCAAAAAATGTGGAAAATGTTTGAAGTTCGGCTGCCCGGCCATCGAGTTCAGGGATAATAAATATTCTATAAATGAGCTGACGTGCACTGGCTGTATGGCCTGTATAAGTGTTTGCAGGAAAAATGCCATAAAAATTAAGCGGTAGTAAACAGATTGTTTTTACCGGACTTTTATTTTTAAATTAAAACAATTTTTTATGAAAAACGACAATAATGTTAATAGTTTTAAAAAGAATAGATCTGAGAGCGTAAAATCGCATAAATACTTTGAAAAATGGAAAAAACTTTTAAAAGGCGGCAGTATTATGTCGGTTTTTTTTACGGGGGTTGGCGGACAGGGAATAATCCTTACCACTACCGTTTTGGCTGAAGCCGCTTTACTGAATGGCCTGGACGTAAAAGTCTCTGAGGTGCATGGGATGGCCCAGAGGGGAGGAAGTGTTATCGGCAGTGTCAGAATGGGTAAAAAGGTTTATTCTCCAATTACCAATAAGGCGGATTTTATAATATCACTGGAGAAGCTGGAAGCGGCCAGATACATCAGTAAACTGGACAGCGAGGGATTTATGATTGTTAATGACTATGAGATTTATCCGGTTTCAATGTATCTTGACGGCATAAAATACCCCGAAAATATAATATCAAGCTTATCAGACCATACTTCTAACTATATGATGGTAAAAGCAATAGATATAGCAAAAAAATTAAATGAAATAAGAGTTTCAAATACGGTTCTTTTAGGCACTCTTTCAAATTTTATTCCTTTGGAAAAAGATTCATGGATAAAATCCATAAGAAAAAATGTACCCCCGCATGCAGTGGAATTAAATCTTAAGGCTTTTAGGTTAGGCAGAGAGATAATAAATTAATAAATTGGATAATAGGGAGGGGAAATGCCCATAAAGCAGTTGACTGTTTTTTTGGAGAATCAGACAGGCAGACTGGCAGAAGTATCAAAGATTCTAAGGGATCAGGGTATAGACCTGAAGGGATTTTCAACCACAGAAGCAAGAGACTACGGAATATTGCGCCTGGTAGTTACTGATGTTGAAAAATCAAGACAGTTGCTTAAACAGGCAGGTTTCACAACTCATATAGCTGATGTTATCTGCGTAAAGGTTGAAGATAAACCCGGCGGGCTTTATAAAATCCTTGATATTCTGGCCGGTGAGGGAGTAAATATAGACTATATATATGTTATTGCAGGTACCAGAATAGTGTTAAGTGTTACTGACATCGCCAGGACCGAAGAAATTCTGCTTGAAAATAATATAAAACTTTGTGACTGGATCCGTTAAATGAATTCAATATTTATAGATAGGTACTGAATTTTAGAATTTTCTAAATATTAAAATTATAAAATTGAAAGGAGGGCATATGCTAGGCTTTGCGGGTGTTTCAATTTTTCTGGTTTATCTGCTATGCATTTTAAGCACCGTATTTTGCATAGTCTATGGGGCAGTAATGTGGAACAAGGACAGATAATAGAATAGACAATGAAAGTGTAAGAAATTACAGAAAGGAGAATTAAGTGAATATTCCATTATTTAGTGTAATTGTCATAGTGTATCTACTGGTCATAGGTTTTCTTGGATATCTGGGATACAAGGGTACCAAGACTACCGGAGATTTTATGATCGCCGGCAGACAGATCCATCCTTATGTTATGGCACTGTCCTATGGGGCAACTTTTATTTCCACCTCTGCTATTGTAGGGTTTGGCGGAACGGCAGGAGTTTTTGGAATGGGTCTCCTATGGCTCACCTTCCTAAATATTGCCGTGGGTATTGCCATAGCCTTTATTTTTTTCGGGAAGAGAACCAGGCAGATAGGATTAAAGCTGGAGGCACATACTTTCCCTGAGTTTCTGGGCAGAAGATATGACTCAAAATTTATTCAGGTGCTGGGCGGGGTGGTAATATTTGTTTTTATGCCTCTCTATACCGGAGTGGTACTTATTGGTGCGGCAAGATTCATTGAAAGTACCTTAAATATTAATTTTGTATTGTCGCTGGCAATATTCTCCATTATTGTTGCTGCTTATGTAATTGCAGGGGGACTTAAGGGAGTTATGTATGCCGATGCCCTGCAGGGAACGATTATGTTTGTAGGTATGGTAGCGCTGGCTGTTTTAGCCTACAGGGCACTTGGCGGCATTATACCTGCCCATGAAGCGCTGACTAACCTGGCTTCTAAGGTGCCAGAGAGCCTTACCGCCGCCGGCCATCAGGGGTGGACCACCATGCCTGTCCTGGGTTCGCCGTTATGGTGGAGCCTGGTTTCGACCATAGTTTTAGGCGTTGGTATCGGGGTACTTGCCCAGCCTCAGCTGGTGGTCAGGTTTATGACTGTAAAAAGTAACAAGGAATTAAACCGGGCAGTTTTAATCGGAGGCATATTCATTCTGTTTATGACCGGTGTTGCATTTGTAGTAGGTGCGCTTTCAAATGCTTATTTCTTTAATCAGACTGGAAATGTTGCCATTGTAGAAGCAGGGGGCAATACAGATCTGGTAATACCCACTTTTATTAATATGGCCATGCCTCAATGGTTTGTATATGTATTTATGCTTACACTTCTTGCTGCTGCCATGTCTACGATAAGTTCACAGTTCCATGCTCTGGGTACTGCTTTTTCAAGGGATATGCTCAGGGTAGGTACTGCGGTAACAGAGAAAGAAGAAGGAGTAAAATCCAGGAAAAGCCTGCTTATCACCAAGATAGGAATAGTAATCGGGATAATTGTCAGCGTGATCCTGGGCTATTATCTGCCTCCGAGCATTATTGCCAGAGGCACAGCATTATTTTTTGGCGTTTGTGCGGCAGTATTTTTGCCTATGTATGTACTGGGGCTTTACTGGAAAAGGACTTCAAAAGCCGGTGCCATCAGCGGAATGGTAGTGGGCCTGGCATCCAGTGTATTCTGGATGTTATTTGTGCACAAATCAAATGCTGCCATGCTGAAATTGGTAGTGCTACTGACCGGAAAAGAAAGTTTGCTGGCATATCCATGGGATTCGGTGGATCCTATACTTATTGCTTTCCCGCTGGCATTTATAGTTACCGTTGTTGTAACCCTGTTTACCAGACCGGTTAAGAAAGAGATACTGGATAAATGTTTCAGGTAATATGAGATAAGGAAAGGAGATCATCTTATGGGTGGTAAATACTGGGAAGAGGAAGTGGAAACTCTCCCCAGAAGGGAGCTTGAGGACCTTCAGCTTGAAAGGCTGAAGAAAACGTTAATAAATGCTTATGAAAATGTGGATTTTTATAAGAAAAGTTTTGATGATGCAGCGTTAAATCCTTATAATTTCAACAATCTGGATGATATGGTAAAAATACCCTTTACCACCAAAGATGATCTCCGCAAAAACTATCCTTTCGGGCTCTTTGCCAGGTCCATGGATGAAGTGGTGAGAATCCATTCTTCTTCCGGAACCACCGGTAATCCTACGGTTGTGGGCTATACAAGCAATGATATTTCCATGTGGGCCAATTTAATTGCAAGGGACCTATATGGAGCCGGGGTAAGAAAGCAGGATATAATACAAAATAGTTATGGCTACGGACTGTTCACCGGAGGCCTGGGGCTCCATTACGGCGGCGAACTCCTGGGGGCAATGGTAATTCCTGCATCAGGGGGCAACACTGAAAGGCAGCTTAAAATAATGGTCGATTACCGGTCCACGGTAATATGCTGTACCCCTTCCTACGGCCTTTATCTGGCCGAAGTGGGAAAGGAACTGGGAATAGATTTTGAAAAGCTGCCCCTGGCTATCGGAATAATGGGGGCGGAACCATGGACAGAGGATATGAGAGCAGAAATTGAGAGGAGATTATGCATTCAGGCCATTGATATTTATGGCCTCAGTGAAATAATCGGACCCGGGGTTTCCTGTGAATGCACCTATAAAAAGGGTCTTCATGTAGCTGAGGACCATTTTATTATAGAAATTGTAGACCCCGGAACGGGCAGGAAACTTCCGCCCGGCAAAACCGGGGAAATGGTTTTTACCTCTCTTACGAAAGAAGCACTTCCGGTAATCAGGTACAGAACCAGAGACTTATCGGCTGTTAATATCGAAAAATGCGTATGCGGCAGGACACATGCCAGGATGGCAAAGCCGGTAGGTAGAACAGATGATATGTTAATTATCAGGGGAGTAAATGTATTTCCATCTCAGATAGAAGAAGTGCTCATGAAGATAAAAGAAGTTGAGCCGCATTACCTCATTGTAGTGGACAGGAAAAAATATCTGGATATTATTGAATTGTGGATCGAGGTATCGGAAGATGTATTCTCGGAAAAGATGAACGAGCTGGAAAAATTTGAATCATCGATAGAACACAAGCTGTATTCTTCAACTGGAATAAAAATTGATGTCAAGCTAAAAGAACCCAAGACCATACAGAGGAGCACCGGTAAGGCAAAGAGAGTTCTGGATAAAAGGAGCAGGAAGAATCTTTAAGCGATGAATGAAAAAAAATTTTGGGACAAAGAAATATCAACTGCAAGCAGGTCCGAGATAGAATCTATTCAGCTGACAAGGTTAAAAGATACCTTAAAGCATGCATATGAGAACAATAAATATTACAGCAAAAGAATTGATGACTCAGGGCTTGATCCTGACAGGCTTTCCGGTTTAAAGGATATTGAAAAGCTTCCTTTTACTTCCAAGAATGACCTGCGGGAAAATTATCCATTCGGACTTTTCTGCGTTCCTTTAAGTGAAGTGATAAGGGTACATTCATCATCGGGGACAACTGGTAATCCTACGGTAGTGGGTTATACCAGAGATGATATTGAAGTGTGGGCCGAGGTGCTGGCAAGAATAATGTATGATGCAGGAGCAAGAAGGGAAGATGTGGTACAGGTGAGCCACGGATTCGGGATGTTCACCGGAGGATTCGGATTTCAGTATGCCGCCGAGAAGCTGGGTTCGCTGGTAGTTCCTATTTCCGGTGGAAATACGGAAAGGCAAATAAAGATTATAAGTGATTTTAAATCAACTATTCTCTGCTGTACGCCTTCTTATGGCTTATATATGTCTGAAGTTGCGGAAAAGATTGGAGTGGATTTTAAGAAATTTCACCTCAGGCTGGGTTTTTTTGGAGCGGAGCCCTGGGCCGAATCCATGAGGAGCGAGATCGAGCAGAGGTTGAATATAACTGCTCTCGACAGTTACGGGCTCAGCGAGGTTATAGGGCCGGGAGTATCCTGTGAATGTCTGGAGCAAAACGGACTGCATATAAACGAGGATCATTTTCTGGCGGAGATAATCGATCCTGTGACCGGTAAGACACTTCCGGACGGAGAGAAAGGTGAATTGGTCTTTACCTCGCTTACCAAAAAGGCTTTTCCGGTTATAAGATACCGAACCAAGGATGTATCATATCTGATAAGAGATAAATGTGCCTGCGGGAAGACGCTGGTCAGAATGGCCAAACCTGCAGGAAGAACAGATGATATGTTAATTATCAGGGGAGTAAATGTATTTCCATCCCAGATAGAAGAAGTACTGATGAAGATAGAAGACCTTGAACCTCATTATCTGATAGTTCTTGGCAGGAAGGACTATATGGATACCGTAGAAGTCTGGGTGGAAGTATCAGAAAAAAATTTCCAGGAAAAGATTATGAATCTGGAAGATTTTGAAAAATCTATCGAAAACAAGTTATATTCAGCTATCGGCATCAGAATAAAAGCAATCCTTAAAGAACCCAGGACTATTACCCGGAGCGAGGGTAAGGCCAAAAGAGTCTGGGACAAGCGGAAAAGTAATTAGCGGCCTGAATATATTTAAGGTTTATCCCGCTATAATAAAAGAATTTCTATGCAAGTACCGTGTATATGTAATTTTTTAATAAGAAAAATAGAGGTTAAGACAGGAGAATGAGCCCATGGGGAAATTCTTCAATGATATTACAGAGACAATAGGCCGTACACCTCTGGTCAGGATTAACAAACTAACCAGGGGGGTAGATGCCACCATACTTGTAAAATTAGAATCGTTTAATCCGCTTTCAAGCATTAAAGACAGGATAGGGGTTTCGATGATCAAAGCTGCTGAGGGTAAGGGCCTGATAAATAAGGATACGGTTATCATAGAATCTACCAGCGGAAATACCGGTATTGCCCTGGCATTTGTGTGTGCCGCCAGGGGATATAGGCTGATTCTTACCATGCCCGATACAATGAGTTTGGAAAGGCAGAGGCTTTTGAACGTATTAGGGGCGGAACTGGTTCTGACAGACGGTTCAAAGGGAATGAAAGGAGCCGTAGAGGAAGCAGAAAGAATTCAGAAAAGGGTCAATAACAGCCTTATTCTCCAGCAGTTTAAAAATAATGCAAATCCCGAGATACATCGCAGAACAACAGCCGAGGAAATATGGACCGATACCGATGGAAGCGTAGATATATTTGTTGCAGGAGTAGGCACCGGCGGAACTATCACCGGTGTGGGAGAAGTTCTGAAACAAAAAAAGCCCTCCGTTAAAATTATAGCGGTTGAACCGGCTGAATCACCGGTCCTTTCGGGAGGGAATCCGGGACCGCATAAAATACAGGGTATTGGCGCAGGATTTATCCCGGAGGTATTAAATGTAAGTATAATTGATGAGATTATCAAGGTTTCCGGTAAGGATGCGGATAGTACGGCGCGCAGGATCATAAAAGAGGAAGGAATTCTGGCGGGCATATCGGGTGGAGCCGCAATGTGGGCCGCAATCGAAATTGCAAAGAGAAGAGAATCGGCCGGTAAGGTTATAGTGGTGATTTTACCGGATACAGGCGAGAGATATCTTTCCGTCTGGCTGGATACTTAATCGTACAGCATCTGGTAAAGGTAATAATTTCCCATCACTTTCTTTATATAGTCTCTTGTCTGCTCATAGGTGATATTTTCTATGAACTCATCATTGTCCATATTTTCCCTTTTGGAGATCCACTCACTCATTTTACCCGGCCCGCCGTTATAGGCTCCCAGACAGTAGATTTCGTTCTGGCTGAAATTATCCAGCTGCTGTCTTAAATAAAAAGTTCCCATTCTAATATTTGTTTCAGGATCCGAGAGGAGACCGTCATTATAATTTGATATGCCTATCTGGCCGGCTATGCCTTTACCTGTTGCCGGCATGATCTGCATCAATCCCTGGGCTCCTGCGTAAGAACCGGCATCAGGCTCAAATAAGCTTTCCTGTCTTATTACCGACAGCGTAAAGAGCGGATCGAGGTTATACCGGCCGCTGTACTCCTGTACGAATTCCCTATAGCCATAGGGATAATAAAGATAATAAAGGTAATCCATATGGAGCTTGTCCAGTTCGGAACTCAGTTTACTAAAATTTTTATGCATGATTTTAATTGAACTTGAATAATCATTTGACTTTGAAAACAGGGTAGCAATCTCCAGGATTCTGGCAGGTTCTTTTTCAATTTCACTGCTTGCTGCTTCTATTTCCAGCGATGCACTGTTAAAAAATTCCAATTTGTACAGTTCAATAGCTTTGTTTATATGATTTATCTGTCCATCCTGAAAATAGCTGTCTTCTTCTATAAAAGCGTATATATCCGGAATTGCAGCTGCAATTTGGGGATTTTCCGGATTTAAATCAGTATTTATTCCTTTAATCTGCGCCGTTTTATTCAATTCTTTCAGTATTTCTCCTGACGCAAATGTATAATAAGAATATGAATTTAAATTTATGATCTGCTGATACAGGCTGGCTGCCTTATCATTTTCTCCCAGTTTCTGACGGCACTTTGCCTGCCAGAAAAGCCCCTTTTCTTCCAGGGAAGTACCCTTGTAAGAAGATGAATAATTGGAAAAGGTAGTAATTGCAGAATTATAGTCAGCGGACTTATATTGTATCCAGCCAAGCTCCCATAATGAATCTGCCAGTTTGTCTCCCTGGGGATAATCATTATATACTCTCTGGAAATTAATGGCGGCATTGGTAAAATCTCCCCTAAAAGAGTATATTCTGCCCATCCTGTAAAGAGCATCATCACAGTAGCTGCTGGCGCTGAAGAGATTCAGCAGTTTCTGGTAATAGGAAATAGCATCACTTGTAAGATCCAGGTTAGTAAGGGCCCTGCCCATGAAAAAAAGGCTGTCAGCCGCTACAGGACCAGATGGTGACTTCTGGTAAGACTGGAGCAGGTAATCTCTGGACCGGCTATAGTCACCAAGGTTGTAATAACACATCCCCTTTTTGAATAATGCTTTACTGTAAAGTTCAGTGGATAAGTTTTTTACATAATCGTCCTGCAGTATTTCGTTTAACTCTTCCAGAGCATCCTGGTAATAATAACCGGTAAAAAAAGTTTCTGCCCTCTTGTATAACTGATTTGCCGTGGGGATAAACAGCTCAATTGAGCTATCCTCCGCAAGTTTGGCCAGGCTATCCCAGGCTGCTTCCGAAAATTCGTTTAAAGGATAATTTACCCATATTTTCTTATAGTTTTCAAAAGATTCGTCTTTTTTACCGTTATTTTCCTGGCAGATGGCCAATTGAAATAAACAGTAGGGCACATATGGTGAATGAGGGAAACTGTCAATGAAATATTGATATTCATTTTCAGCGGTTATATAATCTTCCCTGATATAAAAGAGGTCGGCATATTCCTGACTGGCTTTTTCTACCCAGACACTATCGGGGTGATTTTCTATTAATTTCACATAATATTCTTCCGATCCGTCATATTTTTCCTGAAAACGCAGGCTATTTGCCAGGTAATAAAAAATGTGGTCCTGAAGTACCAGATAATTGTATTTTATTTTATTCAAATAATATTCGGCAATGACATAGGACTGATCTTCAAAATATTTCATTGCCTCGGTATAGTATGATCTTAGTTTTAAAATATCATCATCTCCGGCATTTGCATAATCGGTAGCGGCATGTGAATTTTGCGAATCACTACTGCCTGATGCAGAATAATCTGCCGGGTTTGTGGTATCATCCGTAGCACTATCTGCGGCCTGGCTTTCTTCCGGATCAGCTTCTTCATTTTCAGCTGATTCTGTTTCAGCATCTTCACCCGGCTTAAATCCAAAGATTTCCAAATCGATTTTGTCGCATGATTGAGCGGCCAGAACCATGGGAAAAATAATGATTATGGATATGGTCAAAACAATAAGTTTTATAATTTTACTGTTCATTAAATACTGATTATATTAAAAGTTAAACAGATTTTACTCTACAATGATTTTATTGTAAATTGACTCCATGTTTCAGATTACTCGTATCAACTCTGTGAAAATAGTATAATTATTGCATAGTAGCAGATTTAAGAGGCTGTGTTTTAAAAGGACATATAAGTTAGAACATTATGATGAGAAAAAGAAAAATCGGTGTAGCTTTAAGCGGCGGTGCGGCAAGAGCGCTCTCTCATGTTGGGGTACTGGAAGTGCTGGAAGAATTAGGTGTTGAGATTAAAGCAGTATCAGGTACGAGCATGGGTTCTGTAATAGGGTCACTCTATTGTTCCGGAGTAACACTTGCTGAAATTAAATCTTATGTGAGATCGATGGATTGGAAAAGTTTTTTACTTTTCTCTGATATGGCACTGTCCAAAACAGGGATCATTAACGGACGCAGAGTCGAAGAAGTCTTAAGAAAGTTTCTTGGAAATAAAACTTTTGATGATTGCCGGATACCATTTTGCTGTACAGCAGTGGATTTGATTACAAGAGAGAAAGTTATATTATCCAGGGGAAAGTTGCTGGATGCGGTCAGGGCTTCTATTTCTATTCCCGGGTTTTTTTCTGCTGTTTATATGGATAACAAGATCCTTGTCGATGGCGGAATAGTGGAGCCGCTGCCAACCGATTCAATAAAAATAATGGATGTTAATTTTATTATAGCCTCGTCTATAATCTTTGAAAAAGACAGGGATAAATATATGCAGCTCTGCCCCGGCAGCAAAAACCACTCCGGTCCGGATAGGGAATACGGGTGGCAAAAGAACGGACAACCCCACAGATCAGCCAGGGACAGGGTTCTGGATTTTAAGGATAAAATCAGGTTTAAAAAACAAAATACGGGCAGATTATCGGTTCATAATGTGCTTGATACAAGTTTTAATATTATTCACCGGGAAATGACCAAGAACTATCTTGATATGGCAGATATTATAATAGAACCGGAAGTAGGTGATTTCGGTTTTTTCGACCTGACCCGCGGAAATGATATTATCGGGAGGGGCATAGAAGCTGCCCGCAAAAAGATTCCCGAAATTAAAAGAAAATTAAATCTGCGTTAGGTAAACCGGTATAAATACCGAAACCGCAATGTCAATAGTATTTTTTACTTTATACGGGATTTTGATTGAACTTTCCTGAAACTGCCGTCGGCTAGCGCGTTAAAGCATATTTAAAATATCTAAATCAAGACAAAGAATAAATCATATGCACCGGCAGGCAATTATATAATCATTATATTTTACAATTATAGAATATTATAATATTATTAATGTAATTATAAATTTTAATATTAAATGAAACTCTTAAAAATTCAATTCGTCTACAGCAGAAATAATAATTTCTAAAGAAAGGATTTTATAATGTTAAGTAAAGTGACATTAATAATCGTAGGTATTCTTGTGCTGGTAATGGGCATAATGGGAGCTATTCCCGCATTGTCAATAGGCTCTGAACCATTATGGCATGCTATCGTAAAGATGGCTGTAGGCGCCATAGCTATAATCATAGGCATAGTGGCCAAGAAATAAATTTTCTTATATGTAAATAAATTATATAAGAACTTATTATCCTTTCCTGGTTTGCAGCAGTAAGGCCCCAATTTTTTTTGGGGCCTTACTGTATAATGAACAATGTTTTAAAGACGGTATAAGCAATAATTACTGATATTTCACCAGCTTATTTAATTTTGAAATTTTATGATAATATTCACCGGACTTTTTTATTTTTCTTTTTAAGTCAGGAGAGTTGTAATCTACTGAGACAAGACCAAATCTTCTGGAGGGTCCGTAATTCAGTTCGTAATTGTCGAAAGTGGACCAGTGAAAATAACCTCTTACGTCAATTCCCTCCTGAAGAGCTTTCATTATATAATAAAGGTGGTTATAGATATTTTTTACCCTGAGTTTATCATTGCCGGTACAGGTTCCGTTTTCTGTTATGATTATGGGTTTTTTATATTTATGATAAAATCTCTTAATCAGGTTATAGATACCCATAGGATAATTTTCCCACATGTCGTCATATTCAAGTCCCAGTTTATCCAGCGCTTTCCTGCCCCTTTCCTGGTAGGCCATAATTAAAAATCTGGAGACCAGTATCCTCCCGTAATAACTAAAGCCTATAAAATCTACTTTCCCGTCACTGACAAAATGTTCATGGACATGCTCGAACATATAATGATCCAGAAACCACTTTAAAAAATTCTGCCACATGGATTTTTTTCTCAAAGTCTGGGTGAACATGCATGCATGAGATATGCCCACTTCTATATGAGGATAATTTTCCTTGATGTAATCGTATGCCAGCACGTGAGCTTTATGCATATTACGCAGAACTTTATTTCTTAAATATGGATTAAATTTTTGGGGAGGAAATTCTTTTAATATATAAGCCATAATGGCATACGCATTTGGCTCGTTGAATGTATTGATATAATCAATATAATATGAGAATTTTTGTAAGATTTTTTTTACGTAGTCAAAGTAGATATCAACGGATTCCCTGTTTGTCCAGCCCCCTTTTTTTATCAGCCACAGGGGATTTGAAAAATGATTTAAAACAAGCATGGTTTTTTTATCTTTTTCCTTCAAAGATGCAAATATTTCCTTGTAATGAGCTGCAGCTTTACTATCCAGAGAGCCAAAAGGGCTTTTTTGCAGTTTTGACCAGTCCATACTGAATCTGTAGGCATTTCCCAGATGCAGTATATATTTGAGATCCTGTTTGTATTTACGGTAATGGTCAATACCGTTATCCAATCTTGTTCCATCTGTTCCCGTAAAATCTTTCCATTCCGTCTGGCCGGCTCCTTCTATCTGGAAGGCTGATGTTGATGTTCCAAACAAAAAGCCTTCCGGAAAGTTTAAAGAATCCATATTTATACCTGATTCCCCTTTTTTGATAATAATATTTTTAACTATCTTTCCCTTCCGCAAAATGATTTTCTTAATTTATAAGCTATTTCTCAAAATACTAAACAAAAGACTTACACATTTTACAACATTG
>CAZBSE010000007.1:51049-61118 GCA_964494385.1 uncultured Actinomycetota bacterium | reverse complement strand
TTTGTAGCATTGTTTTCTGCGCTTTCTCTTGCTTCACTGATTGCCTTAAAATCTTCTATCTTAGATGTAATGGCGGCGGCATTAACGGGCCCTATAACACACCTATGAAATGTAAAGCGACTCCTATCGCGCCTGCCGCCAGGATTACCAGGATGGGGTGTATCCTGGTAAAAAGCAATGTTACAAGGCTTATGACTGTTATTGCTATGGTAATCGGGTTAATGAACTCCAATAAATAACCGATTGCATTAAGATTCAGCATGGCTTTGATGTTCATCCCTTCTTTAAACAAGGTACTTTTAGACACAAATATAGCAGCCTGTATAATTAATGCCAGGACAACCGGTCTGATTCCATAAAGGGTATCTTTTATAATCGGCTGGTTTTGAAACCTGGATAAAAAGAAGGAAATGCTTAAAATCAAAATAAGCGAAGGGAGAACCACTCCTGTAGTGGCGAGTATTCCTCCCGGAATCCCTCCTGCCTTATACCCGATGAAAGTGGCCGTGTTTACGGCAATGGGGCCCGGAGTCATCTCCGAAATCGAGATTATATTTACGAATTCCTGACCGGTGAGCCAGTTGTGGACCGCTATTTCCCTTCCAATAAGGGGGATCATTCCATACCCTCCTCCGAAGGAGAATAATCCTATTTTCATAAAGGTAACAAACAATTCCAGATAAATCATTTCTTCTTTTTCCTTATAATCTTGATTCCATAGCGAGTTAGGCCCAGTACAATTCCAAGCATGACAACATAGATAGGATGAATGCCAGCTGCCAGAAGGAGTAGAAGAGCTATTATGGTTATAAAAGGACCTATTTTATCTTTTATGCCGGCCTTTCCTACGCGAATTGCTGTAATTATTAATAATGCTATTACGGCAGAACTTATTCCTTTGAGGGCTGCCTTTACTGCGCCTATATCGCTGATATATGTAAATACTCTGGCTACCAGGATGATAATTAAGAAAGAGGGAAGTATTACACCCAGCAGGGCGGAAAGGGCCCCGGTATATCCCCCGACTCTCCGGCCGATGAATATAGCTGAATTTACAGCAACGGCTCCGGGGAAAGATTGAGAAATAGTCAGGATATCTATCATATCATTTTGTGAGATCCATTTTTTCTTATCTACTATTTCCCGCTCTATCAGGGGGATCATGGCAAACCCGCCTCCGAATGTAAAACTGCCTATTTTAAAAAAGGTCCAGAAGAGAACCAATATTTTTTTCATAATATTTTGTTGCCAAAAAGAATTATAAAAATTTTATGCCTTTTTTACTTATCATCTTATAGTTCGATTTTATATTAATTTTTAATAATTCTATCATATGTACCGCTGTTGGGGATAGATTTCCTGTAGCTTAATGCTGATGTAAAGATTTCATCTATCGTCTGCGACTGAACAATTTTTATTTACTTGACTAGGTAAATCCTTCCTGTAATATTTAAGTAATATATTTATGGAAAGATGTTCAAAGCTATTTAAACGGTGAAAATTTATGAAAGGTAAAATGAAAGCACAGTTATTTTACGGTCCCGGTGATATAAGGTATGAAGACGTAGACATACCGCAAGTGAGAGAGGGGGAAGCACTGGTTAGGATAAAAAGTGCACTTACCTGCGGTTCGGATGTAAAGACCTACAGGAGAGGCCATCCCACAATGATAAAAAAAGGTTCGGTATTCGGTCATGAGTGGGCCGGAGATGTTGTAGAGACAGGAAGTGCGGTAGATAATTTTAAAATTGGAGACAGGATAGTAGCAGTAAACAGTGTACCCTGTTATGAGTGTTACTACTGCAAACTGGAAAGATATTCTTTATGTGAGAATCTGGTGTACAATAATGGTGCCTATGCAGAATATATAAAGGTGCCGGAAAATATATTGAGAAAGAATGCATACAAGATACCGGATGACCTAAGCTACAGGGAAGCTGCACTGCTGGAACCGCTGTCCTGTGTGGTTCACGGAATAGAACAATCCGGTATCAGGACAGGTGATATCGTAGTAGTTAATGGGGCGGGACCCATAGGCCTTATGTTCGTAATACTGGCAAGGATAAAGGGTGCAGTAGTAATATCGGCAGATCTATCAGAAGAGAGATTGGGATATGCGAAGGAATTTGGTGCCGATTATATTGTTAACAGCGGTAAAGTAAATGATCAGGTACAGGCAGTAAAAAGATTAACCGAAGGGGGCAGAGGTGCAGATGTAGCCGTTGATGCTACCGGAATCCCGGAGGTATGGGAGATGACTGTGCTGATGGGCAGAAAAGGGGCAACCATAAACCTGTTTGGAGGCTGTGCGCCCCAGACCTCCGTCAATATTGATACCAGCCTGCTTCATTACTCGGAGTTGAATATAAAGGGTGTGTATCATCATACACCTTATTATGTAAAGAAAGCGTTTAAGCTTTTAACTTCTGGCCTGATTGACACGGCAAAATTTATAACTGCCGATATGTCCCTTGAAAGACTGAAGGAGGCGCTGGAACTTATGGGCAGGCAGAAAGGAATAAAGTACAATATTAAGATGTGATCATTATGAAAGCTTTGCTTTGTTATAATCAAAATAGATTTAAACTGGAAGAAATAGCCAGGCCCGTGCTGAAGGAAGATGAAATGCTGATAGAAATGATATATACGGGCCTCTGCGGATCTGACATTGTAAAAATATTCGATCCACAGGTAAAAAAGCCTGCTGTTTTTGGGCATGAAGTAGTAGGAAAAGTAGTGGAAACAGGAAAGAATGTAACGGGATTTAATGTAGACGATATAGTAGCAACTGCTCACCATATACCCTGTTATAGGTGTCATTACTGTCTGCATGGTAATTATTCCATGTGCAGGCACTTTAAGGAGACCAATATATATCCGGGTTCATTCTGCCAGTATATAAGACTGTCAGAAGAACATATAAGGCACACTACTTTTAAAATTCCCGGCAGCTTTAATATCATTGAATCGCTGTTTATAGAACCTCTGGCCTGCTGCATAAGAGCCATGGAGAGGATTTCCTTTAAAAAAGATGATATATTCTCAGTGATCGGAACCGGTGTTATAGGAATGTTATTTATTCAGCTGATTAAACTTTCAGGCGGCAGAGTAGTGGCCGTTGATGTGGACAGCAGCCGCTTGTCCCGGGCTGAAGCTGTGGGAGCCGAATATATTATAAATCCGTCTGTACAAAATATCTGCGGAGAAATTAACAACATCACAGATATAGGAGCAGATGTTGCCATACTTACAGTAACCAATAAGTATACTATGGGTGAAGCCCTCTCTTATATCAGAGACGGGGGGATAATAAGTATTTTTGGAGCTTCGGGCAGGGAGAGTAGAATTGAAGTTGATTTTGAAAAAGTGTACAGAAGAGAGCTGACCATAAATAGTTCTTATTCGGCCACTCCTGAAACCCTGAGGAGAGCCTATAATATTATAAAAGATAAAAAAATAAATTTATCACCACTTATGTCCGAAGTTATACCGCTTTCGGATTTTAAAAAAGGTCTGGACCTTATGCTGAATAGGAAAATATATAAAGCGATTTTTAAGCTGTAATATATCTTTGGCGCGGCAAAACAGTATTTCTTTAGTTTGAGGGTAAATCATGTTTTTAGACGAAGCAAAAATCAATATAAAAGCCGGAGACGGCGGAAACGGTATGGTTACTTTCTTTAACATGAAAGGCGGGGCCAAAAAAATTCCCAGCGGGGGAAACGGAGGAAAGGGCGGCAATATTTTAATAGAGGCTTCCGCGAATTTGAGTACCCTATACGGATTTAAGAAAAAGATACATTTTAAGGCTGAAAATGGGAAAAGCGGCGGGCCCAATAACAGAAATGGTAAGGAAGGGGAGGATTTGATCATAAGAGTACCGACCGGGACCATGATAAAAGATGCGAGAGGAAATACAATTGCTGATCTGGATAATTCCGGGGAAAGAATTATTATAGCTGAAGGTGGAATAGGAGGCAGAGGAAATTCGAGTTTCGTGTCTGCTAAAAGAAGATTTCCTGCATTTGCCGAAATAGGAGAAAAGACGGAGGAATTCTGGGTCAATCTGGAGCTCAGGCTTATTGCTGATGTGGCATTGGTTGGATTTCCCAATTCCGGAAAATCAACAATAATAAGCCGGATATCGGCAGCGAAGCCGAAGATAGCGGATTATCCTTTTACTACTTTATCACCCAATCTGGGTGTTGTAAGTGTAAATGACGAAGATTTTGTGATTGCGGATATCCCCGGACTGGTGGAAGGAGCGCACAGAGGAACTGGCCTGGGGGATAGATTTTTAAAGCATATAACCAGAACTGCGATGCTGGTTCTGGTTTTGGACGGGCAGAGGGTTATAGATCGAATGCAGGATATAGTTGAGACTTTCGATATTTTAAGAGAAGAGATAAGGCTATATAATATTAATGTATATAAAAAAGATTATGTGGTTTTAATAAATAAGATTGATCTGGTATCGGATAATGATAAATTAGGAGAGATTGCAGAAGTTCTTAAAAATAGAAGCAGGAAAGAGGTTTTTTTAATATCAGCTGTTACCGGAAAGGGTCTTGATAAATTGGTATGGAGCCTGCACCGGAGAGTGGCTGCATACAGGGAGAAGTTCCTAAAGGATAAAGGAAGGGCGGCCGGCAGGATAAGAGAGGTAAGAATTTACGGAACGGATAAAAAGAAACCGGAAATGGGGAAAATTGAGATTGAAAGAAGTAATGGCGAATATGTAGTGAGGAACAGAAAAATAGAAAGAATCGTGGCTATGACTGACCTGGAAAATGAAGAAGCGCTGGATTATTTAAAAATCAAACTTAAAAAAATGGGAATTGCAGACAGGCTGAAAAAGATGGGCATTAAAGAGGGAAGCACCGTAATTATAGGAAACCTGGTTTTTTCACTTGTGGAATAAATTTTATTATGGAGCAGGAGATGGCTGATAAAAAAAGACATACAGGGGATATTAAAAGAATAGTTCTAAAAATAGGTTCCAGCAGCCTTACTTTAAAGCAAGGCGGATTGGATATTGCTAATATAGAAAAATTTGTAAAGGGAGCAGGCTCTCTGGTCAAGAAAGGAATGGAGGTAATAGTGGTTACCAGCGGAGCCATAGCTGCCGGTCTGGAAGGCTTGAATATACCGAAAAAACCGGAAAATATAACACTGCTCCAGGCTGCCGCTTCCATAGGGCAGGTCGAACTTATGAAACTGTACAGCAATATGTTTTCAAGAAATGGTTTAAAAATAGGCCAGATACTATTGACCAAGGAAGATACCACCAGAAGGGAGCAGTATCTAAACATAAAAAATACCATAAAAAATCTAATTGACCTGAGTATTGTTCCTATCATAAATGAAAATGACAGTGTGGCTGTGGATGAAATAAAATTTGGTGATAACGATGAGCTGGCAGCCCTTGTTTCGATTCTGGCAGAGGCAGATATTTTAATAATTTTAACCGATATTGATGGAATGTATGATAAGGACCCCAGGATTCATGAAGACGCAAAGTTGATTTCATATGTAGACAGGATAAATGAGGATATTGAGAATGCAGCAGGAGGAATAGGTTCAACTTATGGTATAGGCGGGATGGAATCAAAGCTAAAAGCTGCAAAAATCTGCTCATTCTCGGGCATAAAAGTGATAATTGCAAACAGCAGAAATAAAGATGTGCTGGACAGGGCCGTTGCCGGTGAAGATATAGGAACATTCTTTTTTCCGCAGACTGGAAAAAGGGTAAAAAGTGTAAAAAAATGGATAGCTTTTGGTATGAAAACCAAAGGCGATATAGTTATAGATAAAGGGGCGGAAGAAGCGGTACTGGACAAAGGGAAAAGCATCCTGGCTGTTGGCGTAGTCGGAGTAAGAGGAAAATTTAACCGGGGCGATACACTGAAGGTGTTTTCAGTGGACCATAGGCTGATTGCCAAAGGGATAAGCAATTTTTCCAGCAGTGACATAGAAAAGATAAAAGGAAAGAACCGCAGTAAAATTTTATCCGAATTCAGTGATTCCATGTGCGGTGAAGTAATTCACAGAGATTGTCTGGTTGTTTTTAAGGATTAATTTTTGACGGCTTTTTTATGTTATAATAACTAGAAATTGGAGGAGTAAATGGATATTGTTCAGGAAATAGCAAAAAATGCAAAAGAAAGCTCTGGTTTTATTTCAAACGCAAATACCACGGTTAAAAATAAAGTATTATCTGATATTTCAAAACATCTTATCAGCGGTACCGGAGAGATAGTAAAAGAGAATAAAAAAGATCTTGAAAGATCCACTCGTCAGGGAATGGCCGAAAGTTTGCTGGATAGGTTGAAACTGGATGAACGAAGAATAGAAAGAAAAGCAGAAAGCATAAATAAAGTTATTAAATTCACCGATCCTGTAGGAGAGGTAATTTTTGGATATAATCTCTCCAATGGACTGATTTTAAAGAATATCAGGGTACCGCTGGGAGTTGTGGGAGTGATATACGAAGCCAGGCCTGGTGTTACTATAGATGCTTCGGTTCTGTGCTTAAAGGCCGGGAATTGTATAATTTTAAGGGGAAGCTCACATGCGCTTAATACCAATAAAAAGTTGGTTGAAGTAATGTGCAGGGCCCTGGAGGACAACGATTTACCGCGGGGCATAATACAGATTATCCCTTCTGCAGAAAGAAAAGATGCGGTAAGATTAATGCAGCTGAGGCAGTATATAGATGTCCTTATTCCTAGAGGCAGCAAGAGCTTGATTGACAGCGTGGTGGAAAATTCCAGGGTGCCTGTAATTGAAACAGGGATCGGGAATTGCCATATCTATGTTGACAATATGCTGGAAAACATAAACCAGGATATGATTTGTGAAATAATAATAAATGCCAAGACACAGCGGCCGAGTGTATGCAATTCGGCTGAAAAATTACTGGTGCATAAAGATATTGCTGAAAAACTGCTGCCGGTGATACTTGAAAAGCTTGAAGCCGGAAAAGTGAAGCTTCTGGGCTGCGGTAAGTCTAAAAAGATTTATCCGTCTATCGAGCTTGCTTCCGAACAGGACTGGTATAAAGAATATCTGGACTATAAAATGGCAGTCAAAGTTGTTGATGATATAGAAGAAGCGGTAAAACATATAAATAAGTACAGTTCCCACCATACTGAGACGATAATTACATCAAACTATCAGAGCTCGATTTATTTTACAGGCGGAGTAGACTCATCCACTGTTTTTGTCAATGCTTCTACCAGGTTTACTGACGGGGAACAATTTGGGATGGGTGCGGAAATCGGGATAAGTACCCAGAAACTTCACTGGCGGGGGCCTATGGGGTTAAGGGAGCTTACGACCAATAAGTTCGTAGTGCTTGGAAATGGTCAGGTAAGGACTTGATATGGGGAAAAACAGCGAGATCAATGAGAAAATCGGGATTATGGGTGGAACATTTAATCCCATACATAACGGTCATCTGGTTACTGCTCAGGAAGCATTGAGTCAGTTTAAACTCGATAAAGTAATTTTTATACCTACGGGAAATCCACCTCATAAAGTGGATAATGAAATAACCGATGCGGAGGACAGATATATAATGACTGTTATTGCTACTTCTTCAAACAGCAGATTTTTTGTTTCAAAGATGGAAATAGACAGAAAAGGCAAATCGTACACTATAGACACTGTCAGGCAGTTGAAAGGAATATATGGCAAAAATTCATCGCTTTATTTTATCACCGGTGCGGATGCTATTTTAGAAATACTTACCTGGAAAAATACCGCAGAAATAATTTCACTTTGCAAGTTTATAGCTGCAACCAGGCCCGGATACAACCTTGAACGGATGGAGGACCTTAAAAAAAAGGTTTTAGGAGCAAATGAAGCTTCCAGCAATAAAATTTATATAATGGAGATACCTGCTCTTTCTATTTCTTCGACTGATATAAGAAACAGGGTAAGGAGCAGCAGGCCGATAGATTATCTCCTTCCCAAGGGAGTCAGCAATTACATATTAAAACATGAACTTTATAAATAACTTTGCCCTGACTGCCGGGCAAAAAGAATATCTTAAGGATTTGACTAAAAAAATAAAGTCTGTTATGCCTGTATCATTATATCGGCATTCTATTAACACACTGGAGCATGCGGGTATCATTGCCAAAAAGCATTTAAAAGACATAAATTTTTTTAATTTAAGTGTTGCATGTATACTGCATGATTACGGCAAAATATTCAATTACGGGAAACTGGCGGAGATTGCAAAGGAAAACAGGCTCAAGCTCAGCAATTTTGAATTAAGTTCCCAGCCTTTGATACACGGTTTTGTCGGTGATTATTTGGTTTCAAGAGATTTTAGTATCTCTGAAAAAAAAGTGTTAAAAGCAATTAAATTTCATACCATTGGATATTGTAATATGAGTCTGGAACATAAGATTTTATTTATTGCCGATAAAATTGAAAAAGGGAGAAAATATAATAATGTGGAAAATTTAAGGAGCCTCGCCCTAAAAAACATTGATTTATGTCTGCTAGAGGTTTATAAAAATACTATAATATATGTTATAAACAGGAACAGGCTTTTACATCCTGATACGAGTAAAATTTGGAACAATATTTGCGGAGGTATTTAAAATGTCTTTTGATGAAGATGAGAAAGAATTCAGTGAAAAGAATTCTGACAATAGAGATTTTAATAATATAAGCAGAAGGGATAAAGAGTCCGATAATTTTGAAGATGATTTTTTCAAGGATGAAGATTTTGAGTTTGAAGATCATACGGGCGAAGATTCTGAGAGCGAAGGATATAGAGTTAAAAGGATTAAGCAGAGAAGAAGAAGGAGAAAAGTTATTTTCAGGACTATTGGTATAATGTTTATCCTGATCGTAGTTGCGGTGGGGGTGGTTTTTGGGTACCGGTATATAAAAAATAAATATTTTACTGAAACGGAAATAGCCGAGGAAGAAAGAATAGATATACCCAGCTCTCTTGAATTAACCCAGGATATTGATATTGTTTTTGCCTGTGCCGGCGAGAATCTGTTGGAACCTGATGTGAATTCAGTTATTTTTTCAAGGTATTATAGTATCGAAAATAAATTAATATCATTGTGCGTTCCTGTAAAAACATTATTGGATATACCAAGCATAGGTACGGGATTAGTAGGTGAATCCGTAGAAGGAGGTATGGACCTGCTGAGTCTTACCCTGGAAAGGAATCTGGGTATAGAAATGGAAGTAGATTATTATATTCTTATGGATATCTATAATGTGGTCAATAAATTGGATGGAATAAATCTGGAGCTGGATGGAGAGATTACGGTTAAAAATTATGATGACGATTCAACTTTTAAACTGGAACCGGGGAGTAACCTGATTGACGGAACCGAAGCGATAAATTTTCTTAAATATTTCAGCGGAATAGAGAAGGAGGTTCCCATAGGGGATATTACAAAACAAAAATTGATCCTGGATGCGATAACCCAAAAGATTGCAGGTGAAAGCGATGAAGAATTATCGGCCAACCTGACTCTGATCCAGGATTTTATGGACAGCAACCTGAGCATGGAAGAGAGATTGAAAATATTCTCCACCTTCTCCAAAATAGGGTCCGGTAAAAGCAATGTTTATCCCCTGAACGTAGATGATCATGAATCACCTGAAGGTGAAATATTTTATACGGTAGGAGATATTTCCGGACTTCCTGAAATATTTGGCATGGAGGAGGCTGTGCCTGAAGAAGTTACTGTCATTGAGGAAACGGTTGATTTAACCGTATTTAACGGCGAGGGTACCCCCGGGCTTGCTGCCGAGGTAGCAGAACTCCTGAAAGATCAGTCATTTGAAAGCGGTAAAAATAAATACAATGTACTTGAAGTGGGAAATGCAAATAATTTTAATTATGATATTACAGAAATTAAGGTATATTCGGACCAGGCTTATGTAATAGACGCAGCAAATGATATAAAAAACATACTGGGAGCGGGGAACATAACTGTAAGTGAAGGCGAGGGTATAGAATCTGACATTATCATAATCCTGGGAACGGATTATAAGACAGGAGAAACGGCATCAGAAGACTCGGCAG
>CAZBSE010000007.1:16265-50949 GCA_964494385.1 uncultured Actinomycetota bacterium | reverse complement strand
ACCAAAGATGCCGGCAACTGGAATTACGAACAGACTGAAATAATCGTATTTGATTCCAGTGAAGAAGTAAATGAACTGGCCCAGCAAATAATGGACAGGCTTGGCGTGGGAATAATAAAATATTCTGATGATAATATAGATAACGTAGATATCAGCATAATTTTAGGGAGTGATTATACAGATCAATGATAAAAAAATAGCAAAGGGCAGTAATCTCAGGTCAGGGGCAGGAGATATTAGGGCCATAGTAAAAAAAGCCGCCAGAATAGCGGATGAAAAAAAAGCGGATTATATAAAGATCCTGGATATGAGATCCAGATTAATCATCACTGACTACTTCGTGATAATCAGCGCAAAGAATACCAGATTAACCAGAAGGATAGAGGAAGAGATTTGCATACATCTAAAAAACCACGGCCGGCATCCCATAAATATTAGCGGGTTATCAGAGGGAAACTGGATTCTTGTTGATTATGATGACTTTGTGGTCCATATCTTTACAAACGAATTCAGGGAATATTATAGGCTCGAAAGATTATGGAAGGATTCTAAAGAGGTAAAATGGAATTAGGTATATTAAAAATTTCTGGGAAAGGATTGGAAATTGAAGAGTGCGGACAGGAGCGAATCTTATAGACCTAAGGAAATAGAAGAAAAAATAATAAAAAAATGGAAAAAAGAAAAAATATATTCTTTAAAATCAGATAAAGATGATCCCAAATACTATGTGCTGGAGATGTTTCCCTACCCTTCCGGAGAGCCTCATATGGGACACGCCAGAAATTATACCATCGGAGACGTTATAGCCAGAATTTATTCAAGGAAAGGATATAGCGTTCTTCACCCCATCGGCTTTGATGCCTTTGGGCTCCCTGCTGAAAATGCTGCAATAAAGAATGGGATGCATCCCGAGGAAAGCACCACGGCCAATATTGATAAAATGAGAAGAGCCTTGATGCGGATGGGAATGAGTTATAATTTTAATGATGAAATAATAACCTCCGAACCCGATTATTACAAATGGACGCAATGGTTCTTCCTGCTTTTTTATAAGATGGGTCTAGCGGAAAAAAAGAAGGCACCAGTTAACTGGTGCAGTTCCTGCCAGACCGTATTGGCAAACGAGCAGGTTATTTCGGGCAGGTGCGAAAGATGTGATAGTCAGGTAGGAAAACGGGTACTGTCTCAGTGGTTTTTTAAAATAACCGATTACGCACAGAGACTTCTTGATGATATGGAGCTGATTAAAGACGGATGGCCCGAAAGGGTGCTGACCATCCAGAAGAACTGGATTGGAAGGAGCGAAGGCGCCATAGTTAATTTTAAACTTGACGGCAGTGAAAATATTTCTATCCCCGTATTTACTACCAGGCCCGATACATTATTCGGAGTTACTTTTTTTATTATGGCTCCCGAGCATTCTCTTATAGATGAGATAGTGATAGATGAAAAGTACAAGGAAGAAGTAAAAAAATTAAAAAAAGTAATTTCGGGACAGAGCGATATTGAACGGGGTTCGGCAGAAGTTGAAAAAATAGGCTGCTTCACTGGGAGATATGTCATTAATCCTTTAAACGGACAGAAAGTTCCCATATGGATTGCAAACTATGTCCTGCTGGAATACGGGACCGGCGCCATAATGGCAGTTCCGGCACATGATCAGAGAGATTTTGAATTTGCATCAAAATATAAAATTCCCATAAAAGAAGTGATATCTTCTGACGGTAAGGAACATAAAGATTTGAGTGCCGCCTATACCGGTGAAGGAATAATGATAAATTCCGGGAGGTTCAACGGTATTGAATCGAAAAAGGGAAAAAGAGAAGCAACTTCCTATATTGAAAAAAATGATATGGGAAAATTTCATATAAGCTATAAGTTAAGAGATTGGCTGATTTCAAGGCAGAGGTATTGGGGGGCACCGATTCCTATCGTTTACTGTGAAAAATGCGGAACGGTTCCCGTTCCAGAGGAAGATCTACCGGTACTGCTTCCGCACGATGTGGATTTCAAACCAAAAGGTCTGTCACCTCTGCTTTACTGTGACCGGTTTGTAAATACTAACTGTCCACGGTGCGGGGGTAAGGCCAGAAGAGAAACAGATACCATGGATACTTTCGTCTGTTCTTCATGGTATTTCTTACGATACTGCAGTCCGCATGACAGCAAGGCTGCTTTTGATAGAAGAGAAGTCAGCCGCTGGATGCCGGTAGATCAATATATAGGGGGAATCGAACATGCCAGCATGCATCTTATATATTCCAGGTTTTTTACCAAAGTTCTTTACGATAAAGGACTTATAGATTTTAGGGAACCTTTTATAAAATACTTCCCCCATGGTGTGGTAAATCTGGGCGGTCAGAGAATGTCCAAGTCCAAAGGAAACATTGTGAACCCTTCGGAAATTTATAATAAATACGGCTCGGATACGTTGAGGTTATATATACTTTTTATGGGCCCTGCCGACAATCCGGTAGACTGGAGCGACAGCGGGGCAGAAGGAGCAAAAAGGTTTCTGGGTAGAGTATGGAGGCTGGCGAACAGGAATATAAAACTTATCGGCAAAAGAAGAAGCGCCGTTAAGAAGATAGGAATACGGGAAGATAACACGGAGAATATTAAGGAGAAATTTATAAAAGGAGAGCTGACCGGCATCGAGAAGGAATTATTCAGGAAGCTGCATCAGACCATAAAAAAGGTATCTGAAGATATTCTGCGTAGATTCAATTTTAATACTGCCATAAGTGCCATTATGGAGCTGGTCAATTTAATGTACAGGTACCAGGATAGTATTGCGGATAGCAAGAAAAATATCTCTCTGGTGAGAGAATTAAATGAAAAATTATTAATGCTTCTTTCTCCCATAATCCCATTCATAACCGAGGAGTTATGGCTAAGGGCCGGGAACACAGAAAGTATTCATAAAATTGCCTGGCCCGGCTATGACAGGGAAGTTGCCGTAGAAGAATCGGTCACTGTAATATTTCAGGTAAATGGAAAACTAAGAGACAGAATGGATTTGCCTCTGGGCACCCCCCGGGAGGAGATCGAAAAATATGCTCTTTCTTCCGAGAAGATAAAAAAAATTATTACCGGTAAAGAAATAATCAAGAAAATAACAGTGCCCGACAAGCTTGTAAATATTGTAATTAAAAGTTAAGAAGAATAAAAAATCTATTATTTTTCTATCGGTTTTTAAGCAGTTTCAGGATTGCCCTGCAGAATGCCGGAAGGTCATTGGGAATTCTCGAAGTTACAATGTTTCCGTCGACAACCACTTCTTTATCTATATACTCCCCGCCTGCATTCTTAAGGTCTGTAGCTATTGCCTTGTAACCGGTAACTTTTTTACCTTTGATTATGTCCGCTTCCGCCAGCATCCATCCGCCGTGGCAAATTGATGCAATAACAATATGCCGGCTGAAGGCTTCTTTTACCAGATTGACCATGTCATGATTAATCCTCATTTTATCGGGGGCGTATCCTCCTGGAATAATTACTGCCGCTGTATTATCCAGGTCTGCTTGTGAGGCAAGAATATCCGATTTTAATACCACTCCAAATTTACCCCTGTATTCTTTGTTTGCTTCCGGGCCCACGATTTTTACATTGTAACCTGCTTCTATGAACCTGTAATATGGATATATTGCCTCTTCGTCTCTGAATTCATTTTCTATAAGCAGTAGCACTGTTTTAGACATTTTGACTCCTTTTATTTTTAAGTTATTAATTATTGTATCAGGATTTTTTATTATATCTATCATGCCATTTTTACCTACCAATTTGTATCTGTATTTTTATGCAGTTTTCAAAGAGCCAACTTACAAGAGTTGTAAACACAACTCTTAAATAGTTCAATTAAAGATTATTTTATGCATACAATTTAAATTAATTCGATTTTACACTTTAATAATATTATATATGTGCTATAATGCAAATATACAAAGGCATAAATATATAATACTATATGGATTCATTAAGCATCAAGGAAAAGCTAGGCAGGGTAAAATTCTTCATTGATAAAATCAAATATAGAAGAGGAAGGCATTTTTATGTAGCGGTATCCGGACTGCTTTTTTTAACAGTGGTTTTTTTTACCGTTATTTTTATAAATCAGCGGCTGGAAATAAAGAGGAAGGAAAATATACTTAAAAGTTATTATCCGGAAAATTATTCAGACAGTATCGAGCCCAAAAGAACTGATGAGAATACTGACAAGATTGCAATAAGCTCCGGTGAGGAAGAAATTATTGAGTCTGATAAAAATGCGGTAAATACCGGAGACTCTGACGGCCAGCTGTCCGCAGGGAACATCATAAAGATCTATATTTGCGGCGAGGTTAACAGTCCGGGCGTTTATGAGATTAGAAATGGGGCAAGGGTAATAGACCTTCTGGAACTTGCAGGCGGGCAGAATGAGAATGCCTGTCTGGATATAGTCAATCTTGCAGAAATTGTGTTTGACGGACAGAGAATCTACATTCCATCCCATGAAGAAATAGATAGCAGCGTTTTTTACTTATCAGGAAGTGATTATTCGAATGGTACCAGCTACCGGGAAATGAGAACCGTAAATATCAATACTGCGGGCTTAGAGGAGCTGGAATCACTGCCCGGAATCGGCCCTGTCACTGCAGGTAATATTATTGATTACAGGAATAAAAAAGGCTCATTTAAAGCCGCAGAAGAGCTAAAAAATGTTACAGGTATTGGCCAGAAAAAATATGAAAAAATAAGGCAGTTCGTATCTATTTGAATAAGATAAAACAAAAAATATCGTTGTTTTTATTCAGCGAATATTATTTTTTCTGGGCAGCGGGGCTAACTGCCGGCATCTATGCGGGCTACAAATATTATTTTTACAAGCCTTGTGCTGTCATAACCGGAGTTACGGTTATTTTCTTATTGATGGCAGTAGAGTTCATAGTGTCCGGCAGGATTTTAAGTAACAGTTATAAGAGCGGGCTCTGCAAGGATATTTACGGCGGCGGTAAACCATTTGGAAGACTAAAGGTCTGCATATCCTTGCAGGGGGAAGAACCATATCCGGCTTATTTTAAAAGAAAAACGGTAAAAATGGTTGTTCTGATTATAATCCCTTTTTTAATCCTTATAGCTGCCGGCAGTTTGATTGCCGGCGCATATCAGTACCGGCAGAGTAAAAGCTTTTTTCTGCCCATCTTAAATAATGAAGGTTTCATCATGGACAGTATGACCGTGGAAGGGAGGGTTATGGACCACCCCTGCCGTAGATTTAATGATTTACTTTTTTTGCTGGAGGTGGAAAAAATATATGTATCTACCGACAGCGGTAACTTAATAAAATTTTTTAAAATAAAAGAGCCTTTAAAAATTGAGATGAAGAATCCCGGAGAAGGATTTCCGGAAAGGGATGATTATCTAAGATTGGGAGGAAATTTAAAAGAGAAGGATCTTAAAAATCTTAAATTAAATATATATGGCGCAGCTGTATTTACGGCCGATAGCGGAAATGCCATAAAAATTGAATATAGAAATTTAGTTTATAAAGCATATACCTTTAGGAACAGGCTTTATGGATGCATAAAAAAAACCTTTTACGGTAATTTAAGCATTAAGGATGCCTGCATAGCCGAGGCGGTAATACTGGGCAACAGAAATAATATCCCCGGGCACATAATGGAAAATTTTAAAAGGTGCGGAACCTATCATTTATTTGCCATTTCGGGGCTGCATGTTTCATTTTTTATGTCTATTATTTATTTATGGTTCAGAAAGTTGAACTCATCTTATGCCGTATTCTGGGCTGCGATTATATTTTTAATCATTTATAATTTTTTGGTGGGAGAAAGAGCAAGCATGCTCAGGGCTTCGATTATGGCTGCTTTGATGTTTCTTGCCAGAAATTGGAATAGAGAATACAGCTGTAAAATTCTGCTGTGCCTTTCTTATATTATAATGATGCTTTTTAATCCTTCTTTTCTCTATGATCTGGGATTCTGGATGTCTTACGGTTCAATGGCAGCCCTGATTCTTGTATACCCTGCTTTAATGACGGTGCCCTATAGGTTTTTTCCATTTTTAAAGCGAAGCAGAGGATGGTTTTTTATTAAAATTGCCCTTATGACTTTTTCCATTCAGATTGCCCTGCTTCCTGTCATGGCCTACTATTTTGGGGAAATTTCTTTAATTTCACCGGTAGCCAATATTCTTATAATACCGGTATTTTATGTTCTTATTTTCATTTTAATGGCATCTTCTTTAATAAGCCTGATATGGCCCCCCGCAGGAGGCTTTATGCTAAAGACCGGAAATATTTTATTTGAGTATATATTAAAAGTGGCTGAAATTTTAGGCAGAAATGATTTTTTTATTATAAATTTTGATAGTTTCAGTATAAAAAATATGGTAATTTACTATATAATATTCTTAATCACATTATATGCAGTTCCCGTAAGTATCAGGAGGCTAAGAATCGGCAAAAAAGCTGGAGGCCAGGTGAGCTGCTTCTGAGGACTGTTTGGATTATATGAACATGAAAGACAATAAATTAAAAAAAGAACCGTTAAAATTACAAAGCCTTAAATCCTGTTATTTATATATAAGCACCAGTGATTCGATGTTGAATGATAAAGTTGAAGGCATAAGAGAATTTCTTAAGGGAAAGATTAATTTTGACACAGATTTTAAAATTTTTGACGGTTCAGGAGATATCGATGAGGAAGAATTCAACAATTATACCGGCACTCCTTCTTTGTTCTCCTCAAAGAAAGTGGTAGTAGTAAAATATGCAGATAAGGTTTCTGCCAGACTACAGAGAAAAATAATAGATTTAATTTCCGTGAGCCGCGACTGCGGCGCAAATATAATTTTTGTTCTTACCGCATCGAAACAAAAATTTAATTCAAATTTGGTGAATTTGATCAAAAAAAATGGTATTGCCAGGCAGTTGAAAGTGCCTGCTGGCAGTAACCTTAAAAACTGGTTGGAAGAAAGATCCAAATCCGATGGGATAGTATTTACTGAAAAGGCTGCTTCTCTTTTAGTGGAAAATGTAAATTTGGATTTAAATCTACTAAAAAAAGAGTATGAAAAGCTTTATGATTATGTAAGTTCGGAAACGAAAAAAGTAATCGATGAAGATGAAATAAGGTTCCTGGTGAGCCGCAATTACTCACTTAAAATTTTTGATTTAGTGGATTACCTGGGCAGGAGAGATAAAGAAAGCAGCCTGAAAGCATTAAGGTCCATACTGGAAGAGAGACAAAATCTGATTGGATTGATAACACTGCTCCACAGGATGTTTAAATGCTTTTTGTATATTAAATCGGGGAACAGTAAGTCATCGGTAACCAGTTATATTGAAAATAACATGAAAATACCTCCTTATTTTGTCGGTAAGCTGGTAAACAAATATATTAAATTGAGCGACAACTATGAACAGTCAGAGATAATTAAAGTCTTTGGAATATTAAACAGATATGATATCAAGATTAGAACCGGTGCAACAGGAAGTAAGCACCTGGTTACCAGGCTGATTTCGGAAATTGTTGATGTCAATGCATAAACAGCAGCGTATGAACTTTCCAGCTGTAAAATATAGCCTGCAGGTCGCGGGCATAAATATTAATGGAAGCAAAATAGGTCTAACTTAGCTGAACTCTGTTTGGGTTAATCGGCGACATCAACTTGTAACCTGTCTGAACTAAAGGAAATATGATTATTTGGATTTCCTGATTGAATTTACAAGCTTTACTGCTTTTGATTTTTTATTGGCTGAAAAATTACTGTGAACCGCTCCCCGTTTTACTGCTTTATCCAGATGTTTAAAGAATGTATCCAGGGTTTTTTCAGCATCCTTTATATTTTTTTTATCCACAGCTTTGGCAAGCTCTTTTTGATCTGTTCTTATTCTGGCTTTAAGAAATTTATTTCTAATATTTCTTCCGATATTCTGCCTGTCTCTTTTTTCCTGCGATTTTATATTTGGCATCTACTTTATCCTCTCACATAACTATCAATTTCAAACGAGGATACATTTTAGCATTTTTTTAAACAAATAAAAATATTTATTACTGCATTAATTTAAATGATATAATGCGTTTTTTAACCATATCTGTAATATAATATAGTTATGAATGAGGATTATTTACTGTCGAGAAAAAGAATTTTTAGTGCCACATTCTTTGTAGTTACGGCAATCATGCTGTCAAAAGTTTCCGGGCTGGTAAGGGATCAGGTAATGGCGGGTTATTTTGGCATAACCTACGATACAGATGCCTTTACCTGGGCTTATTTCATTCCCAATCTTTTCAGGGTGCTTTTTGCCGAAAGCCTTATAATAGCGGCATTTATACCTATTTACTCGACGTATTTAAAGGACAATAAGAAGAACGATTTAAAAATTTTTGTTAACTCGGTTATAAATATAATGGCCGTGGTGTTTCTTATTATTGCTGTGGCCATATTTATTCTATCCCCACAGGTAGGAACGGTTCTTTCAAAAATTGCAAACAACCAGATGGATATAAATAAATTTATAGTAATGAACAGGATTATGATATTCTCTCTGGTTATAATGTCCCTTTCCGGCCTGGCCACCGGAATATTGAATTCGCATAATATTTTTACAGTTCCTTCTCTTGCCCCTTTTGTGATGAATATAATTACCATAATCTTTGCTGTTCTGCTTTTTACCCGCATGGGAATATACGGCATGGCTATAGGGGTAATGGCCGGATCTATACTGCATCTTCTGATACAGGTTCCCCAGCTCAGGGCATCACCATTAAAATACGGATTAAATATAGATTTTAAACATAAAGGTGTCAGGGAAATATTTTCCCTTATGCTGCCCATCCTGCTGAGCCTGGGTGCGGTTCAGCTGAACAATAGCGTGGATAATTTTTTTGCATTGAATCTGGGAGGAGGAAATACTACTGCCCTGACATTATCATGGAGAGTGGCCAACCTGCCGCTGGGAGTATTTTCAGTGGCAATTGTAACCGTACTGTATCCTCTGATATCCAGACAGGCAGCTGATGATGATATCAGGGGCATAAAGGAAAGTTTTTCTCTGGGAGTAAGGGAAATCGGATACATGATGCTGCCGGCAGCCGCAGGAATGGCAATTTTAAGCTACCCCATAATAAAGGTATTGTTCGAACATTATAATTTCAGTCCCGATGACACAAGAAAAGTGGCATATGTCCTGATCTTTCACAGCCTTGGCCTTATTTTTTTTGGATTGCTCATGATACTGAATCGCGTGTTTTATGCATTTAAAAATGTAAAAACCCCTCTTAAGGTTGCAAGCATTTCCATTATAATCAACCTGATTCTGGACTGGATTTTAATAAAATATATGGATATTGGCGGACTGGCTCTTTCAACAACGCTGGTTGCCCTCTGCAATGTAGTAATTCTGTTTATAATATTAAAGAAGAAAATAGGAAGTTTTGGGGGCAGGAGGATACTTATATCATACGCGAAAATATTTTCGGCAACAGCTGTTATGGGTACGGCACTGTATTTTTTATGGAACTGGTTGGAAAATTTTGCATACAGGGGCCTGTGGCCGCTGATACTGTTTTTACTTCTGGCTATTGCGGCCGGCATAGGTATTTATGTATGCTGTACTGTTTTATTTAAAATGGAAGAGATAAAATTTGTGGTAGAATTATTCAGAAAATTCAAAAAGAGCAAATAAGAGCATAAAAGTGGTTGTACCGGGGGAAACCGTATTTAGGGGTTTTTACATTAAATGATGAAATATAATTTTAAAATAGATTATTTATTGCTTTATGATAGATAATAAACTGATAAGAAATTTCTCGATAATTGCCCATATAGACCACGGTAAGTCTACTCTGGCTGACAGAATTTTAGAGATAACGGAAACTGTAAGCAAGAGGGAGATGCTGGACCAATTTCTAGATGATATGGAACTTGAAAGGGAGCGGGGAATCACCATAAAGGCTCATTCGGTAAGAGTCCTCTATAAAAGCAAATCAGACGGCAGACAGTATATATTTAATTTAATTGATACACCGGGCCATGTCGATTTCAGTTATGAGGTCTCCAGAAGCCTGGCTGCCTGTGAAGGGGCAATACTGGTTGTTGATGCCACCCAGGGAATACAGGCACAGACACTGGCTAACGTTTATATGGCAGTTGATAATAATCTGGAAATTATTCCGGTTATTAATAAGATTGACCTGAAGAGCGCAAGTATAGATGAAGTCACCATGGAGCTTGGCAGCGTACTTGGTATAAGCAAAGAAAAAATTTTAAAGGTCAGTGCAAAGACGGGATATGGAATTGATAAAATTTTAGAAAGACTGGTAAGTGATATACCTCACCCGGGCGGAAGTGCCGTCGGCCCTCTTCAGGCATTAATCTTTGATTCACAATACAATTCTTACAGAGGGGTGATAGTTCTTATAAGGGTAATGAACGGCTGTATAGAAAAAGGCCAGAAAATTAAGTTTATGGGAGAAAGCTTTATAAGTGAGGTCGAAGAAGTAGGAATATTCGGTCCAAATATGATAAAAAAAGAAACGCTGACCGCAGGTGAGGTGGGATATATTATTACAGGAATTAAAGAAGTGGGAAACATTATGGTGGGTGATACCGTAACCTCCTTAAAAAGCCCTGCGGCAAAAAGCCTGTCCGGCTACAGAAAGCCAAAACCAATGGTTTATTCCGGTCTGTTCCCCATAGAAGGGGGAGACTATGAAAATTTAAAAGATGCTCTGGAGAAACTTTCATTGAACGATTCATCCCTGGATTTTACCCCTGAATTTTCAGGTGCACTGGGCTTTGGCTTTAGATGCGGTTTCCTGGGACTGCTGCATATGGAAATCATAAGGGAAAGAATTGAAAGGGAATACGGACTTAAGCTGCTGACATCGGCACCCACTGTGGTTTATAAAATAACTAAAGGCGATAATATAACAATTGAGGTTAAGAGGCCTTCCGATTTTCCTATCCAGGAGAAAATTTTAAAAATAGAAGAGCCATATGTTGAAGCGACTATCATTACACCTAAAAATTATATAGGAGAAGTAATGAAGCTGGTAAATCAGAAGAGGGGTGATTTTAAAGACATGCAGTATATTTCAATGGAAAGGGTGGAAATCAAATATGCTATACCCCTTTCGGAAATAATTGTGGATTTTTTTAATATGCTAAAATCAATAACTTCAGGGTTTGCTTCACTGGATTATGAGTTCCTGGAATACAGACCTTCTGATCTGGTAAAACTTGATATACTGGTAGCCGGAGAGAAAGTTGATGAACTTTCTATTATAGCCCATAAAGAAAAAGCTTATACTCTAGGCAGGGAAATAACCCAGAAACTAAGGAAGCTTATACCAAGGCAGACCTTTGAAGTATCCATACAGGCAGCAATTGGAAAAAGGGTGATTGCAAGAGAAAGAATAGCTCCCTATAGGAAAGATGTTACCTCGGGACTTTACGGCGGAGATATAACCAGGAAAAGGAAGGTTCTTGAGAAGCAGAAAGCAGGCAAGAAGAGAATGAAAAAGATTGGCAGAGTTGAAATACCTGACGAAGCTTTTATGAGTTTTTATAGATTAGATGCCGGTTAGTAAAATCAAAGAATATTTCGGGTCCGCAGAGCTTGTCCTCTATTGCGGATTTTAAGTTTTAGCTGTTCCATAAAAGACACTAATTTAGTAAAATAACAGCTGCTTGTATAAAAATTATTAATACCAAAGTTAATAAGGAGATCGTAAATGAAAAAGCTAATAGCACTTGCAGCAGTGATAAGTTTGGCAATTTTTGCATTATTCTCTGCCAGCGGGTGTTTTAATCCGGGAGAGAAAATTGCAGAGAAGATTACAGAGGAAGCAATGGAAAAGGCCATTGAGGAAGGAATTGAAAGCGAAGGGGGTACAGAGGCCGAAGTTGATATATCCGGAGACGAAATGAACATTACAACAGATGAAGGTGAGATGTCATTTGGCGAGGGAGCCGATCTGCCGGAAGGATTCCCTGGAGTGGTTCCTGTATATCCTGATATGCAAATTATAGCTTCCTGGACAGAGACTGATGAGGAAGGAGAATATTTCTCGGTTAGTGGGACAAGCGCCAATCCAGGAAAGGAAATAAATGACTGGTATAAAGGCCAGTTTGGCAGCTGGGAAATCGAAAATGAATTCTCCAGTACAAGCGACGATGAAAAAACTTATTCTATTACAGCTGATAATGGCACCTATGTTGTATCTGTTCTTATTATAGAATCCGAAGGGGAGACCACATTAGTGCTTAATGTAGCAACTGACCGGTAAAGTTTTGATCCGTGTAACCGTAACTATTTATCCATAAAATAAAAAGTATATAATTTTAAAAGAAAAAAAAGAAATGGAAAGGCGGTAAACAGAAGCTGCCTTTCCATTTTGATTTTTAAAAGCGTATATAATATAATTTCTAGAATTGGTGTCCTTGTCTTTTAATATTAAAGTCCTTATCCTGGAAGCCATAAATTAAAGGGCTGTAATTTTAATAATGAATACCCAAAAAAAATATTTTATAAAATTCATTCCCAGTGATAAATCAATAAAAATTTCGCCAAATTATAATTTAAAGCAGGCAATAGTCGATAGCGGGATTCATATTGATTCTTCCTGCGGCGGTGTAGGTACCTGTGGGAAGTGTAAGGTGCGCATAATAGAAGGTAAAGTAGATACTAAAAAATCCAGGTTTATATCCGCGGGACAAAAAGAGAAAGGTTATGTACTCTCCTGCCTGTCAAAAGTAAAGAGTGATTTGATTGTTGAAATACCGAAACAGAAAAAATCCAGGGCAAAAATAGAAAAAGGCAGATTCGCGGAAACAGGTTCCAAGATTTACGCTGGCATAAGCAGGGATGAATTTTCATCTGTTGAGATTAAACCCTGGATAAAAAAAGAAGCCATGTCTGTGAAAAAGCCAACTCTTAGCCATGGCACCAGTGATCTTTTCAGACTGAAGAAGGCCATAGGGGAAAATCTGGGAATAGAAAATTGTATTGTACCCATTCACATAATAAGAAAATTACCCCTGATTCTGAGAGAGAAAGATTGGGAGATTACGGTTACCGTGGATAGGGGAAACAGTACCCTTATCGATATCCATTCGGGCCGTTTAAGCAAGAAAATCTATGGACTGGCACTGGATATCGGGACAACGTCACTGGTACTGTATCTGGTGGATCTGGAAAATGGTAAAATATTGGGTTCCGAGTCAGAGTATAATCCCCAGATAAAATTTGGCGAGGATATAATAAACAGGATAGTTTATGCGAATAAGAAAGGCGGATTGGAGAAGTTAAGGGAAGTAATAATAGATTCAATTAATAATTTGATATGGAAGCTATTACTTAGTACGCATATAAATGCGGATAGTATTGTCTCTATGATGGTCTCCGGAAACTCAACCATGATGCATCTTTTTTACGGTGTCCCTCCCAGGTATATAAGGGAAGAGCCGTATGTTACAGTGGCCAATAAATTCTCGAGTTCTACCGCCAAAGAGATCGGCATAAAACATATTAAGAATACCTTTGTATACAGCACACAGGGAGTTGCAAGTTATCTAGGAGGGGACATAACATCAGGAATTCTTTCAACCGGGATGTACAGGGACAGCAAGCTTGCACTTTTTCTCGATCTGGGAACCAACGGGGAACTGGTAGTCGGAAACTCCGAATGGATGATGGGCTGTTCATGTTCGGCCGGGCCTGCTTTTGAAGGCGGAGGAGTAAAATGCGGAATAAGGGCAGTAGATGGCGCCATTGAAAAGGTATCGATCGATCAGAAGACGTATAAATGCAGGGTGGAAGTTATCGGCGGAGGTAAGCCCAAAGGTATCTGTGGCTCAGGACTGATTGATATGATTGGTGAGATGTATCTAAGGGGAGTTATTGACAGGAAAGGCAAATTTAATGAGGATATTGGCAATAGGTATCTTAAATGTGTTGATAAAGATTGCCGATATGTATTGATAAGCGGCAAGGATAGCGCAACCGGAAAAGATATATATATCAGTGAAGTTGATATAGATAATCTAATCAGGGCAAAAGCTGCTATATATGCCGGGATTAAAACGCTGCTTGAGGAAGTTGACCTTAATGTATACGATCTGGATAAAATATACATAGCAGGAGGATTGGGAAAGCATTTAAATATCAGGAATGCTGTAATTATAGGGATGATTCCCGATGTAGATGTTTCCAAATATTTTTTTATGGGCAATACATCGGTAACGGGAGCCTATCTTAGCCTGCTTTCGGAAGATAAATACCGGCAGAGCTCTGAAATTGCAGAGCATATTACTTATATTGAATTAAGCGTGAATATGAAATTTATGGATAGGTACGTAGCAGGTTTGTTTTTACCATATACGGATATGAAGGATTTTCCCACTGTAGAGGAAAGTATTTACTCCATAGAAAATAAGAAGAAAAAATAAACTAAACAGGGAGGAAGTTTTATATCAATGAGTTTTAAAATTGCCCTGGCAGGAAAAGGCGGAGTGGGCAAAACTACTGTTGGCAGTCTTATTATCAGGAGCCTGATTGAGAAAAAAAAAGGCTCGATCCTGGCACTGGATGCCGATCCTAACTCTACTCTTAATGAGGCACTGGGAGTTAATGTTTCTAATACTGTAGGAGGGGTAAGGGAAGACTTTAAAAAAAATGCGGCGCGCATGGCAGCAGGTATTTACAAGGATCAGCTGGTTGAAATGAACGTGCATCAGGCACTGGTGGAGGGAAAGGGATTTGATCTTCTGGTGATGGGTAGAGGCGAAGGGCCGGGCTGTTATTGCTATGCCAATAATCTGTTTAAAAAATATATAGATATCCTACAGGATAATTATGATTATCTTATTATGGATAATGAGGCAGGCATGGAACACCTGAGCAGAAGGACAACCAGTAACGTCAATTACCTTTTAATAGTATCCGATCCCTCCCCCAAAGGAATTCTTACCGCATCCAGAATAAGGGATCTGTCGAATGAGGTTGACATAAATGCCGAAAAAATATTTCTGATAGTAAACAGGGTTAATAAAAAAATAGACAGCAGGCTTGAGGATTATATAAAGGAGAAGAAACTGGATCTGCTGGGAATTGTAAATGCAGATAGTAATATTTATGAAATGGATATAAGTGAGAAATCAATATTTGATATCCCGGAGAAAAGTACAGCATTAAAGCAGGTGAGGGGATTGATAGAAAAACTAAAACTGTAAGATTTAAGCTGCAGAATATTGCATATGGAATTATATTTTTTTATATACGGAGAGATTTTAAAATAAACTGCAGTTTTCGGGCAAAAGTGATAGAATATCCTAAATTATCACTTGACCTGCGGAGTAAATTTATTTATAAATAATAAGATTAACAAGTAACTAGAGGGGGTAAGGTTTGAGTTTTCAAGTTCCAAAAAATGTTTACAGCGGAAAAATAAATGTACTTAAGCTGGGCGGGAACGGTAAAGAAATTGCAGTTGGTGGAGAAGCCGCCCTTCCTTTTTATAGCTTTGAAGGTGAAATACCCAATAGTCCCACTATTGCCATGGAAGTTTATGATAGCCAGCCTTCTGACTGGCCGGAGACAGTAAGCAAATATTATAAAGATGTTTTCAATGATCCTGTTGAGTGGGCTAAGAAATGTATTGATCAATATGGTGCGGATGCTATTTGCCTGAAGCTGAGCAAAGTAGACCCGGACAGTGGCGATATGAGTCCCGAAGACGCAGCGGAAATAACTAAAAGTGTACAGGAATCTATTGATAAGCCCTTGATTGTGTATGGGACCGGCCCGCTGGAAAAGATTTCCGAGGTAATGAAAAAAGTCTCTGAAAAGAATAAAGACAGCAATATTCTAATGGGCTGGGTGGAAGAGGATAATTACAAAACCATAGCCGCAGCGGCTATTGGTTACAATAATAATGTTGTTGCACTGAATCCGCTTGATGTAAATATTGCAAAACAGCTGAATATTTTGCTTACCCAGCTGGGTTTGTCTCCTGATAGAATAGCTATGGATCCATCAAGTTCGGGCCTTGGCTATGGAATAGAATATTGCTATTCTGCCATGGAGAGGCTGAAGATTGCTGCGCTGATGCAGGATGACAAGATGACCCAGATGCCGATTATAAATAACATTGCTCCCGAAATCTGGAAGGTAAAGGAAGTTAAAGAAAGTGAAGAAAAATATCCACTGTGGGGCAATCAGGAGGAAAGGGGCATAAACTGGGAAACCATATCGGGCATGAGTATGCTTCTTTCAGGAACCAATATACTGGTAATGAGACATCCGAAGGCAGTCAGCATAATAAAGGAAATCATAGGAGAATTACTTTAATTAAATTATTGTAAATGGAAACGGGATATTAAAAATGGATAAAGATAAAAATAAAATAAGCTATGACCAGTTAAGTGATGATAAGGCAGTCAGGGAGATAATGGAAAAAATGGCAGCCAGTGAAATACAAACTGTTTTTGATAGGGCGCAGGCCATGAAATGCTGCCCCATTGGATCCGGGATATCGGGAATTTGCTGTAAAAACTGCGCCATGGGACCTTGTAGGGTGAGGGAAGATAAAACCGGACTCTGTGGTGCCACTATGGCGACTATTGCTGCCAGGAACCTGGCCCGCCATATTGCAGCCGGTGCAGCGGCACACTCCGATCATGGCAGGGATCTGGCACACCTGCTCGGCCTGGTAGCCGAAGGGAAGGCTCCCGGCCTTGAAATCAAAGATGAATTTAAACTGCTAAAGTTTGCCAAAAACCTTGACATTGAGATAGATAACAGGGATGTAAAAGAAATTGCCAAAGAGGCGTCGGATAAGGCGCTTTCTATTTTTGGCCAGCAGCTCGGAGAAGTGGATCTGATAAAAATGGCACCTTTAAAAAGACAGGAAGTATGGAGGAAAAACAATGTAGTTCCCAGAGGCGTGGATAGGGAAATAGTGGAAATAATGCACAGAACTCATATAGGAGTGGACCAGGAGGCGGAACATATTCTGGACCAGGCCATAAGATGTGCCATAGGTGACGGCTGGGGCGGCTCCATGATAGCAACCGAGATCACTGATATACTGTTTAATACTCCCAGGGCGGTTAATGCTAAAACTAATCTGGGAATGTTAAGAGAAGATGAGGTCAATCTGGTAATTCACGGCCATGAGCCCACTTTATCCCAGATTATTGTTGAACTTTCAAGCGATAAGGAACTTTTGGATTATGCCAAGAGCAAGGGTGCCAAAGGTATTAATATAGTGGGTATCTGCTGTACCGCAAATGAGATATTAATGAGGCAGGGAGTGGCTCCCATCGGAAACTTCCTATCGCAGGAAATTGCAGTAATGACCGGAGCCATAGAACTGATGGTAGTTGATATACAGTGCATAATGCAGGCTCTTGGCAAGCTGGTCAAGAATTTTCATACCACACTGGTTACGACCTCTCCCAAATGCAAGATTGAAGGTTCCGTACATATGGAATTCAAAGATGATAATGGTCCCGAACTGGCCAGGGAAATCATTAAGATGGCAATAGATAATTTCCCCAAAAGGAAAGGGAAGGTACACATACCTGATGTGACATCCGACCTGGTAGCAGGATTTTCACATGAGTATATAAAATATATGCTGGGGGGAAAGTTCAGAGAATCTTTCAGACCGTTGAATGACGCCATTATCGACGGAAGAATACAGGGAGCGGTTGCTGTGGTAGGATGCAACAATGCCAGACAATGCCATGACAAATACCATAATTTCTTAACCCGGGAACTCATTAAAAGAGATTATCTGGTGGTTCTAACCGGATGTGCGGCTATCTCAACGGCCAAGTGCGGCTTGATGGAACCGGAAGCCTTAAAGTATGCTGGAGAGGGTCTGAGATCAATATGCGAAGCAGTAGGGATACCTCCCATACTTCATATGGGTTCCTGCGTGGATAATTCCAGGATCCTGACTGTGCTGTCGGAAGTGGTACAGGAAGGCGGATTAGGAGAAGATATAAGCGAGCTTCCGGTAGCTGGTATTGCGCCCGAGTGGATGAGCGAGAAGGCACTTTCAATCGGGACTTATGTAGCAGCATCGGGAATATATACGGTTTTCAGCGGTGAGCCCATTCCAGTAGAATCAAGCGAGGAAGTAAAGAAAATAATGACCGAAGTGTGGCAGAAAAAATACGGAGGGCAGCTGGAATACATTGCAGATATAGAGGAATTGTTGGATAAGGTGATAAAGGTGATACAGGAAAAAAGAAAAGCTCTTAAAATAGATACCAAGAAAGAAAGAGTTTTATTGGATATGGAGGCAAGGAGGACGTTAAAAGATGTCTAAAATCATTGCAACCAGTGCCATAAAGGGCGCATATAAAATTTTCAAGCAGGCTGAAAAAGTGCTGGGAGAATGCATAAAAAAACACGGAGAAAATCATAAAGTAGAATTTCCCAATACCGGATATTACCTCCCCATTATTTATAGCATGACTGGAATTAAAGTAGAAAAATTATCGGATGCAGAAAAAGTACTGGACGAGGTAAAAAAATTGCTTCCGCCTGTGCCTCAAGAGAAATTATGGCTGCCCTATCTGGGCGGTACCCTTGATGCGGGGATTGCCACCCTGTGGTCGGAAGAAATAATAGAGGCGGTAAAATACATAGACGGCCCCCCGCCAGTCGAGGGAATCTGGCTGGGTGCGGCAACGGATGTGATTATAAGAGAAAGAGGTATTGAGTTTGTGGATGGAACGGCACCCGGTTTCGCTGCTTGCGTGGGAGCCTGTAAAGATAGCAAAACAGCAGTAAAAATTGCCAGGGAACTTCAGGAAAAAAATATTTATGTTTTTATGTCGGGATCTACAAACGGCGCCACTATGGCCGAGCAGCTGCAGCAGGAAGGAGTGGAACTGGGATGGGATACCAGGCTGGTTCCCTTTGGAAAGAATATCAGTTCTACTATTTATTCTCTTGGTTTTGCAGCCAGGGCTGCATTAAGCTTTGGTGGAGTTCAGCCCGGGGATTACAGAAGAATGCTGCTTTATAATAAAAACAGAGTTTTTGCCTTTGTTCTGGCTCTCGGAGAAGTGGATGAAGAAAAATATGCCAACGCTGCAGGAGCCATAAATTACGGATTTCCAACTATAGCCGATACGGATATTCCGGAAATACTACCAAGAGGAGTATGCACCTACGAGCATGTGGTTTCAAACATACCTGATGATGAGATTGTCTCAAAGGCCATAGAAGTAAGGGGTCTTAAAATTACGGTGGATAAAGTCGATATACCTGTAGCCTTTGGCCCTGCTTTTGAGGGAGAAAGGGTAAGGAAAGAAGATACCTATATTGAATTTGGCGGCAATAAGAGCGAAGCAGTGGAGTTTCTGCATATGGCAGATTCTTCGGAAGTTGAGGACGGTAAAATTGAGGTATTCGGTCCGGAAGTCGATGATGTAAAAGAAGGGGAAGTTCTTCCGCTGGGAATTGAAGCAATGGTCTATGGAAGAAAGATGCAGGAAGATTTTGAACCGGTTATGGAGAGGCAGATACATTATTTTACCAATTATGCAACCGGCATATTCCATATGGGTCAGAGGGACATTACATGGGTAAGATTTAGTAAGGAAGCGGTGAAAAGCGGATTTAAGATTAAACACCTGGGAACCGTACTACACGCCAAGATGCATTCCAGTTTTGGTAATATTATGGATAAGATCCAGATAAAGATTTATACCAATCCGGAAGAGGTAGCAGCACTTAAAAAAAGAGCCAAGGAAGTCTTCCGTACAAGAGATGAAAGGTTAAAAAACTTGACAGATGAGACAGTGGACACTTTTTATTCCTGTACACTATGCCAGTCATTTGCCCCCAATCATGTTTGTGCCGTTTCACCGGAAAGGCCGGGCCTGTGCGGTGCATATAACTGGCTGGACTGCAAAGCTGCTTACGAGATCAGCCCTACAGGTCCAAACCAGCCTATAAAGAAAGGTGAAACTATCGATGAGAAGCTGGGTGTATGGAAAGGTGTAAATGATTTTGTTTATAAAGCCTCAAATCAATCTCTTGAATCTTTTTCGGCGTATTCAATGATGATTGACCCTATGACCTCATGCGGCTGTTTTGAAGTAATAGTGACCATTCTTCCTTCCACAAATGGTGTAATGGCTGTAAACAGGGAGTATTCAGGGATGACACCCAGCGGTATGAAGTTTTCTACTATGGCCGGAATGGTAGGCGGAGGTATCCAGACTCCCGGTTTTATAGGCATAAGTAAATTTTTTATTGCATCCAGAAAATTTATAAGAGCGGATGGCGGGCTTGGCAGACTGGTCTGGATGCCCAAAGCTTTAAAAGAGGAGATAAGAGATATACTTGAAGAACGGGTTAAAGAAATGGAGATGAAAGATTTTCTGGACAAGATTGCTACCGAGGAAGAAGCGGAAACCGAAGAAGAAGTGCTGGAATGGATAAAGAAAGCGAACCATCCTGTTCTGAATATGGAACCGATGATGTAAAAATATAAATTTATATATTAAGTTAGGTAAGGAGAGTAAGGTATGGCATTAAGCGGCCTTGAAATATTTAAAAAACTGCCTAAAACAAATTGTAAGGACTGCGGATTTCCTACCTGTCTGGCATTTGCTATGCAGCTGGCGGCAGGTAAAGTGGAACTGGAGAAATGTCCCCATATCTCGGAGGAAGCTAAAGTAGCGCTGTCGGAGGCTTCCCAGCCCCCAATTTTAAAAGTAGAGATTGGTGCCGGGAATGATTCTTTTATAGTGGGCGAAGAAACAGTGATGTTTAGACACGACAGGACTTTTGTAAACCAGAATGCTTTTGCAGTAACCATAGATGATGATATGGATATGGGTAAAATAGAAGGAGTGGTCAAGAAGATAAATGAAGTTGAATATGAACGAGTGGGGCAGATCTTAAAACTAGATGCTGTGTGCATTAATAATAAATCAAAAGACGGGGATAATTTCTTAAAAGTTGTGGGCAGAATTGAATCGCTTACAAAAAAAGCCCTAATACTGATTTCATCGGATCCCGAAGTATTAAAAACGGCAGCTGAACGGTTTAAAGAAAAAAAACCGCTTCTGCATGCGGCTACCAGAGAAAATGTGGACCTTTTTATAAAGATTGGAAAAGAAACCGGCTGTCCAATTGCAGTAAGGGGCAAATCATTTGAAGATATAGCAGAAGTCACTGAAAAAATGCGGGGGGCCGGAATAAAAAAACTTATAATAGATATAGGATCAAGGAACTTTAAAGAAGATTTTTATAATCAAATTATATTAAGGACGGCTGCCATAAAACAAAAGAACAGACTCTTCGGGTATCCCACCATAATATTTGCCGGTGAGATGGCAGATGACCATCTAAAGGAAACTTTAATTGCCTCTGTTTTTGTGACCAAGTATAGTTCGATTATTGTAATGTCTAATGCGGATTATCAAAATATTTATCCACTGCTTGTATACAGGCAAAATATATATACCGACCCCAGAAGGCCGATGCAGGTTGAACAGAAGATTTATGAAATAGGCAGTCCCAATGAAAATTCACCAATACTGATTACTACCAATTTTTCCCTTACTTATTTTATAATTTCAGGTGAAGTAGAAAGCAGTAAAATTCCTGCCTGGCTTCTGGTCATGGATGTTGAGGGCCAATCTGTTTTAACCGCCTGGGCAGCAGGAAAATTCGTTCCGGAACTGATTGCCCAGTTTATAAAAAAGAGTGGAATCGAAGGGAAGGTAAAGAAAAAAGAGATTGTAATACCGGGTTATGTGGCACAGCTTCAGGGGGAATTGGAAGATGAGCTGCAGGATGGCTGGAAAGTTATAGTTGGCCCCAGGGAAGCAGGCGAGGTACCCAAATTTTTAAAAGAATATAGTACATAAGAAGTAATTTTATTTATTTTATATATAATTTTAATTTTAGAAACTGCCATATGCCTACAGTCAAACATATCAATTCCTACTGTCAGCGGGTGGGTAAATTTATATTTTTTAATTTAATTTGTAACAGGTTAGTAATTTTTATATAATTTTTGACAGTATTTTTGTTTCTTAAAAAATTAATCTGAAAATGAGAGGAGTCTTATGAAAAGTGACATCGAAATTGCTCAGTCTGCAAAAATGAAACATATAAATGAGATTGCAGAATCGATTGGACTTGACCAGGAATATCTGGAATTGTATGGAAATTATAAGGCCAAGGTAAAACTGGAAGTTTTGGAAAAATTCAAACACAAGCCAAACGGAAAGTATATTGATGTTACAGCTATTACTCCCACTCCTCTGGGTGAAGGCAAAACGGTAACAACTATCGGGTTAAGCATGGCCTTAGATAAAATCGGTAAAAAAACTATCACTTGCATAAGGCAGCCTTCCCTCGGCCCGGTATTCGGTATAAAAGGTGGAGCAGCAGGCGGTGGTTACTCTCAGGTTCTCCCTATGGAAGATTTTAACCTGCATCTTACAGGGGATACCCATGCCGTAGGTATAGCGCACAATCTTCTGGCTGCATTTCTGGACACTCATATTATGAAAGGAAACGAACTTAACATAGACCCCTTCAGCATTACCCTGAACAGGGTAGTAGATATCAGTGACAGGGCCCTCAGGAATATCATAGTAGGGCTCGGTGGTCCTCTTAACGGAATTCCAAGGGAAAGCGGCTACGACATTACCGTGGCTTCGGAGGTAATGGCAATTCTTGCTTTGACTTCCGGTCTTAAAGACCTTCGGAAAAGATTGGGTAAAATGGTAGTGGGTTCCACTTGCGAAGGAAAACCGGTTACGGCCGAGGATTTAAAATGTGCGGGTTCTATGACGGTGCTTCTTAAAGATGCGGTAAAGCCTAATTTGCTCCAGACCATTGAACATACGCCGTGCTTTGTACATGCCGGTCCCTTTGCTAATATTGCCCATGGAAACAGCTCGGTCCTGGCCGACCAGATAGCTATAAAACTGGGGGATTATATTGTAACCGAAAGCGGTTTTGGTGCTGACTGCGGAGCGGAAAAATTTATGAATATAAAATGCAGATATTCAGGATTAAAGCCGGATGCCGTAGTTATTGTGGCAACGGTAAGGGCACTTAAAATGCATGGAGGAGTATTTGAATTCATTCCGGGACAGGGTGTAGACAAGCGGCTTATGGATAGGCCCAATGTGGAAGGGGTTATCAGGGGATGTGAAAATCTGGAAAAGATGATCGAGAATATGAAGCTGTTTGGAGTCCCCGTGGTGGTTGCCATAAACCATTTTGAAGCTGATTCGCAGGAGGAAATTGATGCAGTCAGGGAAAAATCTATAAAAGCAGGTGCAGAGGACGCAGTGGTTAGCAAAGTCTGGTTGAAGGGCGGAGATGGCGGAACCGAACTGGCCAAAGCAGTTGTTAAGGCAGCAGAAAAACCGTCGGATTTTAAATTTCTTTATCCTCTGGACTGGCCCATAAAGAAAAAAATTGAAACAATTGCCACCAGGATTTACGGTGCGGATGGGGTAAATTATCTGCCTGAGGCGGAAAAGAAAATAGAGCTGTATAACAGGCAGGGATTTGATAGGCTGCCCATATGTATGGCCAAGACCCACCTTTCTCTCAGCCATGATCCTGATCTGAAGGGGAGACCTACCGGATTTATAGTTCCAATAAGAGATGTAAGAGCTTCCGTAGGTGCAGGTTTTCTATATCCGCTGCTGGGTATGATGAGAACCATGCCGGGGCTCCCAAAGATTCCGGCCGGAACAAAGGTAGATATTGATGATGAAGGCAAAATAATCGGATTGTTTTAATATGGAACGTTATTTTTAAATTATTATAAATTTTATAGACAGGGGTGATTAAAATAGCGAAGTTAATCAGCGGTAAGAAAATCTCACAGGATATAAAAAAGGAAATATCCGAAGAAGTAAAAGAAATGCAGAAGGTAAAAGGAATTGTACCGGGTCTGGCAGTAATACTTGTGGGAGAGAATCCCGCCTCCAAAATTTATGTAGGAAGCAAACAAAGAGGATGCCAGGAGGTCGGGATCAAATCTGAATCCATTAAAATGGATGAGAACGTATCCACAGATGATGTTTTAAGGGAATTGGATAAGCTGAACAGGAGAGAAGATATCCACGGTATTCTGGTTCAGCTTCCTCTGCCAGAGCAGATAGACAAGGCAAAGGTTCTGGAGGCAATATACCCGGAAAAAGATGTAGACGGATTTCATCCCGTAAATATAGGAAGGCTGGTGTCCCAGCAGGAATGTCTGGTACCGGCAACGCCATCAGGCATTATAGAAATGTTAAAGAGGGAGAACATAACCATAAAGGGTAAGAATGCTACAGTGGTGGGGCACAGTGAAATAGTAGGAAAGCCTACAGCCCTGCTTCTATTGAATGAATGGGCCACGGTTACAGTATGCCATATTGAAACCAGGGATTTGAAGCGCAGTACAGATAATGCCGATATTTTAATCGTAGCTACCGGGGTGCCTTATTTGATTAAAGCGGATATGGTCAAGCAGGGAGCCGTGGTCATAGATGTTGGAATTAACAGGATCACAAAAGATAAAGCAAGTCAGGAGCTGCTGGAATGGAGAAAAGAAGACTTCGAGAATAAAGGGGCAACGTTGATCGGTGATGTGGATTTCTTAAAGGTGGAACCAAAAGCCGGTTATATATCGCCTGTGCCCGGCGGGGTTGGCCCGATGACTATAGCTATGCTGCTGAAGAATACATTGAAGGCGGCAAAGAACATAACCGGAATTAAATAACAGAATAGTTAATTAAAATACCGTTTTACATTTCATAAAGATAACAGGAAAATTGATTTAGACATTTTAGAATTGGCACTTTTAAGGGTTATCTATAAATTTTTTCAATATTTTTTCTCCCCTTAACTTCAGGAATGTATCCAGGACTTCCTGGTATCTCTCGCATATTGGCCCGCTGTTATCTTTGTATATAAGAATAGAGGAGAAGGCGCAGCCGCCCCCGCAAAGAGGAGCAAATTTACAGGTCCTGCATTTTTTAATATTAAGTATGGTTCTTTCTGTCCATAATTTTTCTTTATCAGGGTAGAATTCAAGTTTGGGGCTGAATTTTCCAATAGCATATTCGGGTTTTCCTATAGATTCTCCGCAGGCATATATATATCCGTCAGGGCAGAAAATGATAAGTTCCAGTAAATTGCTTTCACAGTTAACAAACTTGGGAGAGACATTTGGCGCACCTTTTACCAGGTCCAGTAAATGCCGCAATGGCTTGAATTTATAAAAACCAAATGTATCTTCCAGATTCGGGTGGTTATCATATACTTCAATCAATCTTTCCAGTAGTTTTTCCTCGGGAATTATTATATTATCATAATCCAGTGTGTTGTGATCTGTAATAAGAGCTAGCATTATATTAAAATCTGGATGTTTTAACCAGTTCTTCTTAGTAATATATTCATACAGTCCAGGGAGATACTCTATATTGGTATTATCAATATTTACTCTGACATTGGTATGTATGTTATTTTTTAGAAGTGAATCTATACTTTCAGAGATTTTGCCAAAGCTTCCTTTGCCGGAAGGAAATTTCCTGCGTTTGTTATGGATTTCCGGAGGGCCGTCAACAGTTATTTGAAGCATTTTTATTTTTTCTTTTACCGGCAGTAATATGTCAATAAGATCCTTAGCCATCACACCATTGGTGATTATGGATATCGGCGCATCTTTTCTTTCTGCAAATTTAAAAATCTTTTTTAGGTGTGGCTTATTTTTTAAAAGCAGTGGTTCTCCTCCGAATAGTTCCACAGAATCGACTTTACCGGATTTTTTTTTTGATATTTCTTCCGCAGCATTTATGGAATCATTTAAGATTTTGCTGCTCATAAATTTATTGGGATTGGAAGGCAGGTCTATTTCAAAGCAGTAGGTACATCTTAGGTTGCATTGATAAGAAGGACAGAATACAAATCTCAGCGGCCTTGAGGATGCTTTTTTTACGTAATTATTATAAAGCTCAACAAGTATTTCATCTTCTTTTTTTAAGTTGTAATAAAGATAACCTCTCTCAACAAGATTTGAGAGATGCTCAGCATCAATGTCATTAAAATTTTTAACTTCCACTAAACTCCAGATATTATTCTTTATAATATCCAGCGCACCGGTTAAAGTATTATTTATAAGAGTATAACTGGAATTTATTCTGTAAGAGTAATTATAATTGCTTGGAAGTAAATTCATTTATAAATTACAAGTACAATTATTATGACCAATTCCACCAGAAGCACCATACCCAGCAGCACATAGGACTAACATCATTTTTCAGTCCTTTAAGGGTTATATCATGATTCCATAGATTTTTAGTTTTATTGATGGACTTCATTTTCGGCCCCCTTTCTTAGATATTATTTCTTCTTTTAATATTATACCAGATTAATACTGAAAAATAATATATTTAATGGAAAAGATGTTTATTTTGACAGTTTCATTATATATTTTAGATTTATCTTAAAAATATATAAAAACTATTGATTTTTATTACAAACATTAATTGTATTATTAGAAACATCAAAAATAAAATATACATCAATATTTTGGGAAAGATACGGCTGTGGATTTTATCTGGATCAGCTTTAAGAATTGAGTTAATCCTATTTCTTAATCTTACTTGACTGAATAAGCTACGTGGTGTGAATTGAAAGCTCTGTTCTGGTTGATAAGCACATTTTGATGTTGAAATAGATTTTATTTTTAGAATAATATTGAGAATATTTTTGGCTATTTTTTTTACCGGTTTCCTGGTATATTTCACCACGAGTTTATCACTGGCTTTTTCCTGTTCAGATTTAATTAGTGAATATGCAATATAGGAAAAGGGATTAAAAAAGAGCAAGTCCCGTAATATTAATGCAGTCCATCCAATAAGATTATCATTTCTCTTAATATGTGACAATTCGTGTTGGATTAAAACCTCTTTTTCATCGATATTCAGCATATCCATTAATTTTGGAGAAAGAACCAGTGCATGATTTCTAATTCCGATTGTAAAAGGCGAGAAGTAATGTTTGTGTGTTAAGCTTACATGAGGAGCTTTCGTTTTTGTTTTTTTAATGTAATCATCTATTATAACATAAATTCCAGGGGCGTCTTTTCTGCTAATTATATCTTCATGTGCCAGGTTTCTATAAAAGAAATAAAGAAGAACCCATCTTACAACTAATATTACGAATATACTGATTGTTATTAATAATAAGACTAAATAGTTTATGTTAGAAAAAACTGCCGGACCCTTGTCAAATTCTTCAAATATTTTAAATATGTTATTTGGGTCCGGTACCCTGATTAAACCTATAGCAGGATCTGATTGGGAATATGGTTTATCCATTTTTTCAAAAATTACTATAAATGGCTTTATAAGCGGCAGGAAGAAAAATAAAATCCTGATATTCGAATCTTTTATTCTGAAGATGAATAAAATGAGTAAGACTAAAATTAGGCTCACAAAGCTACTGTAAAGAATAGGAAAAATATAACTTGTCAGTATCTCTAAAAAAAACATCTTGTAGTATAAATTATATACAATTTATTATTATTGTAATACTAAAAAATAAAACTCCCAGCTTTGCCATTATGTTGTAAATCAGGGATTGTTAAAAGTGGGAACTTTTTATCTCTTTTTTGCTATTGGTCATATATTAGAGATTTCCTAAAAAATGTCAGGATAGTCCATAAGAAATAGACAAATCTTTTTAGGATTTGTCTATTTCTTCCAATAATTTCTTAATGCCTTCTTGCGAAATATTTTTACTATCAGATAGAAATCTGGAAACCATACCCTTGGTGGCACTTGCAAGCAGTTTATCGGAAACTGATTTTATTATACTCTTTGATAATTCTTTTTTATCAACAGCAGCAGAATAAATATAGGTTTTTGCTGTTTTATCCTGTTTTAGAAGATTCTTTTCTGCCAGGGTAGTCATAGTCGACATAACGGTCGTATAGGGGATAAATCCTTGTTCTTTGCTTTCGATTTCCTTTTTCAGCATAATTTCATGTACTTCTCTTACTGTTACTTTACCTTTTTCCCAAATAATTTTCATTATCTCGGCTTCTAAATTGCTTATGCTGTTAAGACCGTTTATTCCGATTTCCTCAGATTTTTTCTTAGCTTCACTATTTTTAGCCATTTTTTCACCAGCTTTCTTTACAGGTTTCCAAGTTTTAAAATTGTTCTATACGTAAACTTGCAATAATATATACAATTTTTAAGTAAAAATCAAATTAACTTTTAATCTTATATTTCTGGACAATATTTAAACTGCTTCTCCCTCTGCTTTTTATAACAACACTGTAAAAAATGATATTAAAATATAATATTAATGTTTTATATTTTAACATATTATAAGTAGTAAATAAATTTTTTTATTACCGGATTGGTTTTAAAAGTCTTTTTAAACCCGGTGAAAATTAATATAATATTACAGATTATGAAGGAAGAGTTCATTTATATTAATATGATAGACGGATTGGATTCTTCATCAATTTGAAGTTAATAAGAGCACAATGCCGGATGTAAAAATTAAAATAAAAGTTGAGCCTATAGGGAGGAGAATATTTTTAAACCAGCCGGGGAACGGGCTTAAAGCAATTGCCGGCGCAGGCCTGGGTATAAATACTGTTTGCGGAGGGAAAGGGACCTGCGGCAAGTGCAGGATAATTATTTTAGGAAAAGGGAAAAAGCCGGTAAATAAGCGGGAGCGGGAAATATTAAGTTTCAGAGAGATTACGAACGGGGTCAGGCTGGCGTGCCAGCAAACTTTTGACCGGAGTCTCAGCATATACATACCCTCGTCTTCATTAAGCGATAAGCAAAAGCTCCAGGTTACGGGTGAAGAAAAAGCAGTCAGGATAGACCCTATTTGCAGAAAATATTTTATAAAGTTTAAACAAGCCGGCTTTAAAAAAAGGGAACCCGATTTTAATAGAATAAAAAGCAGCATGAAAAAGAAATATGGGCTTAATATCAGTTCCATAGATTGCAGGGTCCTGGCCGGAATGTCTTCTATTGTTAAAAAGAGTTTCGGAGAAATTACAGTTACGGCAAGAAATGGTGAAATTATTTTAATCGAGAGTAAGGATAAAACCGGGAAAAATTATGGCCTGGCTGTGGATCTGGGTACCACAAAAATTGCTATTTTACTGGTTGACCTTATTACCGGAAAAACAATTGACAGCAGGGGAATTGTAAATCCCCAGGTGGTTTATGGCGAGGATGTAATAAGCCGTATAAATTATGCAATGGAGAGCCGTGATAATGCAGAAAGGATTAAAGAAGCAGTTATAGATAAAATTGATGAAGAGATTGAAAAACTTTGCAGGAAAAATAATCTTGAAAGCAAAGAAATAACGGAGATAGTTATTGTCGGTAATACTGCCATGCATCACCTGTTCCTGGGACTGCCTGTAAATCAGTTGGGGCTGTCTCCCTTTGTTTCATTTACAAATAAATCTTTGCATATTAAAGCCAGGGAACATGGAATTAAAATTGCACCCGGCGGATATATTTTTCTCCCGCCCCCTATAGCGGGATTTGTAGGTTCCGACCATCTGGCTTTGATACTGTCTGCGGAAATATATAAAAAGAGAGGCAACTGTCTGGGTATTGACATAGGTACCAATACCGAGATCGTATTAAAAAGTAAAAAAGAAATTACCAGTGTCTCTACCGCTTCAGGACCTGCATTCGAAGGCGGACATATCGAGTATGGAATGAGGGCGGCTCCCGGTGCCATAGAGAAGGTGTTGATTGATTCCGAAACCTGCATGCCGTTTATTCAGACTGTTGATGATAAAAAGCCCATTGGAATCTGCGGCTCTGGAATTTTAGACTCAATAGCAGAACTGCTGAGAAGGGGCATAGTAGATAAAAATGGCAGATTTATAGCCGGTTCGGATTGTATACGCAGAGACAGTAAAGGAGAGCTCAAATATATTCTGGTGCCGCAAGACAGAGGTAGAAAAAAAATAAAGGCCGGCAGTGCTCATAGATATGGCAGCTGTATGGTTCCCGGAGCGGGAGATAAGAATATTTCAATAAGCCAGAAAGATATTGTGGAAATTCAGCTGGCAAAAGGGGCGATAAGAGCCGGTACAGAGATTCTGCTCAAGAGTGCGGGAATAAATCATAAGGAAATTGATAGTGTAATAATTGCAGGTGCCTTTGGATCATATATAGATCCCAGAAATGTTATTAATATCGGTATGTTTCCAAATATCCAGTTGGAAAAGATAAGTCAGATTGGAAATGCAGCAGTGGTTGGAGCCAAGATGATTTTAATTTCTAAAAGAAAAAGGGTTGCCGCTGAAAAAATAGCCAAAGAGATAAAATATCTGGAGTTAACTGTATTCCCCGGTTTCAGTGATTATTTTATAAACAGCATGCAGTTCCCTTCAGCCGATGAAATCATTTAGGCAGGGGTACTGTGATACCTCTTAAAAATTAATCCTGCATGGTATATTAAAATATATATATAAATAGTATATTTAATAATTATATATTTATAAAATTACCAAATAATATTAATTAATAATTGCTTGTAAAATAATATATTTTCAATAGAATTTAGCTTACCGTAGAAAAAATAACATAAATTTTCATAATGTTTTTAAATCTTAAAAGAAAAAGAAAAAAAGTCTTCATAATAAATATATTTCTAATTGCTGCTATCATATTAGCGGTAATTTATTCGTCAGGTTGTAAAATTTCCGATAGTGATAATGTTAGCAGCAGTACCGCCGGTGATAAAATTGTTATCGGATGTGACGCCACTTATCCGCCATTCGAGTACGTAAAGGAAGGTAATATTGAGGGGTTTGATATAGATATTGCTCTGAAAATAGCAGAGAAAATGGATAAGGAAATAGAGATAATACCAATTAAATGGGACTCCACTTACCAGATTCCGGAAGATCTGCAGCTGGATATGATAATTTCGGCAATCCCCATAGCCAGGGAAAAAGAGGATCTGATTGATTTTTCCAGTCCTTATTTTGTAATGGAGTATATGCTGATTTCTCTGTATGAAACTGATATCATAATTAAGGAAGATCTTGAAGGAAAAGTTGTAGGGATCCTGGAAAGCGATAAGAAAAATTTAAGCGAGGACTATTTACTCACCTACAACATAGAAGAGTACAATGATGTTGTAATTATGTTTGAAGACCTCAGGAACAAAAATATTGAAGGAATACTTATTTCACTGCCTATGGGCGTTAGTTTGATTGCAGAGAATAATGGAATTTATAGCGTGCTGGAAGTTGTAAAATCCAATAAAGAATTTGGTATTGTATTCAGGAAGGGAAGTGCCTTAAAAGAGGAAGTTGATAGTATCCTGGAGGACATTATGGGAGACGGCACCTATGATGAAATCTACAGCAAATGGTTTAATTACAGCTGACCCGGTTTTATTTTTAAAATAATTCATACAGCTGGGAATGTGCCCCGTGTAATAGTGCAGAGGTTATTTGGTTGAACTTATATTAATTTTTTTTTATGTGGTGCTATAATTAGCAATTAATATATATTGTAATTTTTTTACAGAATGGGGAAAGATATGTTAGTTGTAGGCGAAAATATAAGTGTGGTATCAAAAGTGGTGGGGGATGCCATAAGAGAAAGAAATGCAGAACCTATAATCAAGATGGTAAAAGAGCAGAAGGATGCAGGCGCGGATTATATAGATATAAATATCGGCCCTGCTACGAAAAAAGGCGAGGAGCTCATGCAGTGGCTGGTAAAAAGTATACAGGACAAGGTAGATACACCTCTTGCTCTTGATACCAAAAATGTAAGTGCCATACAAGCCGGTCTGGAAGTGCATAAGGGTACCGCAATGATTAATTCGGTTACGGGCGATAAGGACAAGCTTGATGTTCTTATGCCTATGGCAAAAAAATATAACAGTAAGATTGTGGGAATTGCACTTACAGATAAAGGTGTGCCGCCCGATGTTGACAGCAGGGTAGAAATAATTATGGACATAGTCAATTCTGCTCTTGAATATGGTGTGCCCATGGAAAACCTGTATCTGGATCCTGTGGTACTGCCGGTAGCGGTTTTACAGGAACAGGTACATAATTGCATAAAAGCTCTTAAGGTTTTCAAACAGTTAAAGGAATTAATGGCGCTGTCTGATGAACCCAGAACCATTGTGGGATTAAGTAATGTCTCACAATCTTCGCCTCAGGAACTTAAAAGTCTTCTTAACAGGACATACCTTTTAATTCTACTGAGCCAGGGCCTGGATAGTGCTATTGTCGACCCACTGGACAAAGAGTTAATGAATGCCATAAAAACATACGATATACTTAATAATAAAATATTATATGCACATTCTTATCTTGACTGATAAGGACTTTATTTGAATGCCGTTGTTTGTTGGATGATAAATTATCTTTTATGATTTTGTGACAATTTAATAACATAATTATTAAGGTCCGGGCAACTTTATTGATTAAAGAGCAGATTATGCTAAAATTAAAAACCGGGGTAAGTTAATGTAGGCGTCCAAGATTTTTGAGAACTTACCCCTTTTGTTTGTAACCTGGCTGCTTATATTCGCAGCTCTTATTCGAATAATATATATTAAATATTTAAATATATAAATTAGTGCATTAAATTATTTATAAATCAGTATTCTCAAAGAAATTATAACATTTTATTTAAATATAACCGGGCAGGATTGCAGGAAATTGGGCTGGCTGAGCTATGAGGATGACTTTTGATGATAGGAATTCAAAAAAGAGTTAAATAAAGAAAAATGAAGTTAAAATAAAAGATTTGACATTTGTTTGATAAAAGCTTTATAATATGTCTAAAGTAGAAATGAAATATGTATTTAGGGGCTTTGAAGCTTTTTCTTAAATTGGACGCTTAGAAAAAGTGGAGCCAGTAGCGAAACCGACTAAATAGTCGGTTTTTTTATTTTAATTAAAATTAAGAGGTAAGAAATGATTTATACGAAAAACAAAATAATAAGCAAGATAACAGCATTCATTGTTATAATTGCTTTTCTTTTTTGGTGGATTGTTCCCGGAGTGATATTTGGAAGTTCGGAAGAAGATCTTAAAGAAGCATATGGAAAAGCATTAATAGCATTGGAGACTGCTCAAACTGAGGCTGCTGAAGCCGGGAGCAATTTAGAATCTGCTAAACAAGCAGCTTCTGAAGCTAAAGCTAATTTAGAACCTGCAAAGGGAGAATTTAATTCAAGAAATGAAAGTTTTGCCAGTGCCTTACCCGAAGTGGATAGGCTTAAGGAAAAATTAATTTTTGCCCAGGCAGCAGCAGAGGAAGCAAATTCATTTTATAATAGGGTAAAAGAAACCGGAACTGAAGAAGAAATCAGTGCGGCAGAAGCGGTAGCGCAAAACGCCAGTGCAGAGCTAAATTCAATTTCGAATGAATATAATAATGCCAATTCCAACTTGATGGCTCTAAAGAGCGAATTGGATCAAGCTAAATCTGAGCTTAATAACAAGCAGTCATTAGCAGATAAGGCTAATGCCGCTCTCTCAAATGCTGAAAAAGTCTTAAATGATAAGAATACGAACCTGAGTAATGCTCAGAGTGAAGTAGAAAGAACTAAAGCCGAACTGGAAGCCTATCAGGCAGAAATAGCTGCTGAAGAAACTGCACTGGATAATGAAGAAACTGCAGAAGAAACAACTGGGCAGGACACTGGTGAAGAAGTAATTGATGAAGAAACTACAACAGCTGCAGAAGAAACAACAGACGAAGAAGCTACAACAGGTGGTGAGGAAACTGCAGAACAAGCAGCTTCTACTGAAGAGGACACCGGTGAAGAAGTAGTTGATGAAGAAGCTACAACAGCAGACGAAGAAGCTACAACAGGTGATGAGGAAACTGCAGAACAAGCAGCTTCTACTGAAGAGGACACTGGTGAAGAAGTAATTGATGAAGAAACTACAACAACAGATGAAGAAACTACAACTGCAGACGAAGAAACAGCAGAGCAAGCAGCTTCGGATGAAGAGGACATCGATGAGAGTTCTGCTGAAGATGAAACACCAGATAGCTCGGATGAAGAAACAATTAATGAAGAAACAACTGAGATAGAATCAGAACTGGCACTGGAAGATGAGAATATAGAGGAAGAAATAATTGAAGAAGTAAATATTGATATTAACTTTCCCAGAGATGAAAATGGTTATGTACCCGTAGGAGTGGTAACAGATTTTAGTGCGACTGTAAGCGGGATAGTTCCTTTCCAATATTTCTGGGATTTCGGAGACGGTTCATCTTCACCGTCACAAAATCCGCAGCATGTTTATTCCAGTGATGGTAATTATACCGTTTCGCTAACTATACTTGACAGTGCTGGTAATGCTTACAGCAAATCTGTTATAGCAAATGTATCGGATTATAATTCCGGCACCACAGAATACTGGATATCAGCAGATGGAAGTGATGATGGAAGCGGTACAATAGATGATCCAATCACCATAGAGACTGCATTAACACTTACGGTTAATGGTGATACGCTCTATTTCTTACCTGGAACGTATACGGAAAGTGTAAATCTAGATGGTATTGGAACCGGAACAGAGGGAGTTTCTGTTGAAACTGAAACCGTAACAGAAGAAAATCCTGCTGAAACCGAAGATGAAAC
>CAZBSE010000007.1:14755-16165 GCA_964494385.1 uncultured Actinomycetota bacterium | reverse complement strand
TGAAACCGTAACAGAAGAAAATCCTGCTGAAACCGAAGATGAAACTGTAACAGAAGATCTTTCTATTAAATTTATTGCATATGATAATGTTATATTTGACGGCCAGTCAACACTGGATTACGCCTTTTACTACAGTACACCCCTTAGTTACCTGAGTTTCTATAACTTTACTTTTATAAATTATATAGCCAGCGCCATCTACATAGACAATGAAGATGTGACAAACATTAATATAGTCGATAACACCTTTTCTGGTAACGGAACGGCTATAGATGTAACTATGGATTCAGGCCTGAATATCCAGAATAACATAATAGTTGATAATGATGCAGGAGTGGTTGTATCTGCAGACGACGTGAATATAGAGCATAACGTTATAGCGTTTAATGAGGAAGGAATTGTAGCTGATGATACCAAAAATAATATAACAGTTGACTATAATGATGTATTCGGGAATGAAACAGACTATCAGGGTGTGGAACCCGGTGAAAATGATATATCAGTAGATCCGGAATTTGCTGATAAAGATAATCTTGATTTTACGCTGATCGAGGATAGTCCGTTATATGAAAATAAAATTATAAAGGTATCATCAACTAATAAAGAGGATTACTTCTATAGCGAACAGGTTGTAATAACTGGAAGTGGTTACCAGTCCTATCAGGATTTGACTATAAGGATACTCAGAGCTGATGGAACATTTGTTGATGATATACATATAACCACCGATGCAGATGGCAATTTTTCTTATGACGGATATTCCGTAGATTATCCGGGAACAGACTATCTTATTAAAATAATTGACGCTGATGGAAATATACTGGAAGTACTTGGTTTTACTGACTGTCATCCATGGATAAAGCTTTGTAAAAGTGGCTTCCCGATTTCAGGCCTTCCGTCCGGTGAATATGCGGGGTTCACACTTTATGATAATTCCGGTCACGCTATTGGCTCTGAACAAAGACTTAATGGTAATGGCTCTCTGACATGGTATCTCACTGCTTATGGAACTTACTGGATCAAAGAAACACATGTCCCGAGCGGATATATAAAAGTAAATGATATAAGAGTAGATACATCAAGTGATAGAGAATATAAAGTTTGCGCAGTCAATACACAAGCGGGCAAGATAGTTCTTACCAAGAGCGGACTAATTGGAACAGACAAGGTAGAATTTACACTTACTGGTCCCGGAGCTTACAGCCAGTCATATACGGTAAGCGCAGCAAGCCCAGTAGCTACCTGGTCAAATCTTGCATACGGAACATATACTTTAACTGAGACACCTGATCCGGCAAATGCATATACATACAGCCTAACTGTTACCCCTGCAGGTCCATATGATATTGGAACCGCAGGAGGTGCAAGTCTTCTATATAACTTAGGTGCGGTTAACACACCTGACCTTGG
>CAZBSE010000007.1:0-14655 GCA_964494385.1 uncultured Actinomycetota bacterium | reverse complement strand
CAGGAGGTGCAAGTCTTCTATATAACTTAGGTGCGGTTAACACACCTGACCTTGGCAAGATAGTTCTTACCAAGAGCGGACTAATTGGAACAGACAAGGTAGAATTTACACTTACTGGTCCCGGAGCTTACAGCCAGTCATATACGGTAAGCGCAGCAAGCCCAGTAGCTACCTGGTCAAATCTTGCATACGGAACATATACTTTAACTGAGACACCTGATCCGGCAAATGCATATACATACAGCCTAACTGTTACCCCTGCAGGTCCATATGATATTGGAACCGCAGGAGGTGCAAGTCTTCTATATAACTTAGGTGCGGTTAACACACCTGACCTTGGTTCCATAACCTTAAACAAAACAGGCCTTGATGCAACCGATACAGCAGGGTTTACCCTGTATGACTCAAGCAATAATCCAGTAGGTGGAGAAAAGACTGTTACAGGAAATGGTTCCATAACCTGGTCCAATCTTCCATGGGATACATACAAGATTGTAGAGACTACCACACCAGCAGGATATGCTCCTATTGCCGATATTACTGGAATAGTTGTTGGAGCAGCTCAGCAAAGTTATACCTTTAATAGGGTTAACAATAAAACTAATTTAGGTTCCATAACCTTAAACAAAACAGGACTTGGTACAGCAGATACAGCCGGGTTTACACTGTACGATTCAGGCGGAGCTGCAGTAGGCGGAGAAAAGACAGTTACAGGAAACGGTTCTGTAACCTGGTCCAATCTTCCATGGGATACATACAAGATTGTAGAAACCACTGTACCTGCAGGATATACCAAGATGGCCGATATTACTGGAATAGTGGTTGGAGCAGCCCAGCAGAATTACAGCTTTAGTAGAGTAAATACAAAAATTCCTGTTCTTGGTTCCATAACATTAAACAAGAGCGGTCTTGATTCTACGGATGTAGCAGGATTTACACTTTACAACTCCAGCGGAGCTGCAGTGACAGGAGAAAAAACAATAACCGGAAACGGGTCAGTAAGCTGGACAAATCTGCCAAATGATACCTACAGGATCGAAGAAACCACTGTACCTGCAGGATATACCAAGATGGCCGATATTGCTGGAATAGTGGTTGGAGCAGCCCAGAAGAACTACAGCTTTGATAGGACAAATACCAATACACCGCCGCCGCCACCAACTATAGAAGTTTTGGGTATTTCCGAACTTCCGTTTACGGGAATGAATCTGTTTATACCTATAGCCGGTCTATTCTCTATTGTTAGCGGAATGGTACTGGTCATATTATCTCTTTTCAGGAGAAAGAAAAGGAATCTGGAAATCAGCAGCTAATATATATCTATCTTTTTAAGATATATAAGCTGATTAGTTTAAAAGATAGAAATAGCAGTGAAATGTAAATAAGATAGTCCAGACACTAACTGGACTATCTTATTTTATATACGATATCCTTCAAGAATTTATTTAAACCAAAATCAATAAAGGTTCTTTTAAAAGTTATTTCAGGGATAAGGTAGAAATATCAAATAAATACTATTTTAATAACTTTCAATAATACCTATAATCTGGGAAGAATCTTGCAGTTCTTCAATAAAGAGTATCCCGCTCTTTTCAATCAGCATATAACCTGCTGGTTTATAAAATTCATCCTCTATGCTCAGCAGTTTTACCTCTGATTGTGTTGTGCTTCCCTCTTCATCTGCTTGGGTTTGCTGCAATTTGATGGAGTACGGATCTTTAAGGATTATATATTTGTTAGTGACCTCGGTAATATTTCCAAAATATACTTGACCATTGTTTAAAAATACAGCTTGATAAGAATCTCTGTACTTTAATAGCTGGATTGTATTTCTTGCCATGCCGTTTTGCCACAAAGAAATGCTTGTAAAGATCAATACCAATACAAAAATCAAGGTAGTAAGTACAAGTATTGCCTTTCCATAATCTTTTGGAGCTTTTGAGACCTTTGTAGTTTTTTTAACACTCATTGCATTCCTCTCTTCCTTTATAAAACTATATATAATGTAAATTTTACAGTATAAATATAAAGAGGTCTATATTTTTAAATTTTGTTTATTCAATTATTCTGGCAAATATAATGAGCCTTCTTGTAGAAAAATATTTGGGGGTGCAGGTGGATAGGACAAGTGAAGGGTATTCAGTATTTTTAAGGACACTTACATCCTGTGGATGTACCGATTCTTCACCTGTGACAATATAGGTAAATCTTTCATTTCCAATTGTCTCAAGGAATATTTCATCTCCTTCTTCCAACTCGTCCAGTCTATTAAAAGGGGCTCCGTAAGTGGTCCGGTGTCCCGCAATTACACAGGTACCTATTTCTCCAGGAAGAGCCGATCCTGAAAAGAAGCCAGGGCCTTCTTTAAGCGTTAAATAATCGGTGCCCTCATTTACGACCCAATCTGTATTAATTTCAGGGATGTAAATTCTAAACGGTAATTTTTTTTCAGAATCAATGAGTTCAGTTTCCTTTTCTAATTGCAGTTCAGTTTCATTTTCTTCTTCTTCGGCACCGGTCTCCTGAGGTTTTTCGAGTTCTTCGCCCCAGGCGGTGAGTATTATGGATTCTCTTCTGGTCAGAACAAAGTTTGTATAAAATGGCCATATTATAATTAAAAGGCCTATGATTATTAGGGTTATTCCAAGGTATCTTATAATCTTTTTTCTTCTATTGGTATAAGGTTTTCTTTTATTCATAGATAGAATGCTATCATTATTCTTATCATTAATAAAATTTATTTTATATCTTTAGGTCATTGTTTATAATTATTATAATCATTTAAATTGATTAGAAAGAAGGGAGTAATGTCAATAAGAATAATAGATAGTAAGTTAAAACTAATATCGATTATAACTATTGTTTTTATACTTTTAATTTCTACTGTTACTGCCGGGTGTAAGATACAGGATGAAAAACAGGCTGCCGGTGAGGAAAATTCTCAAACTGAGGAAATTCTTGACAGGGAAGAAAACCAGTCAGAAGAAGAGGCAATCTTAGAAGTTAAGGATATCTCTGTTGATGAAGCCTATAATATCATAAACAGCGGCCAGGATTATATAATTCTGGATGTAAGAACGCCGGATGAGTTTAAGGAGGGTCATATCGAGGGAGCAGTACTCATCCCTGTTTTGGAGCTTGAAAACAGATTGAACGAATTGCCTAAAGATAAACCTATAATAGTTTATTGTAAGATTGGGGGAAGAAGCAGGAATGCGGCTAATATTCTGGTGGAAAACAGTTTTACAGGGATTTATAATATGACGGGCGGGATTACTGATTGGGTAGATAAAGGATATCCAACCGTAACCGAAAGTAATTGAGTTTTTACTGAATACAGGATGGATATATACAGAAAGTTCGGCTATTAATATATCCGGACTGCTTTATTTGGGCTGCAGGGATTATAGGGTATAATTGCTTTAAGGAAATTTAAATTTTATTTTAAAAGTAAATGTTAAAATCAAAAAAAGCAAGAATAATGCTGATTGTAGTGTATATTTTTATAGGGGCCGGGACCCTGTTCCTATGTTATTTCGTGGCGGTAAATTTTTTAGCTGAAAAGAGCAGGCAGGCAAAACTGGATCTGTGGGAAAGCCAGAAACAGGCTCTGGCGGAGCAAGAGATAACCGATTCTTCGGGGGAAACTGCAGGAGATAGCGAATATAGTAAGGAAACCAACAGCTCTTATGACGCGAGTTCCCTTAAAGAGGATTATACGGATTATGAAATACCCGCAGCGGAAGATTTTTTCCCCCTTAAAATGTCAATCCCCAGAATTGACCTGGAGTGGGTTTCATATGAAAGTGCCGATAGCTTGATTTTAGAGCAGGGGCCGGGCCATATTGAAGAAACTCCGCTGCCGGGAGAAGTCGGAAGATGTACCATATCAGGGCACAGGACTACTTATGGCTCGCCTTTCGAAAGGCTTGATGAGCTGAAAAAAAGGGACCTTATCTATCTCGAAACTGTTAAGGGCGGGATATTTATTTACGCGGTAACGGGGCAGCAGATAGTTGTTCCCACGGATATTTATATCCTGGAAGGTTCGGGAAAAAGTGAACTCCTGCTTACCACCTGCCATCCCAGATATTCTTCTGCAAAGAGGCTCATAATAATTGCGGAACTGCTGAACCTATATCCGCTGGGACTGGATGCAAAGGGAGGCAAACAGTGACCGTAAAAGAAAAAGTAATTTTAACGGTGCTGACAGCAGCAATGATTGTAATGGTGGGATGCAATGTCCTGCTGGTAGAGTGCCGGAAAGCAGCGGAAGTAAAACAGGTGGAGGAAAATGTCAGGATAAAAAAGGAGATGCTGGAAGCAATAAGGCTGCTGGAAGCAGAAGAAATAGCAGAATTCGGCTGCAGGTACCAGCCGGTAGAGGATGAGTTTATGGAACAGGCAAACCTTCTGTCAGAAAAGATGAAAGAAAAATTTATAAGCGTGGATAACTTGAGTGAGATTGCCGGAGAGAGGCTGGATGCGGCCGAGGATTTCAGGAAGAAATTAATCCAGATTGGTGATGTCCCCGGACCCCTGGAAGCTTTCTATGGGTATGTACTTGAATTTGCAGAAAACGATATTGAAACAGCCGACCTGGTACTTTCCTATTATAAAAGCGGCAGTTATTCCACTTATAGCAAAGATGAACTTGAAGAGCTGAATAAAGACAATAACCTTTTATTTTTAAGAGCCCTTGAGGAGCTTGAAAGGATATATAAAGAGTATGATCTTGGATTTCTGCTGCAGGAGCTACCTTGACCCAAAACATCCGGATATCATATACTAAATATATTTTTTGGCGCTGGATTTTTTTGGTGCTTAACTATAAAAATAATAATTTGTATAATTTAGGTATATAAGTTTAAAAAAGGGCCGATTTAGAAAATGGAAGACGGGGTAAAAAAAATAAAATTAGAAAGGCTTTTAAAATTAAATATTGAAGATATGGCAAAGGAAGAGGCCGGACTTGCAGTCAAGAGCCTGCATGACGAGCTTAACAGACATAACTACTATTATTACATAAAGGATAATCCCATAATAAGCGACCGTCAGTATGATATGCTGCTTCGTAATTTAATCCTGCTGGAAAAAAAGTTTCCGGGCCTGGTTACTGAAGATTCTCCGACCCAGCGAATCGGGGCCCCTCTGGAAGGGGGATTCAGCACAGTAGAGCATGGAGAAAAAATGCTGAGCCTTCAGGATGCTTTCAGCTACGATGAGTTAAAAGATTTTCTTACACGTGTACACAAAGACCTTGAAAAGGGTAAAAATGAAGTGGAGTTTATATGCGAGCTCAAGATAGACGGATCAGCAGTCTCATTGGTATATGAAGATGGGGTATTTGCACGGGGTGCCACCAGAGGTGATGGTATCCTGGGTGAAGATATAACTTCCAACTTAAAAACCATAAAAGCAATTCCGTTAAGACTTTTTACAAAAAGCGGGCTTAAAATACCTTCCAGGCTGGAGGTAAGAGGAGAGGTATATCTTGCCAAAGATGAATTTAAAAGAATTAATACGGAGAGGGAGGAAGAAGGGCTCCCCTCTTTTGCAAATCCCAGAAATGCGGCAGCAGGTTCGCTCAGGCAGATAGATCCGGGAAATACTGCCAGAAGAAGACTCAATATATTTATATATGGAGCGGTCAGTACCGGGGAGCTAAATATTTCCAGCCATTATGAGATGTTAAATTACCTGTCTGAAGTCGGGTTAAAGGTAAATCCGAATATAAAAAAAGCAGTTGATCTTGAGGAAATTAAAAATTATCTTGATAATTGGGAGGAAAAGCGTAAAAATCTGCTTTACGAAACAGATGGCGTGGTTATAAAAGTAAATGACTTTTCATATCAGCGGAAGCTGGGCCGGACTTCCAGGAATCCGAGGTGGGCCGTTGCCTATAAATTTCCTCCGCAGCAGGAGGTTACCAGAATCCTGGATATAAAAGTAAGTGTGGGAAGGACCGGCGCACTGACACCGGTGGCGGTTCTTAAGCCTGTAAAAGTAGCTGGTTCCACCATTTCCCATGCCACTCTTCACAATGAAGATGAGATAAGAAGGAAAGAGGTAAAGATAGGAGACTGGGTGGTGGTGCACAAAGCGGGAGATGTAATACCCGAAATTGTAAAGGTCATAAAAGAAAAAAGGGACGGCAAACAGAGGGAATTCAAGATGCCCGTAAAATGCCCCGTATGCGGATCCGATGTGGTGAAGCCCGAAGGGGAAGTTGCGCTGAGATGTACCTCCATGGCCTGTCCCGCCCAGCAGTACGAGAGGATTATCCATTTTGCCTCAAAGGGAGCCATGGATATAGAAGGGCTGGGGCCGGCAGTGGTAGAAAAACTTCTGGATAGAAAACTGATTGCAGATGCTTCCGATATTTATTATATCGATTATGATGATATTTTTTCCCTGGAAAATTTTAAGGGAAAATCTACCCGGAACCTGCTGAAGGCGATAGAAGAAAGCAAGAGAAGGCCCCTGTCAAGGCTGCTTTTTGCCATGGGCATCAGATATGTGGGTTCTCATACTGCAGATGTGCTCTCAGGAGTGTTTGCGGATCTTGACAGCCTGATGGGCGCAGCCTACGATGAAATTGAGAGGATAAATGAAATCGGGCCTAAAATAGCGGAGAGCATAGTTTCTTTTTTTGGCCAGGAACAAAATATAAAAATAATAGATAAACTAAAAAAAGCAGGAGTAAATTTAGTCTCCGGGCTAAAAAAGGTAAACAGGAAAGAAGCTTTTAGCAATAAAAATTTTGTGCTTACCGGGAAACTGGACAGTTTTTCCAGAGACGAAGCCAAAAGAATCATTGAGGATTTCGGGGGCAGGGTTACCTCAAGTGTAAGCGGAGAGACTGATGCGGTTGTGGTTGGAGATAGCCCGGGAAGCAAGCTTGAGGATGCGCGGAAATATAATACCAGGCTGATATCTGAAGAAGAATTTAAGAAAATGATAAGAGATTAATTAGCGGCAGGTTTAATATATGGCTCTTAATATACCAGAAGACGCAAATTCGGCCAGGGGGCGGAATGGGGGTTTAAATGTAAAGTGGAACGCCCTTGATGCTGTAATCTCACTTGTGTTTCTAACCGTGATGCTGGTAGCAATTTATTTCGGATCGCTGAAACTATTTGAAGCATTCGGAGACAGGCAGTTTTTTAACTCTTCAAATATAGATAATGTGAGTTTTTCGGTCCTTTACGGGATCCAGATAGTACTTATGCTGGGTGTGGTATGGTTTTTTGCCATACACCGCAGGAAGGCACGTTTTAGGGACCTGGGACTCAGATATTACAGTATTGGCAAGACCATCTGGTATTCGTTTCTTTCACTGCTTCTAATTTTTCTGGTAAGCTTTCTTTATGTATTTTTGATGAATTCACTGTTCGGGATAGAGGCACCCTCCAGCAAGATTGAGATACTGGTCAGGAACAGGAGTATATCAAGCAATATACTTCTGATAGTGGTAGCCTTGATTGCCCCTTTCAGCGAAGAAATTTTTTTCAGGGGATTTCTATATTCTGCTTTTAAGAAAAGCTGGGGCATTAATGCCGCACTTTTTCTTTCTTCTTTTTTGTTTGCCGTGGTGCATCTGGAGCTGTACAGTTTCGTACCCCTGATGATTATAGGGTGGCTTTTGGCCTACCTGTTTGAAAAGACAAAATCGCTGCTTCCGGCAATTTTTCTTCATGGAGTATACAATTTGATTTTGATATTGATTCTGCTGGGAGAGATTGAAGTTTTAAAATTATATTAATTAGATGAAATATTTGCTAAAATGTTATATTTAAATCCGGGTTTAAATAGCATTTCCATATAATTTCAAAAAGGATAATTTATGAAAAGAATTTCCAAGGAAGATGTAAAATATGTGGCAAAGCTGGCAGAGCTTGAATTTGATGATAAGGAAACGGAAGAATTTACTTCTCAGCTGGATAAGATTCTGGATCATATTGCAAATATAAGCAGTGTAAATACGGAGGGAATTCCGCCCACATCACATGTCCTGGATGTAAAGAATGTCTTCAGGGAAGATGTTGTAAAAAAATCAGTTACCCAGGAATCCGCGCTGAAAAATGCGCCTGACAGGCAGAGTAACGGCTTTAAAGTGCCAAAGATTGACTGACAAGGAGAGATTTTGGAAATTAATTACCTTGCTGCATACCAATTGAAAGAAAAGCTGGTCAAAAGAGAGATATCCTGCACCGATATTGTAAAAAGTGTCTACTCCAGGATTGATGATGTTGAAGAGAAGCTGAATTCATATATCAGGCTGGAAAGAAAGGGCGCACTGAAAAAGGCCGGAGAAGTTGACAGGCTTATAGACGTCGGAAATAAAGTAGCCGATTTTACAGGGATCCCCCTGGCCATAAAGGATAATATGTGCACAGAAAATATTAACACAACCTGCGCATCAAGAATTTTAGAGAATTATGTTCCCATATATAACGCCACTGTAATTGAAAAGCTGACGGAGCAAAATTATATACTGGCAGGGAAGGCCAATATGGATGAATTTGCCATGGGCTCGTCCAATGAGAATTCCTATTTCGGGCCGGTTAAAAATCCATGGGACACCGGCAGGGTGCCGGGAGGATCAAGCGGAGGGCCTGCTGCCTGTGTAGCAGCAGGAGAAGCCATATGTTCGCTGGGATCCGATACCGGAGGATCCATAAGGCAGCCTGCGTCGCTCTGCGGTATTGTCGGATTCAAACCCACATACGGAAGGGTGTCCAGGTATGGACTGGTGGCCTTTGCCTCTTCCCTGGATCAGATAGGTCCCCTTACAAGGAATGTTAGAGATTGTGCGGCGCTGCTTAATGTAATTTGCGGCCATGATAAAAATGATTCCACCTCAATTGATGTGGAAGTTCCTGATTTTAAAAAATGTCTTGAATCCGATATAAAGAATATGAAAATAGGTGTGCCCGTAGAACTGATGGTGGAAGGAATTGATAGTGAGGTGAGAGAGGCTGTCCGGAAAACTCTTAAGCTGATAGAGGATATGGGCGGGGAAGTTGAAGAAGTCTCAATACCCAGCCTGGAACACGCTCTAAGCGTTTATTATATTATTGCCCCTTCTGAAGCCAGCTCAAACCTGTCCAGATTTGATGGTGTAAGGTATGGATATAGGAATATGGAACAAAAAACATTGAGAAAAATGTACCGGAAAAGCAGAGCGGAAGGATTCGGCAATGAGGTCAAGAGAAGGATAATGATAGGGACCTACTGCCTATCGGCTGGTTACTACGATGCCTATTACGAAAAAGCGCAGAGAGTAAGAACGCTTATTATAAATGATTTTAAAAAAGCATTTAAAAAATATGATGTCCTGATTTCTCCAACATCGCCCACCACTGCATTTAAGGTCGGTGAGAGGATAGATGACCCTTTGACCATGTACCTTTCCGATATATGCACCATACCGGTAAACCTGGCGGGACTGCCCGCAATTTCAATTCCGGCAGGCCTTTCAAGCAGTGGACTTCCCATAGGGGTGCAAATAATAGGGGATATACTCCGGGAAGACAATGTGCTGAGAGCGGCTTACAGCCTGGAGGAAGCAATAAGCTTTAAAAGCAGGCCAGGGCTATAGGTTTTAAGCAAAGGATTATTTTTATAAATTGATAACTTTTATGCCAGGACTGGAGAGATGAAAGATAAGTATGAATCGGTTATAGGTCTCGAGACCCATATTGAGCTTTATACCAGTACCAAGATGTTTTGCGGATGCAGGCTTTCATTCGGAGAAGAGAAGAATATAAATACCTGTCCTGTGTGCCTGGGGCATCCGGGTTCGCTTCCGGTCACCAATAAAAAAGCGGTGGAGTATGCGGTAAAGATTGCTCTGGCATTAAACTGCAGGATCCAGGAATATTCCATTTTTCACAGGAAAAATTATTTTTATCCTGATATGCCAAAAAATTATCAGATTTCACAATATGACCTGCCTCTGGGTGTGGGAGGTTATCTGGATATTGATATGGGAGATTATACAAGGAGAGTGGGGATAACCAGGGTTCATATGGAGGAAGATACCGGTAAGCTGGTACACACAGGGACAACCGGAAGGATAAGCGAGTCCGAAGCCAGTATAGTTGACTTTAACCGTGCAGGGACCCCGCTTATAGAGGTTGTTACCGAGCCGGATATAAGGTCTCCCGAGGAGGCAAAGGAATATATGATAGCACTTAGAAACTTGATACTGTTCCTGGATGTCAGCGATTGCAGTATGGAGGAAGGCAGCCTGAGGTGTGATGGCAATGTTTCGGTAAGGAAGATTGGAGATGATAAAATCGGTACCAAGACCGAGATTAAAAACTTAAACTCCTTTAAATTTATGCAGAAGGGCCTGGAGTATGAAGTTAAAAGGCAGATTAAAGTCCTGGAAGACGGCGACAGTGTAACCCAGCAGACCAGACATTACGACAGCCATACTGGGACTACCAAGGCTCTCCGTTCAAAAGAAGAGGCCCATGACTACAGGTATTTTCCTGATCCTGATCTGGTACCTATGTACATGGAAAATAAAATAATAGAGGATATAAAAAATACGATCCCCGAACTTCCTTCAGCCAGGATCAAGAGGTTTGAAAAGCAGTACAGCCTACCCAAATATGACTGCAGCTTTCTGGCCAATGACCGGGATGCAGCTGATTATTTTGAACAGTGCTGTAAGTATTACGATAATCCAAAAAATATTGCCAACTGGATAATGGGAGATTTCAGCGCTCTTTTAAATAAGGAAAAGATAACCATTAAGACCAGCAAGGTATCCCCTGAGAACTTCTGCGGGATGCTTAAAATAATTGATGAAGGCAAAATCAGCTCCAAGATAGCCAAATCGGTATTTGAAGAGATGTTCAATACCGGAAAGATTGCCCGGAGCATAATTGAGGAAAGAGGGCTGGAACAGATAAGTGACGAAAATCTGCTGGAATCGATTGTTGATGAGATCATTAAAGCCAATCCCGGGCCGGTGGAGCAATTCAGGGAAGGTAAGGAAAAGGCAATGAGCTTTTTAATCGGGAAAGTGATGGCCAGGACGAAGGGCAGGGCAAACCCCCGGATGGTAAATGAGATTATAACGAAAAAAATAAGTTGATTCTGTGGAATAAATCAATATAATCTTAACTTTAGTAAAAATATTTTATGTCTTGCGTAACCTAAAATATGGATGCCGAACTTATATAAAAAAACTAATTAATATTTTATAGCAGAAGGAGGATATGAGAATGATAAAGAATATAGGTGTTTTAACTGGTGGAGGGGATTCTCCGGCAATAAATGCAGCCTTCAGGGCTATTTATTTAAAAGCCTCACAATACGGATATAAGGTAACTGGGATTTTAAACGGATGGGAAGGTCTGATTAAAGGAAACGTAATAGAAATGGACAGGGAATTGGTTTCGGGAATACTGGCGGAAGGCGGTACTATAACCGGAACATCCAGGACCAATCCTTTTAAAATAGAAAACGGAGTGGAAAAAGTTAAGGAGAATATAAAAAAACTTGAATTGGATGCCTTAATAACCATCGGCGGGGATGATACCAACGGAGTTATAACCAAATTAACCCAGTACGGCATAAAAGGTGTCGGTATTCCTCAGACCATAGATAATGATATTGCACATTCTGAGTATTCCATAGGCTCTGAATCGGCTCTGGAAATTGTGACCGATTGTCTTGATAAGCTTCATACCACGGCTTTTTCACATCATAGGATTATGATAGTAGAGATCATGGGAAGGGACTCGGGCTGGCTCACCCTTAACGGGGGAATTGCCGGCGGAGCGGACATTATTTTAATTCCTGAAGTAGCTTTCAGCTATGAGGAGATAATAGATGTTATAGAAAAAAGAAAAGAAAAAGGTAAGGAATTTACCATTATTGCAGTTGCTGAAGGGGCAAAACCTGCTGAAGAAGAAAGGCAGATAACAGCTTCAGATAAACTTGACAATTTCGGACATGTGCAGCTTGGAGGAATCGGCAGTGTTGTCGCAGATGAAATAGAGAAGAGAACCAGTTATAGCACCAGGGTAATGGTGCTGGGCCATCTTCAGAGAGGCGGAAGACCGACTGGCTTTGATAGAATAGTTGCTACCAGGCTGGGAGTAAAAGCAGTGGAGCTGGTTCATGAAGAGAAGTTTGGACAGATGGCAGTTTTGGAAAATGGTAAAATCACCTCGGTTTCACTGGAAGAAGCCTTGAAAGAAACAAAGCCACTGGATATGGAGCTTTATGAATTATCAAAGCTCCTATACTGAAAATCTATATTTTAATAAATAAATTTCTTTCTTAAATAAGAAAGAATAATTTAAAGTAATAAGCCCCTTCCAGGAAGGGCTTATCTATATGAATAGACTATCGGGAAGACGGCCAACTTTTTATATCTTTTAACTACTGTAGAGATAGCGCATAGAGAATCTTTTCTACCTCAATAGACCATAATTGTTATCAATATTTAAATCAATACTTCCTTTAAGTCTTTCTATCTTTAAATTTATATAATTGATTTCTTAATTAAAATTATACATAAAATTTTATGTAATATTTTATGTAATTATGTTATAATAACCCAGCTTTATAATCTTATAAAAGGTAAAGAAATGGCAATAATTAATATCTCGATACCTCCTGAATTGCTTAAAGAGGTAAATAAGTATAAAAAGATAGTCAATAAGAATCGCTCAGAATTCTTTGCAGATGCGGTAAAATTATATTTTGGAAAAATTAATGAAAACATTGCTTTTGAAAATAGAAAAAAAGCAGTAAAGAAATTAATGGAAATAAATAAGCGGATTAGAAAAGAAGGGTTATTTAAAAACGTCGATTTTGTTGAAGAAATAAGGAGTTTAAGGCGGGAAAGAACCAATGAACTACTCAGAAGAGTTAAATAACGAAGAATTTAGCAGGATTGGCAAATTTCTCGTTCAAGAAAGAAATAAAGAAATCTTTGTTTTAGATTCGTCTGTTATATTTAAATGGTTTTATTCTGAAAGTGAAGATGGTATTGAGACTGCTGGAATTCTTTATAAGAAAGCTATTTCAAGAAACTTTCATATTTTATCTCCAGAGCTTTTAATTTACGAATTGGTAAATATTTTTAGGTTCAGAACTAATGTTTCCAAAAGCTTACTAGAAAATATAATCCGGGAAATTTTTAATATATTAATATTTTTGAAACTGGATTATAAATCATATGTATATGCTTATGATATTTCCAAAAGAATAAAAAGTTCAATATATGATTGTATCTATATTGCTATGTCTGATAAATATAAAGTCCCTTTCATTACTGCTGATAAAAAGCTATACAACAGTGCAAAAAATCTTAATTTCGATATTATATTTTTAGATGATTTTACAGGTATTTGAAACTAGGATATTTTTTATATATAAAGTAGGTTTAAGATTTACTTTAAGTAAAATTGGGATGTATTACTTATCAGATAGATATAAAAATCACTATACTAAGCTAGATCAGCACAGTAGTATTTATTAGTTATCGGCTCATTGTTGTCGTGGTCAAATAATATAACTAAGATATAAATTTAAGTTTAGACTCATTAAGTTATTACTTGACAAACATATCATAAAATTGTTAAATTATATTCGTAAGATGTAATAATCTTACCGAGCGTGTTACACAAGAAACATCCAATTTTTTGGGTGTTTTTTGTTTTTTATGGGATTTTGGGTGGCGGTAGCGGGAATTGAACCCGCACGAGCGTGTTACCACTCTGCTGCTTTTCAGGCAGCTACGTCTGCCAATTCCGTCATACCGCCACATATCTGTTTTATCACTGATTATCTCCAAATAAAAAAATCCTTGGTTGTTTATTTAAAAGTTACATGCTTGATGTATGGGTATAGTTATCCTTAATTTTATTCTAAGATGTTTATTTTAAATCTAAATAGTATTGTTAATTTGTAAATTTTTAACCATATCACCAATTTCTTCCTCTGATAATTTATCTATGTCATAACCCTTTTTCTTTAACCATTCTTTAAATTGAAGCTGAGATTTCTTAATTGATTTTTCATATCTAAGTTCCCATATCTGGTTCAATAATTTTTTATTTTCTAGATATTTTTTATAAGATATGATTACTACTTCAGGATTACTATCCCTAGTAATAATATAAATTTCATTTTTATCAGAAATTGTATCTACTATTTCTTTAATATTATTCCTAGCATTTGTTATTCCAATTATCTGTTCCATATTACTTCCTTTCTATTAATAATACTTAATGTGTACATTTAAATTAATATGTAAATGTATATAAAATTTACATGAATTTGGTATATTATCATATAGTATAAAATATGTATATAAATTATATTGACAATAGATTTAATATAACTTATTCTATTAAAACACATTACTTTTAATTATGCAAATATTCATAAGAGCTTATGATTAATAAGTCAAATTCGGGAAATGAAATAAATAAATTCATAAATTCCTTCAATATAATTTTAGCTGATAGAAATCTAGAAACATTTAGAAGAATTAAAAATCTGAATAGTAAATATAATTTTATAAATTTAAGCAGTAACTTTGCTGTAAATTTTATTTTAGAATATGAAAAAATTGATTTGATTATTATAAGTAAAAAAATTTCTGATTTATCTAATATT